>JADJXP010000001.1:700878-1051318 GCA_016715795.1 Chloracidobacterium sp.
TCCGTGATGACGATATCGTTCGCCGTCAGGCCAGGGAAGAAATTACCATCGGCGTCGAAAGCCAGGACGTTGAGCTTGATCTCTTCGGTGACGACCTTGAGTGGTTCTTCCGGCGTTGGCGTTGGCTGCACCCGGCCGCTCTGGCCGAAAGCGATCGTTGACAATGTAAGGAAGAGCGCACAGCTTAAGACAGACTTCATCTGATCGTTCGATGCCTGACTAAGATCAGGCTTTGCTTCATAACACCGGAAACTCATCGACAAAGTCGAGCAGGTTGCCGACATAAGCGGGAAACTGCGGGCATTCGATGCTGTGCGGTCTCAGCAGCTGTTGAGCAATACTTGTGTCATAGGTCTGCGAAACAAAGAAGTACGGCACGCCATGATGCGGCAGACCGGTAACGAGCGGCGAGATACGCGTGTTGAGAAACCACTCTGTCAGCCGCGGCGATGGACGGAACTCTGACCTGCGGCCGGTCAACTCTTTTGCGATAATGTCAAAAAGCTCCGCCGTTGTCAGCGGAGACGGGTCGGCCAAGGCTATCGTTTGGCTTGTAGCGGCCTTGTCCTTCGCGAGCGCGGCCATTGCGTCAACGACAAAGTCCACAGGCACCAAATTGAGCCTGACGGCGTCATTGCCGACGTTTAGGATCCGGAGTATCTGAGGAGCTTTTCGCAGGTATTGGATCAAATAGTAGATGCCGTCGTATTTCGCCGTCTCGCCGGTTCTGGAATCGCCGACAACCACTGAAGGACGAAAGATGGTAACCGGCAATGTCGGCTTTAGACTCTGAACTTCCAACTCGGCGAGATACTTTGTTTCCTCATAAAAATTTCGAAAGCCAGCCTTATGCTCGAGGTCGGATTCCAGTACCAGGCCCTCGCGTTTGCCGGCCACATAACAGGTTGAGACGTAATTGTATCTGCGAAGCGGACGGATCGTATGCACAAAATCATTAATATTCTTCGTCCCCTCGTAGTTCACACGGAACGCTAGGTCTTTCTCGACCGCGAGATCATATGCCGCTGCGAGGTGAAAAACGTCGGTCACCTCGTGCTGCATCGTTTCAAGATCTGTGTCCGAAATACCAAGTTTCGGCAGCGTGATATCGCCCTCGACCAGAACAAAACACTCAAGCGGAGTACGCGTGGTCTCGGCAATGTCCTCGACCTCAGCCATGGCTTTTTCGGTAAACTGCCGCTGGACTATGAGAAAGAACTGCGTCTCAGGGGCGGCGAGCTTCTCTACAAGACGGCTGGCGATAAAGCCCGGAAAGCCGGTCACAAATATGGATTCGCGAAAGAGCATAACGACAATCTGATTCTATCAAGCAGCTGGAAATCGATGCAAAAAAAGTATTTACACATGTTTTTCGTCTGTGCTAACGTTTGAAGCGCTCTTTTTTGTGTGATGAGAATTCAGGAGATGCGGTCCGGCACCGTGCATCTAAAGAGGAGGATGGACGAGGATCACGAAACAAGCGATGTTACGTCTGCGTTCGACGACGCATTATCCGATGTCCTGCCGTCGCGGCTCGATGATCCCGTTTGGGCTGTAATATCCTTCGAAGGGCTGCAGGCAGGCGGATTGACCTATGCGCAGGCCCGGGGCCTCATGTTTGAGCTCGACGCGCAGGGTGTCGCAGGGCTGTGTGTGGTTACGGACGAAGCTGCGACGCGGATCATGGCCTAGAGCTCTAATACAACCTTTCCGAAATTTACGTTCGATGCCACGCGAGCATAGGCATCAGCCACTTGAGACATAGGAAAAACACTGTCCACGTTAGGCCTAACATGACCGTTAACGAGCATCGGCAGTACTTCCCGCGAAAAGCGGTCGGTCACAGCAACTTTCTCGGCAAAGGTGCGCGAGCGCAGCACGGTGCCCCGTATTACGAGCCGTTTCTTGAGGGCCAAACCCAGATCGAACTCTGCTTTGCGGCCCGATGTCAGTCCGACGAGCATCAATCGTCCTCTTTCGGCTAGGCACGCAAGATTCCGCTGGAAATAGGAGCCGCCAACAAGGTCGAGGATGACGTCAACGCCTCGTCCGCTGGTTGCGTGCATGACCTTGTCTGTGAAATCTCCGTCGGCAGCGTCAATTGCAACATCGAGACCGAACGGTTGGCACCGGTCAAGCTTGTCAGCCGTCCTTGATGTGCCGATCACCGTCGCACCCGTGGCTTTGGCAAGCTGAAGCGCGGCCAGGCCGACGCCCGAGCCGACCGCATGGACGAGGATAGTTTCGCACGCGGTTAGGCCGGCCTGCGTAATAACGGCATCATGAGCCGTAACAAATGCTTCAGAAACCGCAGCCGCGGCAAGATAATCAAGGTCATCGGGTATCGCAGTGATCAGCGACGAATGCGTCAGCACAAATTCTGCCTGTCCACCGGCCGAGACTATTCCAAATACACGATCGCCGAGTTTCCATGTCGAGACAGTGCTGCCAATCGCCGTGATCTTGCCTGCGAATTCCAGGCCGGGCAAGTGAGGATCGTACGTGGGCGGCGGCGGGTATAGTCCCTTGGCCTGGAGAATATCAGCCCGATTGATACCGGCCGCGTGAACCTTGACGAGAATAGCGTCGCCGCGCGGCTCTTCCGGAGGCGGAATGTCTCGTACCTCAATCCCATCCAAACGGCCAAACTCACTAATGTAGACCGCTCGCATACGGGGCTATTTTAGCTCAATATTGTTAGCCTTCAGGGTGTTTCCCATCGCTCGCTGGAGTTCGGCGATGGCTTTGTTAAGTTCGGTGCGCGCTCGAAGCTCACTGCTTCGGCCCGCGGCCAGAGCGGTCTGGCGCTCGAGGACCCTATAAACATCGGATTGTCCGGCTAGCATCTTGCGGCTTTCTGAATCGTACTGTCGGGTCAGATTCTCACGAGCAATTGCAGCCGCCCTCAGTCTCGCTTCCACCGTCCTTACGGCCTGCAGCGCGTTTCGTACCTCGACCTCGATGCCTTGTTCTACCTGCTCGCGCTGAACCTCAAGCCGATCAGCCTCCACACGGGCCCGGCCAAGTTGGGCCTTTGCGGCCTTATCACCCGGGAGTGGAATATTGAAGTTGATGCCGACGCGAAAGACCGGATACCTGTGAGCAAAAACGCCGCGGTACGGACTGCCGATAAGCAAAGCCAGGTTGGCCTGCTGCTGCTGACACGCCGGCGAATTTGGATTCGTCTGACATGCCGTCGGAAAATCTGGGCTAAAGTTCGGATTCGCACTCCCTCCAATTCCCGTCTCGGTGATACTCGCCGTGAAGTCGATCTGAGGCTTGGTCTGGTCCTTATACAGCCGCTGGTCGATCAGGTTGATCTCCTTCTGAGTTCTGTTGAGGTCAAGCTCAGGCCGTTGCGCAAGAGCCGTGTCCATTGCCTCGCCGAGCGTTGTCGTTGGTACGGCCTGGTCGACCGGCTCTATCGGCGTGATCGAACGGCGCCAAAGCGGGTCGCTTCGGTTAGACGAAAGAAGGAACTTGAGCGCGTTCTCTGCGAGATTAACCGTATTTAATGCGTCATAAACGGCCTGTTCAAACGTGGCAACCTGTGTCTCGGCCGCCACAATGTCTATTGGTGCCAACTGGCCTTCGTCGACGAGGCGGCGGTTGTGATCGAGCTGCGATCTGGCGTCGCGAACCGCATCGCGCTGGACCTGAAGATTTCTAAGGGCGAATGCGAGGTCCCAATACGCCTTTTCGACATTCGCGACCGTTTCGATCGACCGCTGGCGAAACTGAGTATCGCTTAACTCAATGTTGCGCTTTGCTAGGGCAAGCGAGCGCCGGGCAACATCCGTCTTGCGGCCGCGGAATAGCGGCTGCAGCACCGAGAGGCCAAGGCTTGCATTGAGCTGCGGGCTGAGGATCGAGATCGGGTTGTCCGTCGCCAGACGCTGGTTGCTGAGCGAGGCTGTGGCAATAGTTCCGAACCGTTCTGATGCCGCCGAGATAGACGCATTGCCAAACATGGTGCCGACCGTCGTTTTCTGATTACTGCTGAAAATACTGACGTTCGGGGCAGTTGTCCGATCATAATATGCCTGACCGGTCAGGCGTGCCTGGAAAGCACCGCGGGTCGCTTTTAGGTCGAACTCGGCCATCGTAACTGTCTTGCGCGAAATCTCAATGTCGCGGTTGTTCTCTAGGGAGAGTTCGATCGCCTCTCTGAGTGTCAAGGTTTGCTGATCGGCGATATCAACACCGACGCGGCCGAGATCGGGCAAGAGCCGGTCGTCGCTTCGATAGTCGGGAGCTATTGCCGGAACTGTTATGGTCTCGGGCGACGGTGACGGCACCTGTGCGCGGGACGAGATGACCGCTAAGGCAAAGAACGAGATCAATAGAACGTGACTAAACTTCAGCATCCCGAATTACTGCCTTGTAAAAACTGAACTTGTAGCACCGGCGAACCGCCGCTTGATGCCGCCGAAGAGCCACTCGGCAACACGATTGACGTATCGGAACAGCTTCAGTTCAGCGAGATCGTCAAAGAGTGAATAGAAGACGGGAACCGCAAGCAGAGTGAGGAGCAGACACAATGTTTGGCCTCCGACCACGAGAACACCGATAGATCGGTTAGTGCCTGAACCGGCGCCAGTGCCGACGACCAGTGGGATCATGCCTGCGACCAAGGCGATCGTTGTCATAAGTATCGGCCGCAGCCTGTCGCGATTGGCCTGAATGATCGCGTCATAGCGCGACATTCCCTGCGAACGGAGGTGATTGGTATGGTCGATCTGCAGGATCGCATTCTTTTTCACCACACCGAACAGCAAGAGCAACCCGAGGCCCGAGAAAATATTTACCGTCTGTCCCATGATGAGCAGGCTGAATATGCCGAACGGAATGGAAAGAGGTAGTGTCAGCAGGATCGTCACCGGATGAATAAAGGACTCGAACTGTGCAGCGAGCACGATGTACATGAATACGAACGAAAGAGCGAAGGCGAGTAAAAAGTAGAATCCGGCCTTGCCCATCTCCTTTGACTGGCCGACATAGCCGGTGCGGTAACCCGCCGGCAGATCAAGCTCCTTAACATAATCGTTGATCGCTGATGTAATATTTGCGGCTGATCCGCCGGGCCTTGTATTGGCGAGCAGAGTTACCTGACGCTGGCGGTTCGTGCGATCAACCGAACTCGGACCTGTTCCCGCTGACGACTTGACTACACGGTCAAGCGTGACCCAGCCTACCTTTGATGACGGCACAATAAGGCGATTGAGGCCCTCAATACTTGTTCGAAACGGATTGATCGCCCGTACGCGAACCTCGTATTGATCCGTGCCGGCATTGAATGTGGTGGCTTCCTGCCCGGCAACCAGCGTGTTCAAGGCTTGGGACACATCGCCGACGCGAACGCCCAGATCGGCCGCCGTGTTACGGTCTACCTCCAGCCGCAGTTCCGGCTTGCCCGATATGAGCGTTGAGTCAATATCGACGGCATCTTGGATCGTCCTCATTTTAGCGAGGATCTTATCTGAGTATTCCTCGAGCTTCTTGATGTCAGGCCCTGAAATCAAGAACTGCACATTAGCGTTTCGAAAGCCGCCACCGGAAAAGGCCTGAACCTGTTGGACGCTTGTGCGCAGCTCGGCCGGGAAGCCTTTGAGCAGCTCGCGCGCATCGGCCATCATGGCCTCTTGAGACTTGGCGCGATTCTTGACGTCCGCCAGCTTGACATATATCGTGCCTGAATTTACGACCTGTTGCTGCCCGCCTCCGACCGTAGCGAGAGTGTCGGTAACACCCGGGATCTTTCTGACCTCCGATGCGATCCGCTCAAATATCTGCGAGGTGGCTGTCAGGCTTGACCCTTCGGGAGCTCGTATCTGGATCTCGAATTGAGATTGGTCATCCACCGGTAAAAAGTTCTTGCCGACGAATACGAAGAGCGGAACAATGCTGAGAAATACTAGCACGACCAGGCCGATGATCACCCATCGATGACCCATCGAGAATCGAAGCATCCATGTATAGACGCCGTCGAGATGTCGAAACCAACCTTGGTAATGGCTGCTGGCTTCGGCCTCGGCGATCATGCCATCACCGTGTATCTCAGATTCGCTCTCTGCGATCTGCCGGTGCGTGTCTTTCTTAGCCTTGATGAGCCTGGCCGCCAGCATCGGCGTCAGTGTGAAGGAGACTATCAACGATACTGCGACCGCAAAAGCAGCCGTCAGGCCAAATGAAGACATAAACCTGCCGACGATGCCCTGCATAAAGCCGATGGGCACGAACACGGCCATCAACGAGAGTGTGGTCGCCATCACGGCCGGACCGATCTCGCGCGTGCCCTCGATAGCTGCCTGGAATGGGTTCATTCCCTTTTCGTCGACAAACCGATAGATGTTCTCGAGCACGACGATCGCATCATCGATCACGATGCCGACCATCAGCGTGAGCGAGAGCATCGTGATCGAATTGAGCGTGTATCCCATTGCATACATCAGTGCGAAGGTCGAAATTATCGATGTCGGTATCGCAAGCCCTGCGATAAACGTTGAGCGAAAGCTCCATAAGAACAGGAAGACCACGATAGCCGCCAGGATCGAACCGACGATCAGGTGTTCCTCGATGTTGCGTAGGGAGTTCTCGATGAAGATCGAGTTGTCTCCGATGATCCGCATCTGAAAGTCCTTCGGGAGCGTCGGTTCGATCTCTTTCAGGCGTTCTTTGATGTCATGCGCGACAGAGACGGTATTCTGCCCGGACTGTTTTGAGACGACAAGCGTGACGGCAGGCTGTCCGTTCAGCCGAGCTTCTGACCGCGGTTCTTCGGCTCCGTCCTCGACATAACCCAGATCCTTGATCTTGACCTGATAGCCGCCTCGCGTTGCGACCACTACTTCGTTGAATTCCTCCGGCTTTGCTATCTTTCCGACCGTTCGAACGCTCGTTTCAGTTTGTCCCTCGTCGAGGCGGCCTGAAGGAAACTCCATGTTTTGAATACGGAGTGAGCCAGCAACCTCGGCCGGCGTAACGTTATACGAACGCATCTTGTCTGGATCGACCCAGACGTTGATCTGACGTTCCTGGCCGCCGATGATCGTGACCTGGCCGACGCCGTTGATCGATTCGATGCGTTCTTTGACCTTGTTCTTTGCGATCTCAGTGACGTCGCGTCGGGAACGCGGAGCTGAGATCGAGATCCGCAGCACAGGAGCCGCATCCGTGTCCAGCTTCTGGACCGTGGGCTGTTCGGCCGTGTCAGGCAGATTGGGAATAACGGTCTGGACGCGGTTCTCGACCTCTTGCGCCGCAACGTTCACATCCTTCTCGAGAACGAACTGGACAAAGACCTGCGAGACGCCCTCGATCGAAGTCGAGCGAAGCTCATCGATGCCGCTTATTGTATTGACAGCCTCCTCGACCTTTTCCGTGATCTCGGTCTCGACCTCCTCGGGTGATGCGCCGGGATTGATCACGGTCACAGTGATCGTCGGAAAGTCGATCTTTGGAAAGAGGTCGACGCCGAGGCTCAGGAACGAAAATGCCCCCACCACCACGAGCGACATGACAAGCATCGTCGCGAATACCGGACGTTTGACACAGACCTCGGCTAACCACTGCATAACGTCAATTTACCTGTCGGACCAGGACGCCGTCCGATAATTCGCCAATCGCACTAGTTGCGATCACGTCGCCCTCCGCAATGCCTTGCTTGATCTGGAGCATGTCCCCTTCGAGGATGCCTGTCTGGACAAGCTGCTCCCTCGCCGCCCCATCTTTTACGACAAATACACGGCTAAGGTCGCCCTCCGTTCTGACGGCTGCGGCCGGAACCATAACGGCATTCTCACCCTTTGACTGAGCGATCCTTACGGTCGCAAATTGGCCCGGTTTGAGCAGGCCCTCGCCGTTCGGCACCTCAGCCTCTACCGTTAGCGTTCGAGCGGTGGCATTAAGGCTTGGCAGGATCCGGGCAACTGTTCCTAAAAAGTTTCGATCCGGATAAGCACTGACCTGGAGCGAAATACCCTGTCCTGTCTCCACCTTGCCGATAGATTGTTCAGGAACGTCTATCTTGAGCCGCAGGGTGCTTGTCCGGACAATGGTCGCAACCTTTGTGTTTGGTGCGTTGGGCGTAATGAATTCGCCCAGATCGGCCACGCGTTCGGCAATATAGCCGCTGATCGGAGCCCGAATGGCCGTGTCGGTGAGTGCTTTTCGTGCCTGATCTACCTGCGTTTCGGCTGTTGCAATGCCCGAGCGAGCTGCGGCGACCTGTGCCTCAGCCGAGTTGATCGCCCTAACAGCTACGGCGGCGTTGGAGCGGGCCTCATCAAGCTGGCCGATCAAGGCGTCACGCTGCGCCCGTCGCTGGTCAAGGAACGATCGCGATACGTCCTCCGTAGCAAACAGCCGCTCTGCCCGAGCGAGTTCTTTCTCGGCAAGAACGAGATTCGCCCGCGTCGATTTTACCTGCGAGAATGTTTCGATATCGAACGTCTCACCGTCCTTCAGGCCAAGCCGCACCTGCGCTTGCCTGAGTGTGGCCGTCGCGGTGTCAACGGCCCGTCGCTGCTGCACGACCTGAGCCTCGGCCTGTTCGAGCCGCAGCCGCGCGTCACGATCGTCAAGGCGCACCAGGACGCTGCCCTTCTCGACATAGCTCCCGACATCGAAATTGACCTCAACGATCTTACCGCCAATGACCGGCGCAACATCAGTCTGCGCATCACCTGCAAGATTGCCCGTAGCTTCAAAGTACGTCGGTATCTGCCGTGTGACGGCCTGGGCCGTTGTGATATCGACGATCGTCGGCTGATTGTTGGCGGAATTGCTGCCGGTTGAGTTGCGCGAACTGCAGGACGCCCCCAAGCCCGCCGCCACGATCCAGCCGAGTACTGCAAACTGTTTCTTCGTGATCATCTTGTTCCTACGCCCTAATGCCATTCAGAAGAATCTCGGCAAAGTTCTTCGCCGCTGTCTCGTTCGATACCTTCAAGATCGTTCGGCTCTTGTCCCAGAGGATGTTGTTAATGGAATGATGTATGAGCATCCCTATAAACGCCCGCACGACGATCCGCGGATTCACCTTCCTAAATGCCTTGTCACGTTGCCGACGCGAGATATATCCGCCGATGAACTTGTAGACTTCTATGACAAATTCATCAAAGAAGCGCTGAGCTAGATCGTGCTCCTCTAGCGCCGAGTAAAATAACAGACGCATGAATGCCTCATCGGCGTGGTGCTTATTCATTGCGTCGAGAGCGATGTGATAGAAGACTGCAAAATCGTCATCGCTCTTGATCGCCTTTTGCAGCTTCGCGTTTTCCTCCCACGGAAAACGCCTTACGCCTTCCTGGCAGCCTTTGGTGTGCAGTATCGCGCCGTAGAGTTCCTCTTTATTGGCAAAATGCCGAAAGACCATCGCCTCGGATACACCGGCGGCCTTGGCGATCTCTTTTGTGGTCGTACCATCAAAGCCGCGTTGTGAGAAGAGATGGACAGCGGTCATCAATATCTGCTCACGTCGGGCGTCGCCCTTCATTCGGCCAGTGTGTTCACATGTGAAAGCGTCCCGGGTCAATTCTCTATACTTAGTAAGTGCTTACTAACTCCATCAACAAAGATTCGCATCTGCGCGGTTATTATGTCAACCGCGGCACTCCAATTGTGACCGAGAACGAATTCGCGAACATAATGGTTGCATTTTTCGTTACAACCAATTGGCGGCTAACTCTCATCAGAGAGTCCCGGACGCATTTTCACCTTGGAGGACAGAGATCAGCAATGTCGGAGTTTGAAGCAGAGGTCAAAAAGGCAGAGAAGGAACTGGAGCAGGGTTTGATGACGGTAAACGAGCCCGTTGACGGCAAGGCCGGTCAGGACGAGTTTTTAGGAGATCTCAAGATGCAGGCACAGGAATACGGACAGAAGATACAGGACACGGCGTCGAAGGCCTATGACTACGCCAGCGAGAAATTTACGCAGGCCGGCGACAAGATAAAGGACCTTTCGAGCAAGGACCCGCGTGAATTGGTCGAGGATGCGAAGGAATTTGCCCGCCAGAAACCGGGCCAGACGATCCTGATCTCGGCTGCTGTTGGGCTCGTACTGGGCCTGATACTGCGAGGGCGCAAATAGGGCATGGGACCAGGCAGATTTTGAAGGGCGGGGCCGTCATCGGTCCCGCTTTTTGTTTTACTTTTGTCGCCTTTTTCCTTTACTCTACGCATTCAAGGTATATGAAGAACGATCTCTTTGTCCCGGCCGCCCTGCTTTGCCTCGCATGCCTGGGTTGTTCCCTTGCAGATAAACTGAACAACAAGCCGACAAATACCGAGTGGACCAATACAAATACTAACTCGAACGTAACAGAACCGTCACCGGAAGGTGGCGACGAGGGCCAAGACCGGGCCGGGTCGGCTCAAGCCTTGGTCTCAGACCTATACAAGGATCACGATACGGGCCGCAGCCCCTTCTTTCAGACGCGCGACCGAGGTCTTGTCGATCGGTTCTTCACAAAACCGCTCGCCGATATGATCTGGAAGGATTCAATGAACGCCACGACTGAGATCGGGGCTATAGACTTTGACGCGCTATATGATGCCCAGGACGTTGAGAAGAAAGGCTTTTCCGTTGGTTCGGCTGAGGTCAGCGGTGATTCGGCGACGGTCGTTGCGACATTCACGAACTATGGCGAGAAGAAGCGCGTAACCTTCCTCCTTAGATCGACAGGCGGCGTCTGGAAGATCGATGACGTTAGGTACCAGAACGGAAACTCGTTGATGGGGCTGTATCGACAAACTTACGGGAAGGGCGAGACCAAGACCAACGCGCCCACGGTCAAAAACGTTGCCGGTGAGTTTGAGGGAACCTTTCGCGTCGGTGACACGACCTGCACGGTAAGGCCAATTCGGATGGCTTTCGAAGTCCGTTGGGCAAAGGGACGCGGCAGCGAAGTGTTTGTTTTCAGGAGCGGCAACGCCTTTGATTCCGATGACGGCAACAGCTTTGAGTTCGACGATGAGAACTATAACTCGGGTACATTCTATCGCGCGGACGGCAAGACGTTTCCGGTTCGACGAGCGAATTAGTATGATTACGGCGATTCCCGGCTCGCTCCGAAGTTTATGAAGCATATCAAACTCCTGGTCCTCTTCGTGCTCCTGATGGCGGTGACATGCAGTTTGGGCTGCGGTCCGGCGACGGTTACGTCGGACGGGCCGTCGGCGAAGAAGGTTCGGATCGGCTTCGCGATGGATGCCTTAAAACAGGAGCGCTGGCAAAAGGATCGCGACCTTTTCCTGCAACGTGCCGCAGAACTCGGTGCTGAGGTGCTGCTCCAAACTGCTGACGGCAATGACGAAGCGCAGATGAAGCAGGTCGAGAGCCTGTTGACGCAGGGTATCGATGTGCTGGTTATCGTCCCGCACAACGCAGAAGTCGCGGGTGCGATGGTCGAGATGGCCCGCAAACAGGGCGTGCCGGTCGTTTCATATGACAGGCTCGTGAAGAACAGTGAGCCGGACCTTTACGTTTCATTCGATAATGAACGGGTCGGCGAATTACAGGCAGAATATCTCTTCGAAAAGATGCCGAAAGGCAATTATGTGTTGATCGGCGGAGCCCCGACGGACAACAACTCACTGTTGCTGCGAAAAGGCCAATTAAACATCCTTCAAGCAGCGATTGACCGCGGCGACATTAAGGTTGTTGCCGATCAGTGGGCCAAGGAGTGGCTTGCTGAGGAGGCCCTCAAGCACGCCGAGAATGCGCTAACGCAGAACAATAACAAGATTGATGCGATGGTGGTCTCAAATGATGGGACTGCGGGCGGCGTCATCGAGGCACTGAACGCCCAAGGCCTCGCCGGCAAAGTCCTCGTATCAGGCCAGGACGCTGAACTTGCCGCCTTGCAGCGCATCGTCAGAGGCACGCAAGCGATGACCGTCTACAAGCCGATCTCACGGCTAGCTCCTGCTGCTGTTGAAGCCGCCATAGCTCTTGCAAGAAAAGAAAAGCTTAACACGACCCGCACCGTCAACAACGGCCGCATCGAAGTTCCCTCGATACTCATTGAGCCGATACCCGTCGATAAGAACAACATCGATACAACGGTCGTCAAGGACGGATTTCAGGACCGCGAAAAGATCTACAAGGAAAACTGATCTGGCGAATTTATTCCCACTCGATCGTGCTGGGTGGCTTTGACGAGATGTCGTAAACGACACGGTTTACACCACGCACCTCTGACGTGATACGTGACGAGACCTTCGCGAGAAACTCATGCGGGAGCCTTGCCCAGTCGGCAGTCATCCCGTCTGTCGAGGTGACGGCCCGGAGGGCGACGGTTTTCTCGTAGGTGCGAAAATCGCCCATGACCCCGACCGATTGTATCGGCAGCAATACCGCAAAGGCTTGCCATACTTCGCTATAGAGGCCGGACGTTTTCAGCTCTTCGATAAAGATGCGGTCGGCCTGCTGCAGCAGTTCAACTTTCTCGGTAGTAATGTCGCCGAGTATCCTCACTGCCAGGCCTGGCCCGGGAAAAGGATGCCGTTCGAGGATCATCTCGGGGATACCGAGATCTCGGCCGATATTGCGGACCTCATCCTTAAACAGTTCCCTTAGAGGTTCGATCAACTTGAGCTGCATCTTATCGGGCAGGCCGCCCACGTTGTGATGTGTTTTGATCGTTACCGACGTCCCACGTGGGCTGACCGATTCGATCACGTCAGGGTAAAGCGTGCCCTGGACGAGCCACTTTACATCGCCGATCTTCTCAGCCTCGGCCTGGAAAACATCAATGAATGTTGCTCCAATGGCTTTTCGCTTCTGCTCCGGATCGCTAACGCCGGAAAGGACCGAATAGAAATCCTGCGATGCGTCCACGCCGACAACGTTGAGATGAAGATTCTCCCTGTAAACCGAAAGCGTGTCCTCAAATTCCCGATGCCGCAATAGGCCGTTGTTGACAAAGATACACGTCTGTCTCGGGCCGATGGCCTCGTGCACCAACACACCGGCGACGGTCGAATCGACACCGCCGGACAAACCGCACACCACGTTTCCGGTCGGACCGACGATACTGCGAATGCGCTCGATCGCTTCAGCGATAAAGCCTGCCGGTGTCCAATCACCCCTGCAATGACAAGTTTCAAACAAGAAATTTCTTAGGATCTCTTTGCCTAGCGGCGTATGGGCAACCTCAGGATGAAACTGAACACAATAGATATCGCGTTCGGAGCTTTCCATGGCCGTGACGACCTCGCCCGTCGTTGCCGTGACCTCAAAACCGACCGGAAGCTCCGTGACGTGATCACCGTGACTCATCCACACGTCGAGCTCGAATGGCAATTCGCGAAACAATCGCGTCGCCCCGCTTAAGACCTTGAGCGTCGCATGGCCGTACTCACGCCGTGCCGCGGGAGCGCTCCTGCCGCCTAGGTCGACAGCCACGAGCTGCATCCCATAGCAGATGCCCAGAATTGGCGCTCTGACCTTATCATAAAATCCCGCCTCGACCCGCGGTGCATCCTCGTCCGAAACACTCGACGGCCCGCCCGACATGATCACACCTTTGGGGTTCTTCGCGGCGATCGAATCCGCAGGCATGTGGAAGGGATGTATCTCGCAGTAAACACCTTGCTCGCGCACACGCCGTGCGATCAGTTGGGTGTACTGTGAGCCGAAGTCGAGGATGAGAATGAGTTCGTGCTGCAAGGGTCTTTTACTATTTCGCCGACCGTCGGGAAACGGAGTTGACTGGTTCTAACGACTCCTTGATGAGCCTTTCGAGGACATTCTCGTTGACATCGGCGAGACGTTTAATGACGAGGCAGCTAACGCCCGCCTTATGAGGGCCGAGTTTCTTGAGCAGCTTTGCCTCGACCGGCCTTCCGGCGAGAACATAGAGCGACAAGTTACCCTTTCGCGGGCTAAATGCGGTCCTTGGCCATTCAAGCTCGCGGCCCGTGGCATACTTCAGCATTTGCGAGCCGAATCCGATGATTGCGGGGCCCCACATTACGGGCTCCTCGCCCGAGAGACGTCTCATCATCTCGACCACTTTTCGAGCGTCGATCCGCTGTTGTTCGTCGGCGACGCCTTTTAGAAATGTCTCGACGCTTGCCTTTGTCGGTCTGGTCTTAAGCTCCGCTTTTGCCATTTGATGTCACGATTCTAAACGACAGGCGCCGAAACAGCCAAATACTTGACAACGCAGACACAACTTTCTAATCTTGTTATTCGCCTCAAAATGAGGTGTGCCATTATTCCGCAGTAGCTCAATGGCAGAGCATTCGGCTGTTAACCGAAGGGTTGTAAGTTCGAGTCTTACCTGCGGAGCCAATATTTATAATAACTTAGCCCGTCAACGTTTGACGGGCTTTTGTTATTTACCTACGAAATTACCTAACGCAAGCGGGGGTTACCTTTGCGATCCTAAACGTTGCCCCTGGACCTCGCATTTCGCGAGGTACGGCAACAAATGCTTTTCTTTCGAATAAAGAACGCGAATGCCGACCCGGAAGAAGCCGATAAGCCCTGCATTTCGTTTGCGAAGAAGGGTCATTTTGGAGATCCCAAGGAACCGCGAGGCTTCCGCCTCACTCAACAATGGCTCGACGATATCCGATGAATCTCCGGAGTCGATATTAGGTTCGTGCGGGGTTTCGTTGCCGGGTTCCGAACGTTGCTCAAGTGTTGGCGCTTTAAATAAGGAAGGGTCGCACGCGAATCGTATCGATATCGATTCGCGTGCGACCACGATTTTTTCACATAGGTGTTCCACTACCAAGCGTTTTTTCTCGTTTGAGAGCGAAGGCCATCGATCTTCAAACACCTGTGCGCCGAAGTTCATGCGACCGATCTGCGAAGTGAAAACGTTTTCCAGATCATCGGCTGGAATCTTTGAGCGGCATCGACCGCATACATATTTGTTTGAGTTCGAAGGGACGCTCATCGAACCGCCGCACGCACAAGCCAAGCGCCCGACGAAGACATTCGCCGACGGCTTGTTCTCACGGACGCCGAGCAAACGATTAGCACGATCCCAGATATCGGTCGAGACAATCGGCTCGACCTCGATCTGAAGACCGCCCTCGTCTCGTGTGCCCTTTGCAGTTTTATCTCTTAACAGTCGATCGATCGCCGTGTCGGAGAATTTCGCCTTGTTTCGGGTCCGATAGCCGAGATCGTTCAGAAGTTTCGCTACCGTCTTCTTTCGACGGTGCTTTAGAAAAAGATCATAGATGAGACGTCGCACCGGCGCCTCGCTCTCATCGATTTCGAGCTTGCCCTCGTGCCAGCGATAGCCAAACGGAGCAACGCCGCCTCGCGATCGAACTACATCCTTCTCGTTCACTCCGCGTGTCCCTCCGTTAGAATTTCGACGATCGCGTCGTTTATCTGCTCGACGGCGGAAGGCGGCGCGTCGGCATAGGAAGTAACGACCGTATAGCCCCTGACCTTATCCGGCGATCGAACAATATCGAGATCAGCACAAAGGCGTTCGAGGTAGAGGTGAAAATTTTCGGGCTTCAGGAATGCGATGCGATCGATGTTGCTTCCATCGATAGTCTCGCGCGCGGCCTTCTCGATCTCGCGCAGGTGCCGTTCATCGGGAGATAGGACGATGACCTTTTCATATCCGGAGCTAGTGCATTTCTGGATACTCTGTACCTCATACGGAACCGTGTTTGTAACGGCGATCTCGCAAGCCACTTTTAGGCTTCCATTCTCGAGAGCTACATCGATCCGGCCAATACCGCCAAGCACCTGCTTTTCAAGCGTTGCAATAAAGTCATATTTCTCAGCGATCCGCTTCACTATCCGCTGCAGATATTGATGTTCGCCGGTCTCGACACCGGGCATATTGCGATCAGGGGCTCCATCCGTCTCTATCGGGGATACTTCGCGCTCAGGTTTCGGCGGGGGCTGTCTCGACGGAACCATTCGCCCGCTCGCCGCTTCAGCTTCGGCGACGCACTTAGCGACTGCAAAGCGGTCGCGTGAGCGTTGCACCAGCTCAGCCTTCTTTGTTTCAGGAACGGCGTCGGCCATAGTTGGCGGCTTGATAGTTTTGAGGTTGAAATCGTTATCGGATCTTTCTATCCGACCGATGGCTTCGCCAATGCCGAGATTCTGGAGATCCGCCGCGTCGAAGTACGAGAAACCTCCGCCGAACCGGTCGGCGTCGGAATCTCCCAATCGGAAGCAGATCCGCGTGTAGCAATTGGATATCACGCTCGCCGCAACCTCTTGACTCCTGCTCTGAAGCTGGCGGAATTCTTGATGACTTAGATGCAGGCCGACATTGTACTTGCGTATCCCCGATAAGATTGGCTCGATACTCGGGCCAACGAAGTTGTGAAACTCATCGAGATAGATGGCAAAGAACGGCCGGTTTGTGGTTTCCTGTCGGCTCAGCGCGATCTGGTGCAGCTTGGTCACGATCAGCGTGCCCAGCAGGTGTGCGTTTTCGAGTCCTATCGTGCCCTGCGCAAGTTTGAACAAGAGGATCTTGCTGTTGTCCATCATCGATCGGAAATCCAATTTGTTTTCTTTTTGACAGACGATATTCCGAATGAGCTTCTGGCGGAGGAACGCATCGAGCCTGATCAGGATCGATGCCTGCGGCTTCCTGGAGACAAGCGGAAACTCATGCATCCAGAAGTACCGAACGGCCTCATCCTCGACCGACAGTAGAAAGTCTTCTCTGAACTGCTTTTCAACAAGGAAACGCTTGAGATCAATGAGGGTGCCGCCCCGGCTGCTTTCGAGGAGGGCCAATACGCCGTTCGCAAGCGTCGCATCCATCACATCGCCCCAGCTCGTGGCCATTCGCCGAAAGGCCGCCACAAGGTCCGAGGCGATAAGCGTCTTTTCGAGGTCGCTGTGTGCCTGGAGAACGTTGAAGCCGATCGGAAACTCAGTGTCGGACGGGTCGAACAGAAGTACATCGTCGAGTCTTGAGTCCGGAACCGATGCGCAAACCGCGTCCACAAGATCACCCGCGGGATCGAGCACACAAACCCCTTTGCCCGCTTCGACGTCCTGTCTTATGAGGTTCAAGAGCAAGGTTGACTTGCCTGACCCCGTGCTTCCGACGATGTGCACATGTCGCGAGCGCTGCTCATCGGACAACGTCGCGGGCCGTGTCTGTCCGTCGTGGATGTTTTCGCCGAGGAGAACCGCGTTGCCTTCCGCGAGGCGCGGTATACGCTTGGTTTTCGACGCCGACCGAACCAGCTTGTCGGCTCTTATCGATGAGCACGGCAAATGAACGAGTGACGCGAGCTCGGACGTGTTTATCAGAAAGCCGCTCCTATAATTGGTCCTCGAGAAAAACGATAAGCGGTGATTGTTTGCCGGATATCCGTCGGAACCGAGAGCGATGAGTTCATTGCTTTGCGGATGACTGAACTGCCTGAGGCTGCCGCCGATCTGACGGATCAATTCCCAGGCGCGATCGGTTGTACCCGATTGAACCATCAACCGGATGGTGACGGCATTCAAAGGCGTCGCGAGCTTTTCCTTGATCGCTCCGACATAGGCCGGATTCATTTCTGCTAGCAGCTTCCGCTGCTCCGGATCGGACTGGATCGCTTGTAGCGTCTGGCTCCACGCAAATCTGGTCGGAACGAACAGAACCTGAAATGCCGCGCGATCATCGCCCGTGAGCGGAACGAGCGAGCTGACAAGGCCATTCAGAGGATCGGGATTGAAGGTGCGAAATCCCCGAAGGGGAAGCAGAAAACTGCCGGATAACGCAAAATCCGCAATGACGGACGGGTGTCGCCCCTCGAACTGTTTCTTCAAGAATCCGTCGCGACGGGTGATCGTGACCGCTGGTACGATCGTCTTCCACTGCGTCGTGAGATGTGACACGAAGGCGCCAGAGCACGCGAGCTGGACCGAGATCGCATCCCGGTCGCCATAGATCTCATACGAGACAGGGTCGCGGAAGTGACCGAGCGAGAGCAGCAGTTGCTCGCTGACCACCGGGGTGACGTCCAGCTCGCCGGGCAACTGCAGATGCAGTTCGCCGACATCACCGGTCCGGTAATATCGATCGGGTCTCGCGGTCGGGAGTGCCGGGATCGGAGCGTTTCCAGTTCCAACAGCAACTGGAATGCCGGTACTGACACGATTACGGATCACAAGACCGCGAATGCCGCCGCGTGTCCTTGCGTCGTCCGTGACAGGGTACTGTTCGGAAGGGGCTGGATTTATTCGGGAACAGGGCGGCTCAAGCTCGACAGCGACATCCCAAAGCGTCCAGCCACGGCAAGGCCTTTCCCAGGATGAAAACGCATTCGCCCAATTTCGGGCGTGTTGTTGATCGACGTAGTCCAACGGTCAAACTCCATCATCTATAGAACTCGCGCAGCAGCGGCCTTTGCTCGGCCGGATGCAGCGGGCGCACACCGCGCTGCGCTAGTACGTTGGTAGCCTCAACCACGCAACCCCTGATCGCCTGTTCGAGAGCGTCGTACATATCCGTGCGGTAAAAGGTCGGCGGTGCGATCGTCCGCTCCACGATGAAGCCGAAGTACGGTATTTCGAACAGGATCATAGAAAATCGCGACGGCATCGCGGCATACCGCCACGACACGAGCAATCCGGTGCCCACCGGAACCGCGCTGATAAAGCAGACGGCGTCTCGAAAGCGAATGAGCAGATATGTGCGACGTGTTGACAGTAGATGCCATTCAAGACGCGAGACCCGCGAAACGTTGATACCGATGATCTGTCGGCGAGCAAAGACGTCCTCGATGACACCGTAGAGCTCAAGCGGCGACACCGGATACCTCTCGAAAAACAGCTGGTGCCGGCGATAGTCCGGTCGCGTGTCGCGCACTGCGTTCACGAACCATCTACCGATCCGGCCGACGGTGCGAAAAGGCGTGATAAAGATCAGCCGGAGCATTGCTCTGATCGATCGCCTGATGAGCGGATTGCGCGGCATCACATGACGGCCGATCCATGACAAGCCGAGCGCGATGAGAACAAGCCAGAAGATCAGCGAGAGGCATGCAAGCAGTGATGACGAGCCGCTATCCATCGTTAGTGCGTGAGGTTGAATGCCTCGGTAAGCATGTGCTCCACAAATGTGTACGCGTCGCCAAAAGTCGTCGCCGGCTTTTCAAAGTGCAGCTTGAACCACTTACTGGCAGGCTCAAGAAGCTGAATGCATCGGCCGTGGCGATGCTTGGCGATGTAGACGGGCGGATCGTAGAGATACACCTCAGCCGTTGGTGGATCCCGGAAAGCGATGCGGCCGCGAACATAATCCTGGACGATTCCCGAGCGGTCATAGATCAGAAAACGTCCTTCAAACGCCTCGTAGCCGCCCCGGTCATCGTATGACCAGTCGAAAGGGCCCGCGAGGTTCTCAGCAAAAATTATCGATTTCTTGCCGAATGTGCCCATGTGCATTTGTCACCCCCGATTCTCGCCGTTCACGAGCAGACCGGACACTGGGGCCTCCTCTCAACGTTCCCGATACGGTCCGGGGCAACTCCGGAGAGATCGGCCTCCCGCCAGTTAAAAGGCTTCATCGTTCCCCAGCCCATGAGCGCCCGGTGGGCAAAAAAGATCGTGAATGCCGCCATCATGAAACAGCTGGATACGACCGCCGATGCGCATGGCGTGATACGTTCGGGGTCGAGGTTCGGCAACGCGCACCACAGGCATGGCGCCAACGGCGATGCATCCTGAAGAAAGACATGGCCCCGCATACCATTGAGACTCAGCATAGAAAAGATCGCCGGGATGCCTCGCTTACGAGCTTCGCGCACGACATGCAGGCGACAGGCATTGTTGTCGACGCCGGCGATGATCAAGTCGGCCGGGAGCGGGTATTTCTCGACCGCGGCTTCGAAGGGCAGACCGATACCCGTAATGTCTGCGCCATCGATGGCGTGCGCCGCGACATGATGAGCGAGACGCTTGCCTTTCCGCTTTCCGAGATCCTCAGCAAAGAAGAACTGTCTGGACAGATTCGACTGATCGACGCGGTCCTCGTCGGTGATCGTGATCGTCCGGCACCCGCTTCGCGCCATTCCGATCAGGGTAATGCTATTGAGCCCGCCGGCACCGACGCCGAGTACACGCGCCTTGCCCAGCAGTTCCTGGTGATGTGCGGGCACGCCTTCGTGCCGGGCAAAAAGGCCGAGCGCGGGAGGCGGTGCGGGAACGAAACGATCAGCGTGAACCATCTCGATCGGTTCTGGCTCGGTCTGCAGGTGTACGGGAAATGCCCCCTCTGGAACGACCTTTGCTGGTTCGGTGTAGTTGTCCACAGCTATACCTCCAGCTTGTAAACATGCTCATCGGCCGTGACCGACGCCACGCCGTCGCCCGTGATCGAGACCGCCATCGCTCCAGCCTCCAAGGCGGTTCCCCAAAAACGGAAATACCGGTCCTCGACCATGATCGCGGACACAAGATCCGGTGAATAATTCTTAAGCCAGTCCGCGTGCTGGCGGAGATCGATGCTGCTCGGATGCGTCATGCCGGGGCCGCGTCCCGGGTGCGAGTGGATCCAGAGCGCAAAGTATGTTCCGCTCTGCGACATGGCGATCAGTGCCTGACCGAGGCGATCCGGGTGAGCTTTGACCCCGCCTGCGCTCGCGTTGCCGGTCACGTCAAACAGGGCCTCGATCGTCACGACATTGTCCGATCGACGACCGGCACCGACGATCATCCGTTCTGCGGGAAACAACGACTGCCTGAGCTCGAACATCATTGCCGACGGCAGCTCCATGACGTGCCTTCCCGTTCGCCTCGTCGGACCTGGTTCCGGCACCAGGCCCGGACCGACCGTCATAGCAGCGTGACCTTTAAGACCGAACCTGCTGTGCAGCTCCTGGCTCGCGGCGAACAGAAGGTTCAACGTTTTCGTCGTGATATTGGCCGCGCGATCGGAGTTTGCCGTACCATTGACGGCAAGCTGCTTTGTATTGGCAAGCTGCGTGGCCACAATGTCGGCCGCGGTCTGCGGGCTGATCGGGACCCTTGAGGTGACCAGTCGCCTGATCGCGGTGTGGCACTCGGTCAAGTTCTCGATTGCCGTATGCAGGCTTTCGGTTTGAGCCTGATCGAGGCTCGGTGCGCCGGTTGCGTACTTCAGGCCCTCGGTCCATTCGTTGAGGAGCGAGCGCTCGACGGTCTTTAAGGTGTCTCGCGCGTCATCGATATCTTGACCGGGTTTAAAAATCCGGACCGCCTTCGAAGGCAAGTCCTTTATCTGGTCGAACATTTATATATACCTCCTTATCTGTTGTTGATCGACTCATCTAAGATTTGTTCAAAATAGAGCAGCGCCTCATCGACATTTCTCGGTGACCGCTGCCAATGAAGGATGTACCAGCCGGTGCCGATGCCGAACTGTTGGAAGCACGCGTGATGCCGGTGCCTGCGGATCTCGCGCGGCGGATTGTAAACGTAAGCCTGTATGCGTCTTCGACGGCCGACCTCGATCCTCCCTCGGAATCTGTGGTCGCCCACCTGATAATGACCCTCATAGACCTCGCGATCGCCGTCCCGCCGTCTCGTCCAACCGCGCTCATCCCAGGCCCCTCGCCGCGCAGGCTGCACGGTCTCGGCCCTGACCGGCGTGACCGGCGTCACGGCGGCCGGTCTGACCATCGTCGCCGCGATAGGCGTCGGGCGGATCTGGATCACGTTTAACGGTGTGATCGTGACAACCGACGACGGTCTTATTATTGTCGCCGGGCCGGTCGGCCTGACCGTGATCGGAGCAGATGGAGTGATCAGTGTTGGCATGATGGAAAAACAAATGCCAGCAGGCGGCGTGCGGCCGCCCGCTGGGCGATAGGTGTCAGTCAGACGAAAACCGGTATGCCGGCCTCCACGTCGGACTTTGTCGCGAAAACCTTTTGGCCATCGCTGACAGCCTGGTAAAGGTCATCGTTAAAACCGAACGCTCCGCCCTCCGGCCTGTTGAGCTGAAAGCCCGTCAGGTTAAGCTGCGCGAGAACGTCGCGCGGCTTGGTGCCCGGAAGGATCTGGACGTCCTTATACTCGCGGCTGCCATCGGTGCCGGCTACGGAAATGATTATCTGTTTCATGGTCGTTACTCCTGTTCGTGATATCCGCGGGTGAACGCGTATAATACGGCTAAATCTTTAGCACAATATTATACTGTCAGTCTTACCATATTATTATGGCACAATGCAAGCATAAAAGTGGGCCTTGCAATATATCGTCGTTCGCAAAGCCCAGGTCTTAGTTAAATCGTATCGATGAGGGGCGAGCGTGTTGGATCCAAGCCCGCGTCTTTAATAAGTTTGCGGATGGCTTCCCGAACAAGATCAGACTGTTCCTGCCTCCGGTGTAAAGCGATAAACTGTAGGTTATCTTTCATCGCCGGATCTAAAAGGTACGTGGCCTTCACAAAATCACGTGTAGCGACCGCTTCGTCAGGTGACATCTTTTTGCCGCGTTTCATATTTTTCACCTCGTGGTTGATAGACTGTATTGCTGTATCAATGACACAGCTGTATAAAACTACAAACCATCATAACTCCATATTACCTGAATTGTCTACATCTTTCTGTTTAAATTTATGTGAAACTTGAGTGGAAATTTCCGGAAAATTTTGCTAAATTTTCGAGGATTCATTATAACTTCG
This sequence comes from Chloracidobacterium sp., assembly GCA_016715795.1. NCBI lineage: Bacteria > Pseudomonadati > Acidobacteriota > Blastocatellia > Chloracidobacteriales > Chloracidobacteriaceae > Chloracidobacterium > Chloracidobacterium sp. Next base: position 723,491 of record JADJXP010000001.1, read on the forward strand.
ACCTTCCGAAGAGTTATGAGCAGAAGTAAACGTCCGGATTCACGTCCGGACGAGCCGACATCTGGAACTGAAAAAGCGTATCGCGAGCGCGATCGGCGGCTCGGGCTGTTTATCGTAGAGGTCGCGCGGGCGACGCATGAGGGTCGTTTGCCCGTGAATCAGACCGATATTCGACGTTCGTTAAAAAAGAACTTCCGGCTCGATCTGCCACCCGCCACGTCCACTTCGTTGACGAACATTCTAAAACACGAATATAGGAACAAGATCTGGCTCAAGGTCGATGGTCAAAAAGTCACGCTCTTTTCCGAGGATGAAACACTCGTCGATTCGCGAGCCATTCGCGCTTTATATCTGGCTCGCGAAGAGCTGAACGATGACGGACACATTGCTTTAACGGAGTGGAAAGAGCTGTGCGCCTCGGAGCTAAACCTGTCTGACGAAACATGTGAAGAGTTTCTTAACGACTTTATCAAGTGCCGGTACATTGACGGCCCGGATAAACGTGGCTTCTTGAAGGTGGATGTCCGTGCTATTGGCGAAGACGAGTTCTACCTCGCGGCGGCTGCAAAAGCTGGCCTTAAGAAGTCGATCGCTCGAACCAAGCCGGCGAGACTCTAGCCTTACTAGCTAGTACCAGGCGCTGGCTCGCCGTTGCCGGCTCTTGACAGCATTTTGATTTCTCGCTATCGTAACCGGTCAGCCTGGGTCCCAGAAATGGGCACTGACTGCTCACCCACCATCAAAAAACGGCTTAACTAAACCTCTTTTTCTGTCTCAAAAATCCAAATCGAACAGTCTTAATAATACCCCTGTTGCCTAAAGCCGATTCGGACTACGCTAAACCAGACGTTCGCGATTGTCCCCATGCCCATGACCATAAATAAACGCAATAAATCAGAACCGAATACGGCCTTATGGCGAGCCCGACGCAAAACCGGACTTGAAAGAAAGCAGTCGGCGTGGCTTCTCGGCCATCGGACGCCTGACACGATCGCCCGATACGAGCGCGGCGAGACGGAGCCGAGCCTTGATAATGCGGTCAAATTATCCATAGCCTATGGGTGTGGACTCGAGAAGCTTTTTCCGCTCAAGTATGAGTCTTTTCGGCGCGAGCTGGCGACAAAGGCTCTTTCCATACGGATGCAACCAACGGACGCGCGCCATGACCTGTTTGCTCGGATAAATGTTTGCAGCTACGAGGATGCTCTTCGCGATCCTGAGCGTTCAGCCGAATACTTTCCGCACGTGCGCGATCACGTGACGAGGCTCGCGAAGCGCCTTGCGGGCTTGTAACAAGCTAACCACTACTCTATATCAGTTTTTCTCACCTTTATGTCTTCCACCAACCCAAACATCTTATCCCTATCGCTAAGCCGAAATCGCCTTGCTTTCGCGGTTTTTAGACATGGAAAACTCGACTTTCATGCCGGCAAAACACTCCGTCAGTATCGATCGGTCCGTGCTCGCAACCGAGCATTAACCTCGATTCTCGCGAACCTCGTCGTGGCGCATGCGATTCATAAGATCGCGCTGCCGCGTCTAAATAAACAACAGCGGCGCTCAGCCGCTCTGTGCAGTCTCTACGAGGTCGCCAAGCAATTCTGCTCAAAGACTTCACGACCGCTTCTGATGCTTGACCCTGTAGAGTCTCGGCGTATGCTGATCAAGCGGGGAAAGCCATCGAAAGCGAACGCTCGTGATTACCTTGTCGGGGTTTTTCCTGATCTCAAACGTTACACCCGAGGAGAAACCGAATGGGAAGGTCGATATTACGACCATATTTTTACCGCAATTACCGGCGGCCTAGCGGACATCGGCTCCCGATCTGGAAACGTACCGTGGAAGGAAAAGACAGATGACTGATACCAAGAAGGGATATTCGGAGGGGTCGCCAGGAAACGAAACGGTCGGAATCGTTTCGAAAGAACCCGCTGTTTCTGATAGGGCGAATTTGAAACGGTATGTTCACCAAGTTTGGCGAATCTCCCAGCGCCGCAAGTCGCGGCCCATTGACAAAAAAACGAGCGCCCGCTAATTTTATGAGGCCAGGCCGTTCGGCCTCGGCTCTTCACTTCCTAACCCTCAATAGATGTTAAAAGGCTACTTTGCCTATGTTCGGGTTTCCACGCAGAGACAAGGGCAACTAGGCACATCTCTTACAGAACAAACGGCGGCCATCGACCGCTACGCCAAGACCTGGAACCTTGAGATCGTCAAGAGGTTTGAAGAGCGCGAAACCGCTGCCAAGACCGGCCGTCCGGTCTTCTTAGACATGGTCAAAGCACTGAAGCGACGCCAGGCTCGCGGAGTTCTCATACACAAGATCGACCGCAGTGCTCGGAACCTTCGCGATTGGGCTGAGCTGGGGTCACTTCTCGATTTAGGGATAGAGGTACATTTCGTCAACGAGAGTCTGGATCTAAACTCGCGTGGCGGAAGGCTTTCGGCTGACATTCAGGCCGTCGTGGCTTCGGATTACATTAGAAACTTGAGGGAAGAGACGATCAAAGGAATTCGCGGCCGTATCAAACAGGGTCTGTTTCCGTTTCCTGCCCCGCCTGGATACCTGAATTTGGGCTCCGCACGACCGAAAGAGATCGATCCCGTTACCGGTCCGCTGATCAAGAGCGCTTTCGAGCTTTACGCAACCGGCAGGTACAGTCTATATGCACTGACGGAAAAGATGTTTGAACTCGGTCTTCGAAACCGGAACCGGGGCAAGCTCTCAAAGAATGGTATTAATATCTGCCTACGAAATCCCTTCTATATGGGACTGCTGAAAGTGAGCACAATGAAAGAGGTCTTTGTTGGCCAACACAAACCGCTTATAACAAAGGCCCTTTTCGACGAGGTCCAGAACGTACTCGACGGCAAAAGGATAAAGAAAACGACGAACCACTTTTTTGTTTATCGCCGCCGCGTCCGATGCGGATACTGCCAAAATCTGCTCATTGCCGAACGCCAAAAGGGTCACGCCTACTATCGCTGCCACACAAGAAATTGCGCCCAGAAGCCCCTGCGAGAAGAGCTGATCGAGGGTCAGCTTTGCGAAGTTCTAAAGAGGATCGAGTTCGGGGAAGATGAGCTGCAGTATTTCGAAGTTGAGATCTTGAAACTACAAGAAACCGAACCAAAACGGCTCGAGAAAATGAGGCGGGAACTGTCGATGAGGGCGGAGCTCATCGCTCCACGTCTGAATCGCCTGGCAGACGCCTACATGGACGGTGTCTTCGATGGTGAAACCTACGCCCTGAAGAAGAATTCCCTGACCCGAGAGCGGATCGAGATCGGGGAGAAGTTGGCGGCATTGGAGGACGACAACGACCTTGTGATGTCTGAACTTAAGAAATTTCTCGAACTGGCAAAATCCGCTTATCTAAGCTTCAAATCGGCGAATGATGAGGAAAAACGGGAATTAGTCAAAACGGTAACCTCGAACATTACGGCAAAGGATAAAACCCTCTCAATTAAGCTGAATTCTCCCTTTGACAAGGTGTTCGAGCGACACAGCGGCCCGGGTGGTTGCCCGTTTCGGGATACATCTCGAACTTTATCCGCATCACTAAGCCAATTGTTGAAATTCTTCCGCGAAAATCAAGGCGGACGTCAGCGCGAGAAAGCCCCGGGCTGACCCTAATTTGATCGCCGGGGGCTTCATTCTCGTTCGTACCGCTGGATTAATGCTTCTGTGGCGGGGCCGGGGTAATCATAGCAAGTCCTCGTACTTTATCAAGCTCTGCTCGTAGGTTATGTGATCTTACTCCATCAACGCGATGGTTGATCCTCCGAGTTCAGAATCGCCCGGTTCAAGCAAATTGACTTGAGGCATGGCGGGGCCGGCAATTCCCCGGACAGAGCCATAAAATCCCGAAGCGTTCAGCAGGATGCGGTCGAGCTGTTTCTCCCGCTCCTTCCAGATTTTTGTCATTTGAAGTTTCTCGCGAGAGTACCCATCCTGTATTGACTTGAAGCCTTCGAGGATGCCTTCAAACTGTCCCTTGAACTCCTGGCTTGTAAGAAAGTCGTATAGCATTTCAGCCTTGGTCTCCTTGCCCTGTTGGATTTGGAACCGAGCATGGACGTCCAAGAGACCATGCCGGAGGACCATAGAAAGACCTCGAACCTGCCAGAAGTTACAAATCCAAACTCCGTCCTGAAAAACATAACCGTCGCAGCCGTCGGGCATAGCCGCAGTCACAAGGACAAGAATGTCGGCCGTGACCACCTGGTTGTCTTCTCGAAGCTTCTTTAGCCAGTTTGCATCAAAGTTTTTTGTCCGCTTACTCTCGTAGTAAATTTTCCCGCATTCGGCACCGTAGGGGTTTCGGACACACTGCAGAGTATCGGCTCCACGCTGGCCCTTCTTAATTTCGGTAATTTCGTCGAAGACGTAGAGTTCCCTCAGTATCCGTTCAAGCTCCAATTCCTGCACTTCGCCTTGGAGTTGTACCGAGCCTTGGTCGGCCTTGCGCTTCATCTCGGCCGCAAGCTCCTTTTGGTCCTCTAATTGCTTCTCAAGCTCTCGTAGTTTAAACGTATATTCTTCTTCCACGGTGCCCCGTATCCTGGATTTCTCCGTTTTGAGTTTTTCGCTAAACTCAATTTCCTTTTCAAGGGCAATTTCTTCGCGCAGATCTTCCTTCTCGCGGCGCAACCGCTCGATCTCTGCCTTGGTCTTATTCAGCTCACGTAGACGGGTTGACTTTTCCGCGAGCTCGTTCTTCATCGCAGATATCTCCGCGTCATTCTCGTTTTGAAGGCGCTCGCGGATAACGCGCTCCAGTTCCTTTTCGCGTTCGGCCTGACGGGCTTCGAATTCTTTCGCGAGCCGACTCTCGACTTGTCGAGATAACACGTCACTTACGTCGATTGGTTCACCGCACTTGGGGCAATTGATGTTTTGTTCTTTCACAGCTAATGGGCCTCCTGAGATTTGATTCCTTTCAGTCTTAAAACTGATCTCGTCTCCTATTGCACTAGCCGTGCCAAAACCTAACTTATTGACACAATAGTAATTATGGCCGATTGGAATTTTCGGAACAGAATATTTCTTATTGGATCAAGAACTTATTTTCTATCCACGAGGTTAGGATCACCTCTCACGCACTCTTAGGAATACTTGGGTGCCCATGCCCTGGCCTTCGATGTTAGTCGTGAGAGCCACCAGGTTCGCACATTGGCTTTCATGAGGCAACGTGAAGTTATACTCCTTCAAGCGTGCGTTTGTGGACCAAGGGATTGCCCAATAACCCATTCCCTGATCGAGACGGATCTCGACGATCTTGCCAGAAGATAATTCGATTCTGAATGCCCGGCCGTGTTCTATTTCGGACCGCCGTTCGAAGATGTGGATGTTTGCTTGCAATCCTATTGAACCAAGCGTCATTTCCATCACTCTGTTCCTCGCATTCATATCTACCCAATTATGAAAAAGCCGCCATGGGTTCAGACGGACATCGGATTTGTCCATTGTTGAAATCCCGATCGCAGATGCCTCCCATCTCACCCCCACCAACGCTTTAAGACCTTTTGCGATCTCAGTCAGCAGCGCCACCGACAACGGATCAAAGAGATACCGGTCGCTGTAGGATACCCCTATCACCCGCTCATTTGCGCTATTAAGTAAATCACCGGCTGCGCTGTGTTCAGCCATGATGCGGTTCCAAAACCGGTTTCCGAATCCTCGCACTGGGCCATCAATCTCATTTCCAATGTCGATTTGCCGGTCACTGCGTTCCGCGGCGGGCAACAAATCCTGCATCGAGAGGGCTGGGGAATCATAATCTAAGCGCACAAGATCATCGCCCTTCACCAGCGAATTGTCCGAAATTCCCCAGTTCGGATTAAACTCGGTTACGGCGACGTCTCCCACCGCCCATTTAGTTACCTTCCCAGCGGTTTCGGCTAGCAGATAAGCATCACCAACTCTCGGAAGCTCTGTAATCGCTTTGACCTCAATATCGGGGTGGCCAGCCAGATTAGCTAGTGGATAGAGGTCAACTGAGTCCAATCCTTGTTTAGCATCTTCCGGAACAATGATCTCGACCTTCACATTCTGCCCGACTAGTCTGAAAGCAAGCGCTCGCAACGGAGAAGCCGCGACATCCCAATTCTCCAGATCGCCACCCGCAAATAGCCGTACCATTTGTACCCCGCCGTTGATGACTGCCTGCCAAATGGATTCGCTGATAGTACGGGGCTCCAAATGGCTGCGGTCGGTGCCGAAAAAGGCCAGTTCGTCAGGAAGACGAAAGCGGTCAAGCCATACAGTTGAAAGGATCTTCAACGCCTTCTTTCGATCCAGGCGATCGTTGACAAATCGCTGGTCATAGTCGAGGATGCATCGGGGACAAGCACTGTCACAATTGGCAGGGCAGATGAGCCTTTCCCAGGCCTTCTTGAACAGCTCGGTCATGTGGTCCTCAGCCCGCGAGGAATAGCCAGCCGCGAAACGATCGTAGATCAATATCGATTGACAACGGCCGTCTGTTTCTAATCGAGCCGGCTTAATGTCACAGCCTAGTTCGTTGGCTTGGACGCCCATTAGCTCCGCGAGTGAGTCTCTTACAGCAACAGCAATTGTCAACGCTGCCATCGGGTCATTGAGCCAGACACCGGCGTCATTCTTCAGCTGCAGTTCAAACACGTCGGTATACCCCTCGGTACCAAGAGCTAGATCTTGCTTGATCTTCCAGTTTTCGTTGCTCCCTGGGCATGTTGCTGCGTCGGCCTTCGACCGACGGAGTTTGCGGTGTGGTCGCGCGAATCCCGCCGGTATCTCGCCTTTTTTGGTAACCGGCTCCGCCCTTCCACACTCGAGACAAACCGCGTAACCTAGACCAAATTCGCCCTTAGACTGGTTGAAGATGTGCCCTTGTGTGGTCGATCGGAAGCGGCCAAGTTCCGGATTGAGAAGCGGCAACCATTGGCCATCTGCGTTGATCCATGGCGCCTCGACTGGGACGAAATGTTGGGACGAAGTATCGTTAGTCGGGTCGGTGTAGAAATCCACTGCGAACCCTGACGGCTCAAGAAACGGGGTCGGTGTCACGACCGCTGAGCCGCACCTTTCGCAGGAAAGATCTGTTACAAATGATTTTGACCCGCTCGCTCCACACGCTCGACACCGCCAGGCGGTTTTTATGCTCTGGACTTCCTTGACCTGGTCCTGATCCGCAGGGATGTGCCAATTCAGTGTTACTCCGGCAGAACGGTAAACAAGTCCATCCATAACAACCTCTGAACCGGGAGCGTACTCACGCAACGCGGAAACCAAGTCACGGCTTGCCAATTCACGGCGCTTGTACCTGTTGTCATCGCGCCCTTCGGGATTCTGGAATCGCCTTTTAAATTGGCTTACGGTTAGATTGTCGAACGGCGCGATATTCGTCGGAAATCCATAAGCGGGTAAAAAGCCCCTCGAAGCCAACTCACCTAGTAGATATTCACCCCTTTGCCTTTCTTTGTGCAGATCGACGGCTTTGACAGCAGCGTCACTTTCCCCCGAGCCTCTGGCTCGAAGCGCCGCGGATTCAGACTCAAGCCGTTCCCACTCCCGCATCCAGGCATCATTGATCTTCTTGATCATATCGCCCGATATGTCGACCACTCGCTTCACGCTTTGCCCATCATAAATGCTGCGCTTAAAGAGGTAATTCAAACCGCCTGCAATATCAGAGTGTTCCTCAACATCGAAGCTTCTGCACCAGGCTTCAAACTGTCCGGCATGCCCTTCCAGAAAGAACATTCCGCAACTAAGTTTCGTCTGTTCATTTGAAGTTCCCCGAAGTTGTTCCCTAAGAAAACGCGAAAGCAAAAAGGAATTCGCATGGCGTTGAACGATGACCGGACTATCGAGAGCGACGCGAGGAGCAGGAAGGGGCGTGTCGAATGCCCAGCGGCTGTTCGCGAACACCGACTGATCATGCGGGTTTGATTTGCATAGCGTCATTACGACAGATCGAGCCTCACGGCGGCGGCCCGCACGACCTGCCCGCTGCAGATAATTTGCGGGATGCGGGGGTACATTGTTCATCGCGGCCACGCTTATACCGCCAATATCGATGCCCATCTCCATCGTCGTTGAGCACGAAAGCACGTTGATCTTTCCTTCCTTGAAATCGCTTTCGTATAGCTTTAGTTTGGTCGAGTCCTGTTGGGCGGAATGCTCGGCCGTCGTGTAATACGGTGAAAGCTCGATCACACGATCATTCGAATTTGACCACAATCCCTCCTCGCGAAGCTTCGCAACATCCTGATTTGAAAGCACCCATTCGCGGCCGATCTCGATCTGTTCCAATTCGTTTGTTACTCCGGAAAATGGCGGCGCGTACTGTGGGATCTCTACCCGAACACACCCGACGGTTTCCTTCGCTGCGGTTCGCGGCAAGTAGGGTGTTACACCTCTCAACGTAACATCCAATACGCGTCTGGTAACCGGGCATATCCATCCAGACCGGATCGGAATAAAGGCCAGTCTGTCGAGCGGCAGCGTGAAGCCCGGGTCTCCCTGCTTCAACAACCCAACAGAACAAAGATCTTCCCAGGCCGAATCCAGCACAGCATTTATGCGGTCATGGCCGTCCGGATCCGCGGCATCCGCATTTAGCACGAACGATAGCAACCGAACGAGTGTGCTGTTGCGACCGAACTTCGCACTAGGCCAGCGACGCTGATCTCTTTTCGGCTCGTCTTCTGTTCGAGCCACAAGAAAACTCTGCGGGAACGGCATGCCAAGCCATCGCCTCCAACTGTCATCGATGGCCAGCGATCCGCCGGCGCGAACAAAGAAGTCGAGGCATATCTTTAGAAAGTCCCTCCACGTATCGAGGTCGAATTGTGAGGCCTCGATAGCAACCTGCGGGACGCGGTTTATGCCCTGCAAAAGAGGGTAAGCGGTCGAAACGAGGCCCATCGATTCAAGGTTGACAAGCCGCTTTGGTCGTCGTCCGAATTCACGGATGAGAAACGTCTTAGCAAGGGTGTGCGCACCATGTTCTATGGTAAAGACGCTTTCTGAGTACCGGCGATACCGTGCAAGCATGTTCATAAAGTCTTGCCCTTGATGGGCAAGTTCCTGAGCCAACTGATTGAACCCAACTGGTGAAGGATCCTTGAGTTTTTCCAGCTCAGCTTGCTTATCTGAGAGCATAGTTTCTACGACTGAATTTGGTCCCGCGTCTAGTGCCGTCTCCAGCTGTCGCACGTCATGTTCGAGCCTTCGTCGATCACTAACTGATCCTGTCACCGAATCGCGCAACGTCAAATGATAGATCAAGGCCCTCACACGATTTCTCTCAGAACCCAGTTGTAGATTTGCTGCCAGTCGTGCGGTGCCCTGGCGGCTGTCATTAAATGTCAACAGCTTCCGGCCACGCCAAGGCCGATTAGCGGCATCATTTCCATCTGGGGCAAATTCGAGCAGTGTCGGCAAAATGCCATCCAACAGATACGGCGCACCGATTCGGCAGTTTTGGAGCAGCGGCCTGGCCTTTGTGTCCTTTTCATTGCAGACCGGACAACTTAACCCGGAACCGTTATCTTCAACGGCCCAGACAGCGACTGAATTGGAAGATGGGTCGCCCATTCTTCGCGTTTCGCGATCTATGTATTCAAGACCAACCCCCTCTAACTTCTGGTTAAGGATCAGCATCTTAAACTGCTGGCTTGGCACGGGCAGTTCATCAAGAACCGTGTCCTCGATCTCTTCACCGGGGTCGACGTCAAGCTCGAAATCGTCGAGCGCATTTTTTGGCCTCAGATGTGCGACAAAACCCTCATCGTCTACTCCTGCGAGCAATTGAGCAGAACCGCAGCTCGCACACATGACGAGCTCATACGCAGGAGCTCCGCAATCACAGTGCTTCCTCGGGTCAGTGTAAACCTGGCCAAAGTGCCAGTCTGGATCGTTCAGGAAGTCAGCGCGATTGGGACATTCCTGATCGGTACAGGCCCACAAGCCCGACATCGTTTGGTGAAAAAAATGGGAGCGTAGTGGAAGGAACGACTCGCCATTTTCATTGAGCGTTCCAGAAAGCAAATCAAGCCATTCAAGCGACTTGATCTGACCTTCGCGAGAAGGGTTTTCCTCTCCATTCAGCAATTCGCAAATATCCGACAATTTGGCGATCGGAGGCGTTGACGGGTTACCGACAAACTTATCGCGGATCTTCCGCGCTGTTCGGTTCTTCGATATAGTCTCAAATCTCCCGTCGGCTGCGATTCGCTTTAGGTCATTGAGAGATTCATTGCCCGTAGGCTCTATCCCGTGAAGGGAAGGAATGACCCGTTCGCCGGCCACCAGATGAACGCGATCCTCATCTGAAACGCCCGCCACATCGGCAAGAAACTTCTTTAGCTTTAGTCCTGCTTCCCCATTCGGATCTCCTATGGTCGCAGAGGTTGCAACAAACCGTACCTGGTCAGGCGCTACGCCGAACGCGTTCAGGACGCGTCTTATCAGCAACGCGGCCTCCGCAGCTTGTGATCCTATGTAGCTGTGAGCTTCGTCAAGGACGATCCATTCGAGCTTGCCCTCTGACTGATCCAGGATCGGAGCGTCAGTGGTCCGCACGAGCATATATTCAAGCATCGACGCGTTTGTCACCAGGATAGGGGGCGGTGACGATCGAAGGGTCTTTCGGTCCATCACCTCGTTCGGATTGGCTTTGTGGTGCAGTCCATTGAGATTCTCGGGTGTATTACCGTTATAGAGGCAGAAACGAATATCGCTGCCAAATGCGTGTGTCCACGCGCGAAGCCGTTCACGCTGGCTATTTATCAGCGCATTAAGGGGATAAAGAAACAGCGCTCGCACACCGGCCAGCTTAGTTTTCTGCACCTGTTGTAATCTCACAAGCCGATCGAGGATCGGAACCATGAAACACTCTGTCTTACCCGACCCCGTGCCGCTCGCCACTATAAGCGACTCCGGAGACTCTTGCGACAAAATCTCCCAGGCCTCGATCTGATGTAGATACGGATGCTGATCACGTGGAAACCGATAATCTGCCTTCAGATCTTTGGGCGGGTTATCCATTGCGTTTACAAGTTCCTCCGCCAGCAGGCTGCCAGCGAGGTCGGCCATGCTTTGGCCTCCCGTTCGCCATCCATACACCGCTTCAAATGCCGCATCGGCGAGAAACGACCCTGGCTTTCCAAACGGACGATCGAAGACTTCATCCATATGTCTGCGCAATGGCAGGTTTGCGAACCGGAACCAACTCATCGCCGCAAGTTTTGCCCGGTCCGAAAGGATCGGTAGCAATTCTGAGTAATACGACATTTTCATTTGTGTTCTTATTCTTCCGATGAGTCGAGCAAACCGTCGGCCAGGCAACGGGCGATCGTCAGATTGAAGGCTTCGTCGAACCAGTCTGGATCAAATGACTTATGACTATACAACAGGCTAAGTTTTTTCGGGTCGGAAAACCATTCCTCGGTTTCGCCCAGGGCAACGCGGGCAGCCAGGATAAGCGGTAGATTGATCACCCCGTCGCTAACACCTCTATTGTCCTGATACAAATATTTTGAGATTTTCGTATTGGTGCGAGCACGCGCCACATCATCCGAAATAGCTTCAGGCCACTCTTCGTCATCGGAGTAATGCCGGTGCCAAAGTTTCTGCAATTCAGCATCTGCTCCTACGAATAGCCTCGCCGCAGCACCAGCAGCGCCAAATCCTCGCAAGCACGCAGCTTCTCGTCTTTCTTCCTCAAGATGCGAGGCCTGCAATATACCAAACAAATAAAAAAGCGATCCGAAATCCGCCGTGAGATCCGCGACGCGGGACTTGAGAAATGTCTTGAAGATCATTGGAGCTTGCTCGGGTCCGAATAAGGTATTTACTTGCCGTTCAAGAAGTGTTACCGCGGTTCTCCAATCAGCAAAAGTGACCGTCTCCCAGGAAAAAGGAAGTTCGTTTGCGAACCGGCTAAGAAATTCGCCACGAAAGTCGCTAAACCTCAAGGCCAGTGCTGCCATTGCTTTTGAGGAGTGCGCAAATCGTCGCCATATGTCCAGAGTCGATAAGGGAAGGTGGCCTAAGTGGTGTATCAACTGATTCACCTCGGTCCAGCCGGAATCTTCGAAATCAGAGGCGATCGTCTCAATGAAGGCGTCCATAGCGTTTTCGCGATCAGTACGATCTCGCGTCGTCATAGCAAGGACGTAATGGCTGTCCGATTCTATCGGGTCACCCACGGTCCAAAGCATTGGACGGAACTCTATGGCCGCGTCCTTCGGCGGATAGATCAACCATGCTCCCGGTTCGCGTGTCTCCGGCGCAAAACTCCACACCACCCTTTCGCAGCTTTCGCTATCTAACTTTTGTAGTTTGAGTGATTCTTCACCTGGCCTTTCTAATGCCACCGCAAATGCTTCAACACTCGCAATCGCGGTATCGTCGGCGCGGTTCGGATCAAGGTCTATCCAAACGTTTTCGTCATCCCTATCAGGTCTGACTTGATAGGGGAGTATTGTAAGCCGGTACTTTGGCTCACCATCTATCTGAATGGTCGAGATCACCGTTGAATCCGGATTGTCATCGATGGTATGAAGGTAATCTATCTCGGATCGATAATCTGAAATTCGTATCTCGGTCGCGAGTGAATCCGGAACGGCTTTAATAGCAAACGTTCGTACGATGTCCTTTTCGGCGGCCTTCAGTTTAAGATGCACTTTGCTTCCCGGACGGGTTCCCATAACGACCAAGCGTGTGCCCAATAGTTCCTGAACCGCTAGATGCGAAAAACAACCCAGTTCATTTCCCTTTCGATCGAATCCGCGAACTCCCGCTGCCGGAAATGGGATCCGGACCCGGGCCGGGGACGGCGTGTGACTCCAAAAAACTTCGAAATCAATGAGGTCGGGCGTTCCCGTACCCCCCTCGACGGACACATTAATAACCAGACTGTCACCGAATCTCGAACTTTCGCACTTGACCTCGGGTGTCGATGTAGCTACGAGGGTGGACTTCCAACCATCGAAGATTATCTTGCCGGAACGTGCATCTAGCGGCTCTAGTCTGAGTCGCGAGCTTTCCGGCAACAGCAGCATTCTAGAGCGATGTTTGATCTCGCCGGTTGCCGGATAATGGACTTGTACGGGGCCGAGAGGCATTGATTTCGCCAAGCCGATCGAGCTACATCTTAGTTCGCCCGGGGCCTTGCGTTTCATTCCGTCGCCGTCAACGATGTACAGGGTCGGCATTCCCCGAAATGCAACTTTTGGGCTTTGAAAGTCAAGCCATACATGCTTGCCGATCCAATCGTAGCTTTCGTCTACGCCAGCGGCACTGCCGGTCTTTAACCGGTATGTGTTTCCGCTTCCGTCTTGGGCGACTATATCTCCTCGGAACAGAAATACTTGCCGGGCGGGCGCAAGTAGATCGCCAAGACGTTGGATCTCCCCCGACTCGTCTTTTCCTTTTAGGTTCCAGTTCACCGGTATGACGACAAGGGCTGCCTGAGAGCCAACACCGCCGGCCCCCTGACGTGCAAACCTGTATTGCGATGCTTCTTCAGAGAACAACCAAGGAAGTTCGGCGTCGAGTTCACTTGCTCTGGGAGGGGTCGCCGACCACACACGTCCATCCGGCGAAGTAAGACGCACTAGGTGCTCGCTAGCAGCGTGCTCATCAGATAGTTCCCACGTCGTTCTCGCAACGCGGTACTCGTTGCGACCCACCAGCCGTCGGATGGACGTTACCTTGAGTTCCTCTCCTGCATGTACCGAGAGCTCGGCAGATCGAGGTAGTCCTTCGTCACTGTCGATAGCAAAGAGCTCTGAAATATCGCGATCACTAATTGCATCCGGTAGTTCAATCCCGGACCTTAATAGCCAATTGCCGTTCTGATCCTTTTCTAGTGTTCGATCGACCGGTAACACAAGTGCCCGATGTTCAAGACGAATATAGGCTGCCTCTTTCACGAGTTGCTCGATCAGCGCTTGTGCATGGGCATCCTCAATAGGAAGTGGAAAACGGTCGCGCCATTCTGGAACTCTTTGGTCAAGCAGCGTTATTGGATCTCCCTCTGAAGTAAGCTTTGCCTTCTCTTTAAGTTCCAAAACGGTCGATGTGATATTAGAGATGAGGGAAAAGATTTCCGGTCGCCGAAAACTCTTGGGGAGCAGATTCTCCAGACTTTGTACCCAGCTCTCTAGGTCCGGTCGAGAAACGGACGTGGTTTTGGCCAGCCGAAGCACCCTACTAATTAGTCTTCCGATCCCTCCGTGGGCGGTCGCGAGCAACTGCATAGGCAGTCCGCCCTGTGCCGCGACATTGCCGATATACGTATGACCGCCGGTGTTTGAAAGTCGGAGGCCCCAGCCTCGGAGACCTTCTTCCACACAATCGCTGCGCTTTTGCTGTGTCCAGTCATCCGAGCTGACCCCGAGATCGCTTAAAATTGGTTTCCACACGAATCCTAAGCCCTTGTATCGTCGCCGCCACCATTCGGCTACATACATCACGAAGAGATCCGGAAATCCGGGCCGAGTACCGACGTATTGGAAATCATTATTAACGAGCAAAGCGGCGATCTTGGACCGAAGAAAGTCTTCAAGGAGCTTAAACTCGCTGTCGGACACTCTATATTGAAATAGATTTCGTTCGTCCGGTTGCTCTAGTCCGCGGGTCTCCAGGAACAATTCTTTCCAATCGAAAAATGACAAGAATTCCGTTGCCTCGGTAAAATCCATTTTTGGGGGAGTTGGCTCCATGCGCGATTCGATAAATATACTCAGTCACTCTCAAAACCGTGGTTGGTGAACTTCAGTGTCCGACTATTCTCTGTCACCGTACGTACTACGTTGTCCGGCACGCCGGCTTCCACTTCCGCATCAATTTCAAGCGTGACTCGTACTTTAGCACCGACCAATCCCGATAAATGAGCAATCACCTCATCGCCGATCTGACCGGCATCGCGTCCGACGCGGGTCGGATTTAACTCCACCGTCCCGTGAAAGCGATTTGGTTGTGCGGGAGGGGTCGCGGACGGGACCTCCACTCCGCCTAATACACCTTGGGCTTCATGTGCCGATCCCGGATCAGCAAATGTCACACCAGTACCGGTAGCAGTAGGTGACCCAAGTAATGCTTGCTCCGCATCCATCTGCTCCTGCGCGATTTCTGGCTTTACTATGACCGCTGCAGGTTCCGAACCATCGAGCGAAATATTGCAACCAGAACGAAGACCACGGTAGCGAGTTTTCTCTTCGTCATAACTGTCAGCGAAGGCGAATGATTCGTTTCTCCATGTAAGCAGCGATACACCGTTCCGAATCGCTCCAAGCAATACCGAAGAGTCGGCAAAGCGAGGAAGATAGAGGTAGCGAGCACAATGATCAACGAGCTGCCTAACCGAAATGTGGCCATCGGGCCAAAGCGGTATGCCGTGCTGTCCGCCGTCAAGTTCCATTCTTAGACGTGTACCGGCGAAGCTCGTGATCAGCAGCTCGTCATTTAGCAGCTTCTTACCCGCCCTAACGGCCAGGTCATCCTGCCCCGAAAGTTTCATGCCCTGCCATTCGATTGCCGCGTGCGGATTCTTTTGTACCGGGACCAGCAGCCATTGATATGTCTCTGGAACCCGAACGTCTAAAGTATTTTCGGCAGCCTTTTTCTGATTTTCAGCTTGCTTTACCTGACTCGGCGTCAAGTTGAGTGACGTCTGATCCTTGATGATAGAGTCCCAGGCCAGATAGTTTCGTGCTGCGTCCTCGAGATCTTGCAACCGAGCCTTGTCTGCGGCTAGAAACACCAGTGTGTTCCGGTACAACCTTGGGGTGTTCCCGCGATATTCGAGAATCGCTTGCGCGGCGGCTTGGGCCGGGTTGTCCGCTTCCTTTGAATAGGGATGATCAGGGCTCAGAACAACTAGCCGCGTATCGAGATCATCCGCTACATCCTGACCCGAGGACGGCAGTGGATGTATCTTTCGGAACTCCCCCTTCTTTACTAGATTGTTACTTACGCGATCGGCCAGCTCCTTTGCCACCCGGTCAGGATCACGCTTCAGCTGCTCTCGACGATCCTCAGCCATTTTTGTAACTGTCGGCTGAGTCGAATACCAATAGCGCGTGCCGTCCTGATATAAGTATGTTGCGGAGGCGGCGAGCCGACGTAACGCGTCGCCAAAGATCGGTGCTGATTCGCCTGGCGTTACACAGCCAAGGTTTACTCGGCGTTCATCGAGTCCCTGATGCGATCCGCCCGAGGTCGGAGCCGAACCAAGGTAGATCGTTCTCGCAACACGCCTCGCCGCGTGGACCTTACCTAGATTTGGAAGCTCGTTATCGATCTTTAATGGAAGCGAATTCGGACCGTCGACATCCTTCTCCAAAATCGGAACCCAGTTATCCGAAAGATAGCGTGTGAGCTCGAACTGAATCCGCTGGTCATCTATGGGGATAGTTGACGGCATTATCATGGAGCTGTGATCGCCTTTTTCCCAGAGACTATGAATCACCGCTGCCATTAAGCGTAGGACGCCGCGAGTCCGCTGAAACTTCACCAGGGTTGACCAATCGTTGTACAAGCGATCGAATATTTCGGGATGTATCGGATAAGCGGCCTTGATCCGGTTTTCATAATCTGAGTCACCGCATTCTGGTGGGAACTCCTGCCGCTGCGAATGGTATAGATCCGAAAAAGCCCGCGCAGTCACGTCACGATTTTTGTACTGATCTGCGGTTAGGGGTTCAAACAGACGACGACGTACGATTTCGAACCCTTCTTCTGCCGTCGCCGGACGCCAAGAAGATTCCAATCGGCCGACAACATTTCGAAGCCGATCGAGCGCCTCGCGTCCGCGAATACCGCCGACCTCGACATCATCTACCTGCGCATGTGGAGAACCAGAAGTGTCCGACGCGGGCAGCGAGATCACAAGCAGACAGTTTCCCGCGAGTTTGGCGGATTCGGTCAGCGCTTGAGCGAATGTGAACTGAGTTTCGAAGCTGCCGGCCGGAAGATCGCTTTGATCATGGAGTTGGCGGGCGTAGGCAACCCACTCGTCGATCAGGATCAGGCATGGCCCGTTTTCCTTCAATAATTCCCGGAGGACGTCCCCGGGGCTTGTGGCGTTCTTATCATCCTCAGCGATGCGGTCGAAAGCTTTCCGCCCACCAAGCTGATAGGCCAACTCACCCCAAAGCGTTTTGACTACTGTTCCGTCCTTTTTTGTTACCGGATTCCCGGGCGAGATCCTGTTTCCTACCAGCACGACGCGATTCGCTTTCGGCAGCGTGGCAACATCGGCTTCCGGCATCAGGCTGTCAATGCCGGGAAGATCGGCCGCACTTGCACCTGAAAAGAGATGGTAGAGGGCGAGCATCGAATGTGTCTTGCCTCCACCAAAATTTGTCTGGAGTTGAATTACCGGATCGCCGCCTTTTCCGCTCATGCGCTGCATTGCACCCGTAAGCAAACGCTTTAGGCTCTCGGTTAAATAGGTTCGGCGAAAGAACTCAGTTGGTTTTCTGTATTCGTCTGAACCCTCGCCAAGGTGAACCTGCCATAGATCGGCAGCAAACTCGGCCTGTTGGTATTCGCCGCTCGCGACATCTTTGTGTGGTGTGATCACTTCGCGCCACGGTTTTACCGCACCGGTTGCGGTCGCTTCAATTAAGGAGCCGCCAGCCTTTCGCTTTTGGCCGCGGACCTGCTCGTCAAAACGGAGTCTAAGAAGCTCCATCTTCATCTTTTCGGCTTCCTCAGCTTGAGGGGCAGAAACTGCAGTTAAAAGACGGACAGTCGAATCCAGCACTCGATAGGCGTCGTCGCTTGAAAACGACTCCTGATGAGCCCACGCGTTTCTATGAGTACGTAGTTCGGCCACAAGGCTCCGTTCCGCATGACCAAGCGTATGGCCAAATATAACGTTCCACGCATTAAAAACGAATTTCAGCAAAGCCGCTACATCCCATTGCGATGGAGGTTTGTTTCCTGTATTTGGCTCGTTAGCAAAAGGAGCGAGCACCTCAGCCGTCACGCGCTTAGCATCGATCCCCGACTGAAGTTCGCGGTCCACATAGGGCCCCAGACCCGCCTTGAGCAGTTCCATCGCCTTCCCTACACGCTCGTAATTTGAGATAGCCATATATTTCAGTTACCCGGGAATCCTACGGCTTCACGGGGTTTGCCGCTGCAAAGGTCCGGCACTCATCGTCGTTCATCACGAAGCCGAAGTATCCGAGCCACTCGGACGTTGACTCAATGACCCTTTCAGATTCTTTGTGCACGTTCCACGAATGCTGACGCCATGCTCCGTCGTTCGAAAGAGCATAGCCCGTGGCGATCGGATGCCCGGACTGCTGATAGACGGCGGTCGCGTTTTCGTGACACTCATTCCGTTTACCCGGATGAAAGTTCGCGGTCTTGCCTAAGACCAACTTTCCGCGAGCGAGGATATTCTCGACATCGGGTTCATGACGTATGACAACAGCCTCACCGCCGTAAAGGAGTAAACGCTGTTTCA
The DNA here is from genome assembly GCA_016715795.1 of Chloracidobacterium sp. Taxonomy (NCBI): domain Bacteria; kingdom Pseudomonadati; phylum Acidobacteriota; class Blastocatellia; order Chloracidobacteriales; family Chloracidobacteriaceae; genus Chloracidobacterium; species Chloracidobacterium sp. The sequence continues at coordinate 741,970 of JADJXP010000001.1, forward strand.
GTTTCTCGTGCTGCGGATCGGGGTGACTGGAGTGCGCCGTCATTCCCATCGCTCTCAGGCGATCCTTCCAAGCGGCGTCCATTGGGTTCGTCATGATCATATCTCGTTTTCGAATAGCCCGGGCGTCTGTCCTAACCGGGCCTCGTCAGTCGCTTCGCGTGAAAGCCGCATTATCTCTGGCCAGCTTTGCACGAGCCCGTTGTAAGACATCGCCTCCGACGCACGCTTTTTGCGATCGCACAACGTGTAAAGCCGGTAGCATAGCTCTCGGGCAGTTTCAGCTTTCGCGCCGAGTTTCGCTACGATATGTGCCGCTGCAGCCTCGCCGTCCTTTTCCAGGACTCGCACCAGTTGGTGGACCATGTCCCATACTGTCAGGCGGCTATCCGATTCGGGCGTCCAGTCAGGTTCGAGCTCGTTCGGACGGAAGAGCCGGACCTTGCCGGCCTTTGCTTCGAGGATCGGGCTCGACCGAGTATCGGCCATCTCGGCGATCGACGTATTCTTTGCCTTTGAAAGCTGTTCCGCACGGCCGAATTCACCCTGCTCAAAACCCATCTCCTCAAACCATGTCAGCGCCCAGCGTGTATCGGGGTCGAAATCCCCCTCCTGTTCGGCCAGTACCTCGTCCAGCGTCTCGTTTATGAGTTCAAGCGCGTCACGTACCGAAAGGCTTTTGCCATCAGCGTCTAAGACCTTTTCATACCGAGAATAAACGGCCATTCCCGGCCCAATCGCCGCCTGAGCCAAATCTACCGGTGCGATGTTGCAGCGCTGAAGATGTCGAAGTGCGTCAGGTAGTTCGAGCTTAAGCGCGTTTACTAACTCGCGTCTGGTAACCGTGGGAGCGTCTCGTGGGCGCTTTCTGCACACCAAGATTATCGTAGCCGCGAGGGTGTTCGCATTCTTCGCCAACATACGGCCGCCACCGACGGTTCGCATCGGCCAAGTCCCCGTAATTGCAAAACCGGCTTCAATCACCGCTGCCAAAAAAATTTCCCAGCCTGTGCTCGCAACGGCCCCGCCTTTATTGATTTCGGATTGTTTGAAAGCATAATAGATCGTCACTGGAAAGGCCGGGTGAGATTGCGACGAGAGTTGACGCATGGCATCCGTCATGCCAGACAAGAAGAACGCGTCCGCCTTCTCCTTGCCCCCGTGACGATGAGGAGTCGCTACCAATTCCTCAGAGCGTGGTACCGCTAACGTCGCCAGTAGGCTTGGGAAAATCGGTTTAAGAGTCCGTCTTATCCAAACATAAAAGAACTCAGAAAGGTCGGAATACCCAATGTTGTCGTAATACGGCGGATCGGTGGAAATTACCGAATTGTTAATCCACTCACATCGTGTTGCGGCGTCGTGTTGAAATGCGGCGGCGGCCCCTGAAGAGGTCGGCAGGTATTGAACTGACCGTGCTACCCCCTCTGCTATTGACGCTATTGTCATTACGCCCCGGTCAAAAGGCACTGTTTCTGGAAAGTCCCAAGCCATTGGAATGGCGTGTTTGGTAAACAAATGGCCAAGATTTTGGTTGCTAGGGTTCCAGGTGCATAACGAATTGTTGTAGTCAGCAAATTTATCAACAGCCATGGCTAGAAACGTCGCAATCGCGTCGCCATACGCCAAAGCTCCTCCGCCGTTGGCCTCCAAGCCAATCGAATCATCAGGTAGCCCGGCAGTGATTGCATCAGTCGCAACCTTACTTCGGAGTTCTTGGACGATATCCGATAGGGTTATCAGCGAAACGAGCTGTCGCGGCGTATACAGATCAGACCATTGCTTCATCCCATATTCCTGGATTCGAAATCCCAACGCTTTGTCGGGCAAGACGCCTGGAGGAATGTTTGAGGGCTCTGCCTGCAAGGCGCACCTTTCGATCTCTGGAGTAGGTGAAAGAAAGGTTCGTCCCCGGTCGGTATCCACGACCAAGGCGATTAATCGAAATCCAATGCGGCCGGCCTTTCCCTCGCTTCTCACATAATCGAACGGTATTGGCGTATCAGACATAATGCAGCGGAACCCGCCACTTCCGGGCTTTGTCCCGCTTTTGGCGCGGTCCCTATCCTGGGGTTCCCCAGTCATCACCTCAAATGTGTAATCCCGGTTTGCGATGACCGGGGAAAGAAAGGCTTCTTTTCCAGACTTCGTAGACAACAAAAACGTCGCAACGAGCGGCACTCTCACATCCCTAAAGGCGGGGTTGGGACTCGCGACGGTTCGTGCCCAAAGATAGGCAGAGACATCTAATCGTTGACCGAGGTGTCGCGCTAGGTCGGGGCGGGTCTTGACCATCTCTTCAGATATTTCGACCTTCGGGTAGAGATGACCCAGCCGTTTCTTCGTTTCATCCTGTACCCATTTTCCGTAGTGGATAATGTCGGCCGCGATACCTTCATTGCCCTGCCACGACTTCATCGACTTCTCACCATCGGCTTTCTCCTGCCAGTCATTGTTAACAGGTGGCATTGAGGAAAACTTCGAGGGTATCTCGATCATCGCCTTGTTAATCAAAACGGCGACAGGGTTTAGATCCGACGCGTAAGACTCCAGTCCCAGTCGTCGTGCTTCGAGGGGTAAGGCTCCGCCCCCGGCGAATGGGTCATGAAATTTCGGTAAGGCGGTTCTATCAAAAAGTTCGGTAACCACGGGATGATCTGCATTGTTAGCACACTCCCGTCGCCAGCTTTGCCAAATTTCGCGCCGTGCTTTCTCAAGCACGAATTCGTTACTCGTATTTTCCCAAAGGACGAGTTCTTCTATGATCTTAAACAGTCTGTCGCGTTCAAGCTCTGCGATAATCTCGTCGAGCGTTGGCTCTGGCCCCGGTGGTGGGGCACTAATTCCCGACGCCTCGGCCCTCCTCAGTTCGGCCGTCGCCTCGTCCCAAACTTTGTGACGTTTCTTTAATTGGCCTTCCGCGCGTTTTCGGAGCTTAGGATCGGATTTCAGCGTATCGACGTATTCCGAGGGATCATCGACCATCTGCGAAAAGAGCACAACTCTCGCGGCGCCGAGTGGTTGGCGAGCCCACCACTGGTGTATACCGCGAGGGTGGCCTTTCAGAAAAGGGTTGCCTTTTTCCCGCACTGACGCCTTATTTATCGCCTCAAGCGGTAATGCTACTTCGATTAATTTCTTTCCTAGCCTCATTCCTAATCCCTTTTCAAAATAACAAGATAAATACCGCCGATTCCTATATCTCTTTCCTCAGAGGCAAGGACTCCCGACCCATCTTTTCAATCAGGCCGGCCGCCTTCATTACATAATCGAGGCTGATCGAGGGAACTTCGGAATGCTCTTTTAGGTATCCCGACAGATAGTTTTCCGAAGGGTTGTCTATACCAAGCCTTCCACAAACAAGATACGCGACCGATTCGGCCTCAAACTCCTTTTCGTACAGATCGATGAAATGGCTCCGGTCATGCCACCACTTGCCATTTGGCGTTCCAAGATGCCCGCAGTACAGATGGCCAAGCTCATGCACCATAGTTACGTAACGCACTTCTCGGGAATGATTTCCATTTAGTATTAGGTCATAACGTAACGGCACCTGCTTAAGCTTACGTTCCGGATTTCTGCTTGCTACGGCATTAACATATCGCCCCGGATCGGCTTTCTGAATTGAGCCTGCCATTTGCGAACCCAATTGCTTTTCGCTGACACGAACGCCATCACGTAATGCGTTTTCAATAGTTAGATCAAACTCGCGGCCAACGCTTCCGCTCCGAACCTCGAAAGGTTGTTCAATTTCTTCCGGCAGGGGCAAGGCATATTGAAGCGGCTCGGTATCGATCACATCGAATACGAACATTACAGGACCCCTCGGCTGCAATATGACGATGGGTATTGCCGTAGGTTTGATAACTCGTCCGTGATCCTTGTTCCATCGATGAGCCGTAGCAACAAATCTCGCGCCCGGCCGCTGCGAGTAGATGAGCATTGCATTGAAAGGCGAATAAGTCCGGAACTTTCGCACGAACTTCAGCATCTTCAAATACTCGGGTCCGGTCTTATACTTCCGGGCATTTTCAAAGAGCTCATCCAGCGCGGTCCGCGACTCCGACTCACTTAAACCAGATTCCATTACACGCTCGGTGTACTCGATCTGCCACGAAAGACTTGAACACACCCCTCCATCCAATGAACTCATGATGGCTCACCTGCCTGTGCTAAAAGCTCTGCGAAGTTGTAATTCACACTTGTCACGCCAAAATCCGGCTCCTTCTTGAATGGCTTCCGTATGTAATGCACTTTATGTGAATTGCCTTCTAAAAATTCGACGATAGCGAGGATAAAATCGTCCGGCTTGTTTAGCGAATACAAGATCTCGTTTTTCGTAACGGTTATGGTATCAGCACCCGAAATACGCCCTTTCACTTCAAGAAAACGCAGTTTCCCTGTGCCCGGTATACGGCTTTCGACGTCGTAGCCAAGCTTTTCAAGTTCTCGGTCGACGGGCTCGAATCCGAGGCCGCGCTCAATATCCATAATGATCGCGCGTGCTTTCGCGGCAGAGATCTGCGTATTAACCGGCCCGCTGAGCTTTATTAGCGGAGTTCCGGTCATTTCTGCGATCAAACCAGCCGGAATGACAAGCATGCCGCCGAGGACAACAGGCGGTAGCGGAGAGATTTGACGTTCCAGCGCCAGATCCTCAAGTCGCTTTTGGAGGCGACCCTGCAAGAGATCTGCTCTCTTGCGGGCCTCCGAAGAGTTCAATCGTGCGTTTGATTTGCCCGCCTGCTCTTGGAGCTTTAGCTGCTCAGCCCGGTGATCCCAATACATGATCTCTTTCGTGAGTCGATCCTTTACCGCAGCTTCGGTCTTGTCGATCAGATCAATCTTTGGGCCGCGAACCTCGGCGAGATGTCCCGGCACGACGGTCGAAACAGCATGACCTTGAGCCAGTTGCTCGAGGTCGCCGATGATCCATTTGCATTCGGGTCGGTCGAGAATAGCTTCGGCCGTCGGTTCGCCAGAGGTCAGCGCCCGGTAATCCAGATAGGGCGCATAGTTTAAATGCCGCGTATGCCCTTCGCCATCGATTTCTACGTATAAGATTCTTTTAGAAATCACACGCCGCTCTTGCGAACGCGTGAGACTTGCATCCTGGATGGCATGTTCAAGAAAGAACACCACTCGGGGCGACGTACCAGTATCGCGATCGTCCACTAAAACCGCACCGCGGCGAAGGAGATCGCGATCGCGTTCGATAATAAGATCAATCGTCGAGTCCAACAACGGATGACCCGGGCACAAAAAAGCCGCGAGTGGCTCGTCCGGCGGCGCAATGAGGGATTTTTCAAAGGCAATGCGCTCGTAACGTGGCTGGACGGGCTCACCAATTCCGATCAGCCGGTCGCGGTTGCGTATCGGGGCGGGCACATGAATGACCTCGTATCGCCGAGCCTCTCGTTGTTTGAGCGACCCGCCAAGACGCTTGAATGCTTCCAAAAAGAATGATTCGACGTAGTGCGGTTGCAGGCGACGCGCGTCGGCCCGCTCCATATCCTCACGAATACGATTCACACGGGTTGCATCCATTGAATCGTGCGCGAGCGCTCTTTCCTCGAGTAGCTCTCGAATCTGATTCGGATCAAAGGCCGACTCAACAGCTTGCGACAGTCTTGCTCGCACGTCTGGCTGCTCACCATAACGGATTGCCCGGATTAACAAGTCACGAAGCGCATGTCCTTCAAACTGCAATTTGCCGAGTACGTCAAATACCTGTCCACCTAAAGCCTTTCGAGCTTCCTCAAGCTTTTCAAGCAGTCGTCTGTAGACATCGCCTTCCCGTGTTTCATCGGCAACGAGATTCCACAGGTGGCAGACCTCAGTTTGGCCGATTCGGTGAATGCGTCCGAATCGTTGCTCCAGACGGTTCGGATTCCATGGCAGATCGTAATTCACCATCAGGTGGGCTCGTTGCAGATTGATACCTTCGCCCGCTGCGTCGGTTGCAAGGAGAACCTGCACCTCGGGATCGTGTCGGAAAGACTCCTGAGCATTCATCCGGTCCTCGCGACCGATTCCGCCATGAATCACGGCTACTGCTTCGTTCCGCCCAAGCAGCGACGAGATCTTTCTCTCTAGGTAGTTGAGCGTGTCGCGATGCTCCGTGAAAAGTACAAGTTTTTGCTTTGGTGATCGAATGTGCGATGGAAATCCGGGCCGGCCGGTTTCTTCGACCGGGACAGGCGAGAAGATTTCGTGAAGCAGGTTCGCGAGTTCGCTCCACTTTTTGTCTTCCCCACTCTGTCGGACGGCATTCGCGAGGTACTCCAGCCCCTTTAGAGTTTCAATTTCTGCGCTCAATTCGACGATCGTGCCAGCCGCCGTTGCTTGATCAAGGATTTGTTCTTCCGCGAATTCCGCTTCGCTTTCAGGCGCTTCTTCAATGTCCTCAAGATCCTCTGCATCAAGAACGTCACTTGATGTAGGAACGATGAACAAGTTCTCCCCACCTCGTTGAAGTACCTCCATCTCGCGCAGACGACTTTCGAGCCGCTCCCGGCGCCGACGAAGTGACTGATAAATTGCTTCGGGCGATGAAGCAAGCCGCCGCTGCAATATCGTCAATGCGAAGCCGACAGTTCCGGCACGTTTGTCATTCTGAAGCGCCTCAGCGCGGTTGAATTCCTCACGCACATAGTCCGTAACCGCCTTGTATAGTTGAGCTTCTGGCCCCGTCAACTTATATGGCACCGTATAAGCTATCCGCTCTGGGAACAAAGGTGTCGAATCAAACTTAAGAAGGTTCTCCTTCACCATGCGCCGCATCATGTCAGACACATCGGCAACATGAACTCCGTCGCGAAAACGACCTTCAAAACGGTCGCCATCGAGTAGCGCCATGAAGAGCTGAAAGTCTTCCTCTTTGCCGTTATGGGGCGTAGCGGTCATCAGTAAGAAATGACGGGTTAGGGTTGAAAGCAGTTGTGCGAGACGGTAACGCTTGGTGTATTTGATTTCGCCACCAAAAAACGTCGCCGACATCTTATGAGCCTCGTCACATACGACGAGATCCCAACGACAGTCGGGGGCTTTGAGTTTTTCCTGTACGTCTTCGTTCCGGGAAAGCTTATCGAGACGCGCAATAGCAAGATTTGTTTCCAAGAACCAGTTGCCGGTACGAGCAGATTCCAGTTTATCGTTTGTTAGGATCTCGAAGGGGAGATGAAAACGCCTGTAAAGTTCATCTTGCCACTGTTCAGCCAGACTACCCGGACACACTATTAGGCAACGCACCACGTCACCGCGAGCCATTAACTCCTTGATAAGCAATCCGGCCATGATCGTCTTTCCTGCGCCGGGATCATCGGCTAGTAGAAAACGGAGGGGTTGCCGTGGGAGCATCGATTCGTACACTGCTGTAATCTGATGTGGAAGCGGCTCAACGACAGAAGTATGGACGGCTAAAACAGGATCAAAAAGATGCGCCAAGTGGATTCGCTGCGCTTCTGACACGAGCCGGAATCGATCCCCATCGCCATCGAAGCTCCAGGGACGACCTTTCTCTGCGATCTCCAACCTCGGTTCGTCATGACGATAAAGGAGCTCGTTAGCGACCCTGCCGGTTGGTGTCTTGTACGTGAGTTCAATCGCTTCGGACCCGTACCACTGAACGCTAACCACGGTAACCACACTATCCGGCAAAATCCCGCGAAGAGTAGCATTTGGTTGTAAGTTTTCGAGTTCGAACATGTAGTGCGCGGTTTACTCCAAATAAGCAAAAAACTCGACTCCGGGCGCCAATCCTAAAAAGCGTTACTAAGAGTCCTGTCGGTCCGTTACGAAAGAATCGATTCGCTCGCGGGGGCGCGGGAGTCTCAATATCATTCCTATCTAGTTGATTTGGCACATCGCCGAAAGAACTCCTCATCCCCCTCGAGCGATACCGTTTGTGCACAAAGCGTGCCAAAAGGAAAGGTCCCATGTCTATTGGGTCCCGGAGGTTCAGCGAACTGACTTGACCAGAAATCCTATTATATAACCAGAAGAATATTTATGTCTCGTATACCGGCTATGATTCAGGAATATTGTATTTCCTGAGCCAGTTCTTCAGCGTTTGATAATTTGCCATACCGAGTAGTTTTGATGCGGCACTCTTGTTGCCCCCGGCCTCCTTCAGGGCCCGTTCAAGATAGTGACTCGCAACTTCTCCTATGGTTTCAGATAAGGAAAAACCAGGCTCGAAGCGACGGTCCAGAATCTCCTGACGTTCATTGGAAAAGCTGCCTAACAAGGCCCCGCCAGCTTCGGCTTTTGTAACAATCTTGCGGCTACTCGTTACGGCGAGCCGCGTGAGAGTGTTCTGTAACTCTCGAACGTTCCCGGGCCAGGAATGCCGAAGAAGCACATTTCTGGCCCCGGTCGAAAGCTCCTTCTTTGGGATGAGAAGGCTGTCGGCTTCCTCGTTCTGCTGCTTCCACAGAGCATCAATCAATAGTCCGACGTCACCCTCGCGCTCCCGAAGAGCAGGTATCCGAAGTACTATGACCGCGAGGCGAAAAAACAAGTCTTCTCGGAACGTACCCCGCTGAACTTCCGAAAGCAGGTTTCGATTCGTGGCGGAAACGATCCGTACATCAACTTTTTTCGCTCTGGCTGACCCGACTGGTGTGATTTCTCCTTCCTGCAAAACGCGCAGAAGCTTCACTTGGGCTCCGAGCGGAAGGTCACCCACTTCGTCCAGAAACAAGGTCCCTCCATCAGCGCGTCCGAAAAAACCGACTCGATCTGCGATCGCTCCGGTAAAAGACCCTTTCTTGTGTCCGAATAGTTCCGACTCTACCAGTTCCGAAGGAATCGCTCCGCAATTCACTGCGACAAATTCGCTATTGTGCCGAGGGCTCGCACCGTGAATGGCGCGGGCGAGAAGTTCTTTTCCCGTACCACTTTCACCCTCGATTAAGACTGGAACGCCACGCACGGCGACCTTCTGAGCTTGATCAATCAGCGCCGTCATTTGACCGCTCTTGTGAAGAATGACCGAGAACTCGGGAGCGGACGGTGGGGGAGCGGCAGTGCGTTCTTGAAGGGCTCTGTCAGGGTCACGTAGAAGATCGGGAATGAATTCTGCGGCAATCTCGAAGGGTATCTTAGTATCGCGAATGCCCTCCTGTAGTGAAGTTTCAATCAAGTGGGCGGGGAATCGGGTCTTTGCAAGAATTATCCAGATAGCCGTCATCGCCGGCGTACCTGGACTCAAGTGGAACGTCAATTCGATTTTTTCGCTCGATTCCCGAATGGTGTCGTCAACGACTCGAAGTGCAGCGCGGTAGATCTCCTCGTAGTTGTTTGGACGTGATAGGTTTTCGTAATGAATTCTTACAGAGATCTTTCTTAGCGTATGAATCCACTTTACGTACGCGACAGTCGCTGCCTTGGAGTGGTTACTCAGCAGATCGATCTGATCAAAGGCTCGTGAAGTGATCGCTAAGCCTATGGGTCCAAGCTCTGCTTTTTCATTGCCAGAGGAAGCCTTCAGGTCAGTATTCCCCAGCCATGCAAGAAGTATCCTTTTCACATCCGTAACCTTACATGAGGGGCTTTTTTGTTAGCAAGCTGAAGATCATTTAAAAGAGGCTGTACTATCTGTCAGCTCGGGAGCAGAACTTTGCAATAGCGACCGCTAAAACATCTTGCACGTAGGTTGACTGGGTTCTATTCATTTGCGAAGCGTTACTACGGCTGAGCCGCGCTGGCTCTACGCATCGGAGCAGCAGTTTTGCTTTACTTTTGGGATTCTTTCGGTGCTGAATTTGTGTATCGATAAGCTGGATTTCGTGCCTTTGGGGATTTCAGAAATAAAGCATTTAAAGAAAGTTTCTAATACGCGAACTCCTGTTGATAACCTGCCAAAAAGATTACTGCGGTCGTCTGAATGTTACCCCTTTTTCGAATACCCATGGTCACGATATGATTTGAAGACCATTAAGCCTAAAGATCATGTCCAACCACATCAGATCGATTCTCGCGAATAATTTACTTCGAAGGCAACACTCCCAATGGTGGGGATTCGTTTGGCGGGGCTTGGTCGTCTCGCCGTCCGGGCGGCATTACCATGCGATGGGGCGATCGGTCTGGCTTTTCTTATACCTGATCATTCATGCAAATAGGAGAACCGGAACTCTCTACCGTCGCGTCGGCACCATTGCAAAGGATACCGGAATGTCCAAACGCACGGTTCAAATCTGGCTCAAGAATCTTCGGGATAAGGACTACATAGTCACCGAACGGACAGGGCGATCACTGATAATTCATATAACGAAATGGCGGCCGATCAATCGGCGTCCTGGTCCGCCACCAATAACTCCAAGCCCTTCCGTTTCGAGCCAAAACCACCCGTCTTAATATTCACCCTTTTGTTAAGTCCGGGCCCGCGTTAGGATTTGAGGGTCAAACAAAAACATTAACTCCTCCCGCCTTGTCCGAGATCGAACCAACCCCCTCCAACGAGGTCACGGTCTTCGCACAGACCAACTTCAGGAACCAGTTAAAGCCTTTTGGAATCCGTCAGTCTGACCGCCGAGCTCACATGTACTTGCTGGGTAAGACGGGTACTGGCAAATCCACTTTGCTTGAGACGCTGATGCTCGATGACATCCGCAAGGGCAAAGGCCTAGCCCTGCTGGACCCGCACGGCGACCTGATCCAACGAGTGCGTGCTCTCATCCCGGATGAACGGCAGGCGGAGGTGATCGACTTCGATCTTACTCGAACGGATCAGCCATTCGGGTTCAACCCGCTCGCAAACGTGGCACTAGACAAGAGACCCCTTGCGTGTTCGGGCCTGATACAAGTCTTCAAGCATCTCTGGAGCGATTCATGGGGGCCGCGGCTTGAACACATTTTGCGGAACAGCCTGCTTTCCTTACTCGATTATCCAACGGCAGACTTGTCTGACATCTCCAGAATCCTTACCGACAAAGCATTCCGGCATAAGGTCATGACAGTTGTCCATAACGAGAAGGTGAAGGAATTTTGGACCAACGAGTACGAAAAGTATCCCGAGCGATTTCGGGTCGAAGCGATCAGCCCTATCCAAAACAAGGTGGGCGCATTCTTGAGCCATCCGCTACTGCGCAAGATCCTCACCGATCCCTCAAAGTCGCTTAGCCTTCGACATGTCATGGATTCCGGCAACATCCTCCTCGTCAATCTTGCCAAAGGCAGCATCGGAGAGGACACCGCCAATCTCCTCGGTTCACTGATTATTTCGCGATTTGATTTAGCGGCCCTGAGCCGAGCGGATCTCGCGGAGGTCGAACGCCGGGACTTTACCCTATATCTGGATGAGTTTCATAACTTCACGACGCAAAGCCTCATCTTCATGCTCTCTGAACTGCGTAAATACCGCCTTTCGCTCGTACTAGCTCAGCAGTACCTGACCCAAATCGATCAGACTATTCGCGACGCAATCCTCGGAAACATCGGCACGATCATTGTGTTTCGCATCGGGGCTAATGATGCCGAAACGCTTGCGATGGAATTTGCCCCGGAGATCAAGATCTCCGACTTCACGAACCTTCCCAATTTCCATGTTTATCTAAAGCTGATGATCGACGGCAAAATCTCCCCGCCGTTCAGCGCCATAACCCTTCCGCCTTCAGGCTAGCCAAAAGCACCCCGATTGATGCATGTCCTTGTTTGTCTTGTCTCGAAGAGGTGGTCACGCCTTAGCCCACCTCTTCGGGACCTAGCAAACAAAATCAAAATTTCAGGAGGAACTGCTTTATGGCGGATGAAGTCTTTTGCCGCGAGTGCAAAAGAGAACTTATCGGTGCGCTTATCGTCACCGAATCAGTCGTGGACAAATACGTTTACATCGTTCATCAGGAGACATCCGATTGCAACTGGAGGAAATGCCGGGGTTGTCACGACATTCTTTGCAAAGGATGTGACGACGCTCAGCGGTATTACTGCTGTGATGAGGGTTTCATCCTTTCGCGTGAGCGTGCGACTGCTGCGCTAAAAGCCGAACCGGAGAAGCATGCAATGCGACCGTTCGCACCTCGCAGGACTGCCAGTCAGTAACGTCGACAGAGGTGTAAACCAACGGTTCAAAACTCCCACGTTCCAGCAGTAATTTCAAAAAACAAAAACATTCTGGAGGAAGACAATGACAGAGAAAGCAACAGTACCGGTCGAAAAGACCCAGGTCCTTAGCAATGGCCACAAACCGGCACAGCCGGACTATGAAACTCTCCCTTGGGAGAATCTTCAAACATCACCAACAAACCCGCGGCGAAGGATCAACGAGCAGACGATCGATTCTCTTGCGGAAAGTATCCGAACACAGGGCATTCTCGAACCTCTGATCGTCCGGCAAACCGGCAAGAAGTACGAGATCGTCTGCGGCGAAAGACGTTATCGCGCTGCAAAGGTCGCAGCTGTGACCGATATTCCTTGTCTGGTGCGCGAGCTCTCCGATGAGCAAGTGCTTGACATCCAGATCCACGAGAATCTCCATCGCGAGGACATCCACCCGATGGACGAGGCATACGCCTATCAATTCCTCAAGGAGAAACTCGGCTGTGATGTTAAGGAGCTCGCTTTAAGGGTTGGTAAACCCGAAGGGTATGTTCTCAACCGTCTCAAGCTCAACCTGCTGATCAAGGAAGCGCAAAAGGACATCGACAACGAGCATCTCCCGCTTACCTACGGCCTCGAGCTCGCGAAGTACACTCCCGAGATCCAAAAAGTTATCTACTCCGAGATCTATAGGAAGGAAGGCAAGTACCAGAATGACCGTTGGATCGAAATGCCCGTAAAAGGAGAGACAGTCCAGTGGAAGAGCTTTCTCGAGTGGATCAATACGCATATCCACCGCCTGCTTTCCAAGGCGCCGTTTGACCCCAAGGCAACCGACCTTCGGTCCGATGGCCTTGCCTGCGTGAAATGCTCTGAACGAACGGGAGCCGTCATTAGCCTTTTCGAGCCAAATCAGATCGGGAAAAGGGATGCGTGCCTGAATCCTGCCTGCTATTTGCAGAAGGCCCACAACCACGTTGAGGTCCGACGCCGCGAACTTGCCGAAGTCCGCCAGGTCGAACCGTCGGAAGTCCCTATCGTCAGAAGCTGGTGTTATACGGACGGGAAGGATTACCTCGGTACAGAATCCGCAGCGATTATCAGTGGAGCAAAACGAGGCGGAAACGCCAAGAAGTGCAACCACTCCGTTAGCGGGATCGATATTGAGCTGGAGAATTACGGCCAAATCGTTCAGTTATGTCTCAAGACCAGCGGCTGTAAGGTCCACTGGGCGAAGTCGACAAACTCGTCCACCGCTAATTCCAACAAGGAGGGATCCGCTGAAGATCATGCCGCCGAGCGATTGGAAGCACATCGCGGCCGACGTGAGGAGATCTGGAACGCAAAGGTTGCGGAGGCCGTTCGTGTCCGTGTTTTCAAACAGGCGGCGGAGAAATTCGAGAAGAAGTTTCGCATCACCGATGTTGGAACTGATTTTTTCCCGCAGCTCATCGCCCGCTTCTGGGGCATGACCGGATCAGGTGACTCAAACAACCTGAATGGCGTGGTCAAACGCCTCGTGGGCGAGTGGGATGCGAAACCGAAAAGCGGCAGCGGGATCTACATGACCGACGGCCGTGCCGCGATCGAACAGTTAAAGAAAGTCGAGCGTGGTGTGCAATTCCGCATTCTGTTCCTGCTTATTCATGGTCACAAGGGAACGATCGGCTACGGCAATAACTACAGATCCCAAAAGGAAGTGAAGGAGCTTGCCGCCGAATTCGGGATCGACTATGCCCTGCTCGATGCCGAAGTGAGACTCGAGTTTTGCTCTAAAAAGCACAAAGACTCTCACGAAACCTATCTCGAAGCGGTGCGGAAGAAAGACAAGGATGCGAAGGCACCCAGACTCTTTTCCGATAAATGGAAAGCAACGGATTAGTCGAGCACGCCCGAGACGACCCTAAGAGAGGCCACAGGCTGGCAAAAGCCATTTGTCGCTTATCGCGGGAGAGCCAATACAAAAACAAAACAACGGAGGAAATATGTCAGATTTCAAGATCGTGTATTTGATCGTCGAAAGGGGCTTTGAACCCAATCGACAGACGTTTTGGAGGACCGCCGGCAGCGCTTTTGTCTGCCGTGATGGAAGCTTGAACGTACGGCTCGATATCCATCCAGGCCTTACGTTCAACATTCGTGAACCCAAGTCGAATGGAGAGCGATTCGAGGCCGAAAGCGGCGTGGATCAGCCGCAGGAGGTGGAAGAATAATTCCCGTCGATCAAGGCCGCCGCCTAATTGCGGGAACGACGTATGGGAACCAGAAGTTTAACGATCGTCGAAGAAATTGGGGGCGCGGAGATCTGCGTCCTCTACCGACAGTATGACGGATACCCGACGGGCCATGGCGCCGAACTGAAGTCCTTTTTAGAAGGAATTCAGATAGTAAACGGGCTTAGTCCAGGAGACCACAAAAGGACGGCGAATGGGATGGATTGCCTCGCGGCCCAACTTATCGCCCACTTCAAAACGGGACCCGGGGGATTCTATCTTTATCCGGCCGGGACACGCGACTGTGGTGAAGAATATATCTACACAGTCTACTTAGAGACCGGCAAGCTGAAGATGCGTGTGGAGGCAGGCGCCGTCACCTTCTTCGGTCTTCCCGGGACCAAACAGGTCAACATGCCCACGCTCTATGACGGCGACATCGAGTCCTTCGATCCCGACGCCGTTGAGACCCTCTGGAGGACTGGGGGCCGGGACCAGGTCGTCAATGACTTTGTTGACGATGTCGTTCTCTCAAGCGAAACGCTCGATATACCGGAAGATCCCTTGCAAGAGCACTAAGTTCACAAAATTAATAGGAGGACAAAGTAATGAACGACAACAGTTCAACACTTGTCGCGCACTGCGGTGCGTACAAGGTCACACGGGGAGAGTTGAAGGAGATGCCTCTTCCCGAGGCAACGAAGACCCATCAGCCGCTCCCACATTTTCAGATAGTTGAGGTTCTCGAGGAGGCCCTTTCATTCCGTCATCTTCGCGTCGTCAAAGACGAGTATGCGGTCTCGCAAGACGGTATGAAGATGTTTGGGGTCATGGATCTCGACGCGGCGTTCGAAGGAGGGCGTTTCTCCATCGGTCTCCGCAACTCGAACGACAAGTCGATGAGGCTCGCCTTAACGGCCGGCTACCGTGTCTTCGTCTGCGACAATATGGCTTTCTCGGGAGATTTTTCGCCGCTGCTGCACAAGCATACGGCGAAACTCAATCTTTCCGATTCAATTGCTGTCGCAGTCGATCGCATCTATCGGGGCCTTGATTCCATAGCGAATCAGATAAAACTGATGCGTGAATTCGGTCTTACCGACAATGACGCTCGGCTGATTATCTATCGAGCCTTTGTCGAGAAGGCACTAAAGGGTGTTCCCCGCCAGCTGATGCCCGCGGTGCATGCAAACTATTTCGATCCGGCTCATGAGGACTTTCGGTTGCGAAACCTCTGGTCGTTATCGAATGCGTTCACCTCTGCATTCAAGACGCTCGGGCCGATGAAACAATTTGAGGCAGCGGCGAAACTCGGGCCTTACATGTCCGGGATAAAATGTGAAGGAGATGCGATCGAACGGCGACCGTTAGTTGACTGTGGCACCGGAAGTTTCCGTCTAGTCAAAGGCGAGGACGGAGAATTAAAGGAGGAAGAGATTCAAGACGCATCCGAGTGGGGCGATTCTGATGATCAAATAGATTCATTGGTCGATGAGGAAGCAGCGAGAGCCGCCGCCTGACCAAACAAAACTCAAGGAAGTGTGAAAACATACTTCCTTTTTTCTTTGACAAAGCGTTCCTAACTCTATGGAATGTAAGTTCCCGGGCCTAGCCTTTTCGCGGCGAGTCTAATATGCGGTCGAACGCAGATCGGCTGAAGACATTCTCGCCGTTCCTGCTGTGGGGTATGAATCGAACCAAGAGGTTCTTGATGTGGCTGATGATTTTCTCGACGAGCTCCAGAAACTCAGAGAGTTTTCCCTCGATAAAAACTACGAGTTTTACAAATAGCTGGTTTCCTTCGGCGTATCATTGAAGGACATGTGAGTTCACAGAGGTGAAAGAACATTGAGGGCTGAGATGAGAATTGATCGAACTTCGGAATACGTTAACTATATTGAACCTCTGAAAGAGGGATCGGTTCATGTTGTAGCCTTCGCCGAAGAAGGACTCTCAAACTTTAGAGCGCTCGCGGAACTCTCGCTCAGACTCCCGATCACCAAAACTGTTCGACTCTGCGACGACATCAATTCTAAGGACGAAACCGGTACCCTGGGGCCGAAGGGAAACTTAACGGCGCTTCCCAAGCGATTCTTTCGCGACGAGGATTTCGACAAAGAAGGATTTAGTCGATGCCTTCGGGACGCTTTCATTGCAAATCGTGACCACTGCAAATCAAACCATCTTGTCTTTCAGTTCAGCTGCGTGCAATTGCATTTAGACAACTTATTCGAAGAAGTTAAGAAGATGGCCGAGCAGGAGTTTTCCGATTCGGGAATTGAGCAGATAACGGTTCATCTTGATGGTTAGATCGATGGCTGTATTGATCGAAGCAATTTCAGTAATTGTTCGCCGAAGGTCAATCGAAGAGCGCTTTCCCGGCGGCTGGCGAGGATTTCTCTCGGACGCACCGAATCGAACGCTATACAGTGATGAGGAAATTGCCTCCGTGAGTTTTATGTCTGCGGATGATGTGAAGGCATACATTTTTTATCTCGAGTCTCACGGCCTCGATTTCGAGATTGGAGGCAAGACAGTGGATATTTCGGTCGTGGATCAGGTCCGCGGATTCACGACGCCGTCGCCGTGGTTGGAGTTTGGTGATTTGGAGAAAGACGGAAATCTTGTGAAGGCGTGCTGGATTACAGGAACTGAGCCGAACTATGTTTTTACGCCGAGAGGATGGAACTACGAAGGTTCGCTTAGCCAAAAGCCAGGCTTCGTCCCTAAGGAGGAATTCGATCAGAAACTCAAATTTCTTCGGGAAGAAAATGGGCTGGAGGTTTATTTAGACTTGCAGACGAATGAGGAACGCTACGTTGGCCGCGCGCATGTAACGGGAGAGACTCGGGGAGAGATAGTCAGGACGTTGGAAGGCCTGTGTGCGGTGGCTCATGAGTTAGACGTAGAAGCTCAACTGGCGAGGGAGTCAAAAAATGAATCGCGCGGTGCGGAGATATTCTTACGTCTAAGCGAAGAATTGTTGCCAGAGGCCCAACGGATCGCGAGAGTTCCAGGGCGTAAATTAGCGTTCGCTCATTTTACATGCGGATTAATTCTTCGCGTGCTCAAAAGGCAACCCGAGGCCGAAATATACTTTCGTCGAGCAAACGATCTCGCACCCGGAACTTCGCACAATCTATTGGAATTAGTCCGGTGCCTCGGTGAACAGGGGAAATATGATGAGGCCCTGCTGTTCGCCCGGGAGGCGGTTGCATGCGAACCAGATAATCCGGCCTGCCTAGGAAATCTCGCAATGTCGCTCTTTATTATTGGTGAAAAAGAAGAAGCCAGATTGCACTTGGATAAAGCCCTAGCTATCGATCCAAACGATACAATCAATCGCCAAATCCTGCAGAATTTTTTGAATTAAAACGAAACTCGGTCAGGTCTGCGATTCCCGGCTATTTGAGTTCTACAAACTGTCTACCGTACCAGAGGAGTAAATTCCTCGGGCCAGTCGTCGCCCACCCATTTCGGTCGGCCGCTAGGCACTTCTTTCCTGAGAGAGAGATAGTTTGTTTCATTCCGGATACAAGGTTATTATCTGGAACACGAAATTGTGTATTTATGCCCATTGATTCGGCATAATTCATAAGTTAAGCGCAGAACTCGAGGAGGAATTATGTGGGTATTTGGCTACGGATCGTTGATGTGGGACGACTGGGAGAAAGAATTTCAAGGTGTCAAACATAATAGAGCGAAACTGAATGGCTATCATAGAGACTTTAATAAAAAATCTACGCGCAATTGGGGAACCAGTGAAAGAGGCTGTCCAACGCTTGGATTGGAGGAGTTGGAAGGGGCCGAGTGTGTTGGTAGTGCCTTCGAGTTTGATGATAAATATAGGGATTCTATAATGACTCATCTTAAAGGTAGAGAGGGTGAGAGTTTTGACCTACCAGAATTAGATGTAGAGTTGGAGAATGGGCAAGTTGTCAAAGCCGTAACGCCTGTTAACCGGCTTAACAATACGTACTTGGGGAGCATAAGCGTCGAAGATCGCG
This sequence comes from Chloracidobacterium sp., assembly GCA_016715795.1. Taxonomy (NCBI): domain Bacteria; kingdom Pseudomonadati; phylum Acidobacteriota; class Blastocatellia; order Chloracidobacteriales; family Chloracidobacteriaceae; genus Chloracidobacterium; species Chloracidobacterium sp. Next base: position 760,226 of record JADJXP010000001.1, read on the forward strand.
CCCGAAATGCGAGAGTTGCGACGGGGAAAGATGGTAAGTGCTCTGATTATATTCAAAACATCCATCGCCATTTGAACGACTTAAGCATTGACGATCTATATGTGCAGAGAATGTGGGAAGCACTACAGAAATAAAGCGGTAACTACTCATTCAAGCGGGCGCGCGAATACGATAGCCTCTTAAATTGGATGTTACATACAAACATGGCATCTACAAGATTAAAAGGCATTACGCCAGAGGAACTCATCAAGATATACAGTGACGAAGTTCGCTTCTTAATCGACCTGAAGCGGTCCGTAGGAATTCTTAACAATCGAATTCACGACAAACTTTCTTTGATCGCGATCGAAAAGTTGCGCGGGCGACACCCGGGCGTCACATTCGAATATGGGGGTGCGGGTGTGGGTGGCATTGACATAATCGGACGCAGGGATGACAACCCAGTAGTCGTTGCTGAGGTAAAGACCACCGACACCTTAGGGATCGCCAAATTGCGAGGACCGCAAAAACTCGCAATTGAACGCGACCTACAACGGCTCATGGACGCTCCAGGCAATGTCGCGCGCTATATGATCGTGATCTCCGAACAAGCGAAACAAGCTGTCGAACAACTAATACAACGCCAAGAACGATTTTCGTCTGTCGAGGTCATCGATGCTATTGGTTTTGTTAATGAACCATCTGTCGGGATGGATTTGCTTTGATGCGCGTTTGCACGTGGAATCTGAATAAAGCAAATGCATCCCGAACGGGAAGCTGGGAATATCTCTCCGAGCTACAACCAGACATTGCCCTGCTTCAAGAAGTCAACGCAATTCCTGAACCTATCGAGAAAGAGTTCGACGTACTTTACCGGAAGGCTCTCAAAAAGAGCGGAGATCGGCAGAACTTCGGAACGGCCATTTTGGTCAGGGGACGCGTTAAGGGCCCTCTCGAACTATCGTCAGAATGGGACTGGGTTAATCGCGAACTTGCACTTTTCAACGGCAATATTCTGGGCGCTGAAGTTGTATTGGATTCCGGGGACGAATTCAACGTCATCTCCGTCTATTCTCCGGCTTGGCCCATTGATCCACGTCGATTGGTAGGTAGTGATATCTCGGAAGTCGCTGACAATGATATTAAATGCGTAAAGCTAGAAAACAATCCGAAAATCTGGGGAACGGAACTACTTTGGGCAACGCTTCGTTTTCACCTGCCTTCTTCAGACACACCATGGTTGGTTGGAGGCGATCTCAACTCTTCGCCGACATTCGACACTATGTGGCCCGGTGGCCCACACGGCAATCAGGAGGTTTTGGATCGAATGCACGCACTGAATCTAACCGAATGCTTGTTTCACTCAAAGGGTGAACTGACACCGACGTTTAAGAACGCGACCGACAAATTAGTTATCCATCAAATTGACCATTTATTTGCGTCGAACGCCTTCATCGGGAAACTGCGAACGTGCGGTGTTGGTGATGCGAGCCGGGTATTTGAAGGACGACTCAGTGATCATCTTCCAATAATCGCTGACTTTGGTCTTTGAAAAGATCAGGTTGGCACGGCCTTCTTCATTCCAGAACTTCCAGTTTGGTATTCATCGTCGCGATCTGACATTCCAATTCGCTTGCACCTTCGCGGACCCTTTAGCCAAAACGACGGCCGTCGCTGAGTGATTTTCGATGTCCAAAATGTAACCCCAGGCCTCGCTTACAATAAACTAAGGAGAATGAGCCGCTCGACATCTCGGATCTTCAATAATACTGCCAGATTTAAGGGGTGTCTTCTTGGTGGAGCCGTCGGCGATGCCTTGGGAGCGGCGGTTGAGTTTGACACCCTTGACCGAATTCGCGAGCGGTTTGGCGAAAGCGGACTCGCCGATTACGCGCCGGCATACGGTCGGCTTGGCGCGATAACCGACGACACGCAAATGACTTTGTTTACGGCAGAGGGTTTGCTTCGGGCCGATCAAGATACATCGCTCCGCATCATCGACTCAATCTACCAATCGTATCTGGCTTGGTTGTACACACAGCGCATCGTCATTGATGAAAGATTTGCCGAACCGCCTGCTCGACCGCCGGGATGGCTTGTTACAATTCCAGAACTAAACGCACGCCGCGCGGCCGGAAGAACTTGTCTATCGGCACTGCGAAGCGGTAGGAAGGGAACAGTAACAAACCCTCTTAATAATAGTAAAGGCTGTGGTGGTGTCATGCGGGTCGCTCCTGTTGGACTGATTGCGGAGAATCCGTTTATTCTTGCTCGTGATGCGGCGGCAATAACACACGGCCACCCCGCAGGATATTTGAGTGCCGGCGTACTCGCCTTGATAATTAGCAATATTTTGAATGGTCGTAGCTTAGCTGATGCCATTAATCATGCAGTTTATGAAGAGTTTCTACAACACAGTGATTTTGAAGAGACATTCGTGGCTTTAGACCGTGCGGTCAAACTAGCATATGACAGGAGTGTCGAACCATCGCCGGAAACCATTGAATCGCTTGGCGGGGGATGGGTTGGCGAAGAAGCTTTAGCAATCTCAATTTATTGTTCGCTTGTTCACGAAAATGATTTCGGAAAGGCCATTCTACTTTCCGTTAATCACTCCGGTGATAGTGACAGCACTGGAGCTATCACCGGCAACATCATCGGGGCGTTGCACGGAATCGATGCAATTCCCTCGCATTGGCTTGAACGGCTCGAATTAAGAACAGTGATCGAACAAGTAGCCGACGATCTGGACACAGCAACACGCGGTGCTAACCTTTCTTGAGGCTGTGGAGAGATACGACTGTGAAGAAACAAATGGATGTTATTGAATTGAGCAATTCAGTCGGCGAGATTGCTAGAGCCGAGTGTGAGAAGGCAAGGATCCCATTCGTGACTCCGCTCCAAGTCGGCCTTGGGAGCGGCTTCGACGTGGCGTTAACCCTCATGGAGCAATCAGTGGGGTTGTACAAGGGCTTGAGTCAAGAGAAGAAGCGACGCGTGGTCGAGTACTTTCGGGCTGAGGCAGAGCGAAGCAAGGCTGTTGATCCGTATATTGTGATCTGGTACTTAGCGTGGGCGTCGGTCATCGAAGCAGAGCCCGAGGATTCTAAGTGAGAGATACCGTATTGAGCAGCGGATCGGAAAACCTCGACAAGGTATGCGGCCTCGTCGGCGTTGGCAGGAGTGAGGAGGCGCTGAACATCGTAAGACGCGAGATTGAAAGCGCATCCAGTGATTTTGCGCGGGCCGTAGCCTATGAGCAGCTCGGCAATCTCTATCAAGTCATGAACGCCCCCAGCAAGGCGATCCATGCATTCGAAACTTCCTTGCGGCTTCACGGCCCTTTGAACGTCCCCGCAGTCACACGCGTGTATTCGTCGCTTGGTCTAGCGTACAAACTTAGTGGCGAAACAAATAGGGCACTAGAGATTTACGCGGCGGGTATCGATAGATTAATGGATCGCGCAATGAGGATTATCCACAAAGATGGCGAGCTGACGTCCGAAACCGAAGAAGACGGGGTTAGGACGTTGAATGTATCGACAGATGTTTTTGAACGGATTCGAGAATTGTGCAGGTTAGATATTACTTTCGCTGCTCTGAGAAATAATATGGGGACTTGTTATGCTGAAATAGGTGACAAGCAATCGGCTAGACGAGCATTCGTCGAAGCAATCGAATTTACGCCGGTGGGTTTTGCTTATCAACACCCATCCAGTAATTTGGCCGAACTTGATCCCAATGAAAAGGAAGTATTCCTTGATTTAGGAATAGCACTCAAAAAGACCGATCGATTGGACGAAGCCATTGAGGCCTTCAGACGAGCATTAGAGATTGATCCGAATTATGATCTTGCGTTCAGTAGTTTGGCGTTGACCCAAATGAAGACGGGCGATTTTGAAATTGCTCTTCACAATTATGATGAGGCGATAAAAGCAATGACGCGAAACATTGTGAAGACATTCAAAAACTCCCGTTCAAAAGGCATTATCAAGCAACATGATTCTCATCATTTGCTCTGGCTCGAATTCGCCTTTTTTGGAGCTGTGTATCTGTCGTCCCTCGGCGAAAATGTTAAGAAATTGGCTTGGCCGACTGGCGATCAAGCAATTCAAGAAGAGCGCGATGAAGGCTATGACGGTCTTTATTGGGTTGATAAAACTGATCCACAGGGTGAAACGACTCGACTATTCCTGCCCAACTATTTCAACACGTTTCGTGAGCACCTGACCTACACCTCAGGGTATTCAATCTTGCTTCGGGGAAAAGGGAGCGCGCTCCGTGAACTCGGACGCCGCGCTGAAGCTGATGAGCACTACACTGAGGCAGAATACTTTAACCCAAAGGAAAATAAGGGCAATTCGGGCTAGCTAAAAGGTTCAGTCTTATTATTTGTGCGGCGTTTGAATTGAGAAATTGGTATTACTACTGCTAATCGCTGACACGTAAGCGGATTTTCCCCCTAATTCAAAGCGGAGCGAGGAGCGTCTACTTTGACCTTCTCTTTCGGTTCCGAATGAAGCTCGGGCGTTTGTGAATGGGAAGGCCGAAGATCTGTTCCTCAAGTTTTGTGAACTGCACACTCGCGCAAAGCCCCTTCTCGATTCGGCCGAATCGTTCAAATCTCTTTACTAAGAATTTATAACTTACTAAGGCGGGACAGATCTTCTTAAACCTGACAATTGACTCTGCAGTGCAGCCGGTTTGGGGGACGCCGAATTCGTGAAAATGCGCGAGCATCTCGTCGTCCGGGTAGATGAATTGTGCAGCGAATACTTCGGCTCCGACTTCGATCATTTCATTCTCGTTGTAGCTGCCGCACTGATATTTGCCATCGCGGATCGCATCCTGATCTACGTAGTGATGTTTCAACTCGTGCACAAGAGCGAAGGCTTTCGGCTCACGCGGCAGACCATTGCGGATAGCGACGCTTGGACCGTCTTCATCGACGATATATATCGCCTTGATCTTACCGCCCTTGAACGGCCATTGATCGATGCGGATACCTTCCTTCCGATAAATGGCACGGATGACGTTCAGATCGATCTTACTTGTGTCGATGTTGTACAGACTGCGCTTTTCGCCCGCCATCTGTTTCATCTGCTCGTAATAGGGGGAGAATTGTGCAGACATTATTTTTTGGCTTTCTTGGCTTTCTTGGCTGCTTCGAGCTCGCGCCGGGCTTTGCGGTACAGAGCGTATTGCGTGATCTCGTCGAGGTCGCTTTCTCCGAGTTCGCCAAGCGCGCTCATAAGGCCTTGGAGTTTCTGCGGAGTTTCCATATTCGGGAAGAACGCTGAAATGCTTACGCCAAATATTTTCGCTAGCCGGTGTAGGTCCATTGCCGACGGTTTGTAGACCGCACCCTCCCAGCGGGAAATAGTGTTGGCGGTTGTCTTCATCTTATAGGCGAGCTCGTCCTGACTCATTCCTATACCTTCACCGTACTCCGTGCGCAGCTGTTTTATTCGTGCGCCGATCGTCTCGTACAAGTTTTTCATTTTGCGTGCGTCCTTGAACAGGAAGTACTACATCCTGTTCGCGTTGACAGGCTTTGGAATATTGATTAGGATTAAAAAGTTCCCATAAGAGGATACAACAGAATTTCGATTAACCGCAAACGAATTTATGAGCGCAAAGACCAAGCCCATTTTTGATACTGATCTGCCGCCGGGAATTCTCGATCGCCGAGTCATTCCTGATGAGCAGTTTGATAAGACCTGGGATTCGATCTTCCTCGGGGAAGGCGTCAAAGATCAGCTCCTCAACCAAGCGATCGTCGGCTTCACGCTGCGTTCCAAGGGCGTCGGACGCGAGATCATTCCGACGCACGGCATTGTATTGCTCGTCGGTCCGCCCGGAACGGGGAAGACGTCGCTCGCCCGCGGACTTGCATCCCGCGTCGCGAGAATGATAAAAGGTGCGACCTTCCTCGAGATCGAACCGCACTCTCTGACGAGTTCGTCGATGGGAAAGACCCAGCAGGCGGTCACCGATCTGCTAGGCAAGACGATCCCAGAACATGCGGCGTCAGGTCCAGTGATCGTGCTGCTGGACGAAGTGGAGACAATGGCGACCGACCGGCGCAAGTTGAGCATGGAAGCCAACCCGGTTGACGTCCATCGTGCGACCGACGCGGTCCTCGCACAGCTTGACCATTTAGCGGAACGTCATGGGAATCTCTTGTTCATTGCGACCAGCAATTTTGAAGGGGCGATCGACGACGCATTCATTTCGAGATGCGACCTTGTGATGACGGTGCCGGTTCCGAACGCAAAGGCGCGTCGATCGATCTTGGAGGACACGATCGAGGGACTCGCGAAACATTTCTCGTCGATCAAGAAGCTACTGGCGACGGATGAGTTTGAACGCGTGGTTGAAGTAACCGAAGGGTTGGACGGACGGGCCTTGCGTAAGATGGTCGCCGGTGCCTGCGCATATACCAAGGAGGCCGCTGTCGATCCCGGGAAGCTAACGGTCGAGGCGCTATTGAAGGCGGCCGAAGACGCAAAAACAACGCTTAAGAGGAAGGAGAAGTGATATGTCCACAGTTGTCGCAAGAAGGGTAGCCGCGGGCCCGGCGCATTCGGCCACCGAAGCGTGGTCGAAGATAACCGAAATACTATCGAAGCCGGGAACCGCAGGACGCACTGAGCTGGACGCGGTCGGCGGCGTCGCCGCGTCGCTGATTTCCGACGAGTGTTTTCAAGATTCGCCGGCCGTCGTTTCGGGCAGCGGCCCGCAGGTTAGGGTCTATTGCATCTACGGCGAAGACTCGGTTTCTGGCGATGGCGTAAATGAAGGTGTCCTTACATTCGAAGCTGCTACCGGCGACTGGTCGATGTCGCTGCCGTGCCATCCCGATGATCTCGAATGGGTTACAAATGAGCTCAAGAAAAAGTCCAAGCGGATTACAGCGAGAGATCAAACAAAAGACGGCGAATCGAATACCGCCCGTGCCGCGGGTGCCTGTGCCGTCGAAATTGATATGGAGGCATTTCTAAACGCATGAGCAGTACAGCAGTAGGCGTTTACACAAACGTCCATTCATACACATTCGTCACAGATAAGATGCTGACGTCGATCAAGAACATCGTCCGGATGAGCGGTCTCGACCCGGCCAAGATGACGAGCGAATGGCCAACGCTCGAGCTCGGCATCCGCACTTGGCTTAGCGACGGCGATCTCGAAGAAGTGCATCTGGAGGTGTTCAATCCGAGCACGGATGAGCTGGTCGGCCGCTGGGATTTTGAGATCTTCTACGGCCAGTCGGGCGACGGTTCATTCTGGCAGGATCCGGAGGATATTAAATATCACATCCGCAAGATCGGACTGAATCCGGCGAATTGCGATTACAGGGTCGTGACCACGACGGCAACTGGACGCAGAGATGTGACGGGTTGGTCGAGCACCAGTTTGAGGTCAACAGACGGGTTTGTTAAACAGGGCATTGGAACCACGATCGGTGCGGGATCGATCTCAACGGGTACCAGCTATTGGAGAAAGAAATAATCATGATCACAGTTCAAGACGCATTCAGAAAATTTCGCACGAACCTCGAGCTTAGGGATAAGGAGCAGGAAGACGCGCAGCGGCGCCATCGAGACATTCGTGAGGTTATGAAGCGATCGTTCTCGCTCGACCGCGATTTCCTGACTGGCTCGTACAAGCGGCACACAAAGACCAAACCACTCAAAGATGTCGACATTTTTTGCGTGCTCGGAGATGAGGAACGGCACTACCGTGACAAGAACCCGTCCTTTCTCCTCGGCGATGTGGAGAAGGAATTAGCGAGGGAGTATGGTGATAGCAACGTTTCGCAGCAACGACGAAGCGTCTGCGTCGACTTCGGCATAAAAGAAGATGAGAACGGTGAGACGGGCGACAAAGTGATGAGCTTCGACGTCGTCCCGGCCTTCGCTAAAAACAACCACTACGAGATACCAGATATGGACACGGCCTCTGGATGGACCGATACGGACCCCGAGGTCCATGCCGACCTGGCTGTAAAGGCACAAGCTGCGTACGACCGTCAGTGGAAGGGACTTGTCCGGATGATGAAAGCGTGGAACCGTCACCAAGGCAAGCCGATCAAGCCAGGATTCCTGATCGAGGTGATGGCCCTCGAAGTGTTGTTTCCACCTTGGGGCGGGACGTACACACGCGAGATACAAGCGTTCTTTGCGACGCTTGCCGACCGGATACACGAAACATGGCCGGACCCGGCTGGCCTCGGTCCGGATGTTAGCGATCGCATGGCGACAGCGGACTGCGATAACGCCCGAAAGGTCTTGCGTGAAAGCGAGCAGAGGGCGGCACTTGCGATCCGGCTCGAACGCGAGGGGAAGAACGGCGAAGCCTTGCGCACATGGAAGGACTTATTTGGGAAACAATTCCCGTTATCTTAATTTTTGAATACTTGCACGATGGGCGAACAAAGCGGAGCACGAATTGGAGGCGACGACTACCAGCATCTTTATAGCTGGTATTTGTTGTTGCTCCTGCTCCCGGAGGACAGCGTCTACCATCACGCTTACGTCGAGCATCCAAAGGCCGGCGCGGCTGACGACGTGACGCTGCACCCGAAAGATCCGGCCAAAGTCGCGGCGAAATACTATCAGGTCAAATGGCACGTTAAGGGTACCAGTCACTACGATTTCAAGCTGTTCACCGAGATCAAGAAACCGAGTAAGACATCCCTCCTACAAAAGCTATTTAACAGCTGGAAAGGCTTGACAAATGGTGGCGAGGCCGCGGAAGTCTGGCTGGTCAGCAATTGGTCTTACGCGACGGATATCGGTCCTTTCATACGCGAGAACAACGAGCTTGACGAACTGTTCCACAATTGCAGTTCGCGATCGAAAGCCGGTCGAGCCAAGAAAGAATGGCGCGACGCCGTTGGTGCGACGGAGTCAGAAATGGGAGCGTTCTGCCGCGACCTTCGTTTCCGTCTAGGCTTCGCGGGTACGCCTGAACTCGAGTCCAACATTGACGATCGAATGGCGCGTTACGGTTTGAAGAGCGGACAAGGTCCAAGGGACGTCGTGCTCGGGGCTATTAGACGTTTGATCAAGGCGGGTGGCGAGAAAAAGAAGGTAACCCGCGAATCACTTATAGAGCTGATCGACGAGAACGATCTCTGGGCTGAAGCGGCCGAGAGTCCGAAGGCAAGCCTGACGATCCATGGATGGACGAAAGAAGTATTCGATACAACTCCGACGGTTCAGCTGGATTGGACGGCTTACATAGATCGCGACACACGGCGAGTACCTTCACAGGAAGAGTGGTTAAAGGAGCTGCAGCCGGAGTTGAATGCGGCGAAGAAGAAGTTCCACGAACGAGCGGATAACAGATACATCGACTTTCGCGGCAAACTCCCGCTGACGACCCTGCTTGCGATCGGAGCGGTGTTTCCTGATGTTGGCGGCTTTGCTTTTCGAACCCTGCAGCCGACGGGTTCGGAGAATAATCTCTGGCGGTCCGACACTACGCCGACACAACTTAAATTCGAGCACGAAGCGGCAGCGGGAAGCGGTTCCGGCGACGATGTCGTTGTGTTCTTGGCGGTATCTGGTAGCGGACGTGCCGATGCGGAAAGATTCTTTAACGAGAACCGCGATAAGTTCTCGGCGCTTATTTATGCGGAGCCGGACGGCGGTGGCGGACAGGCGATTTTGACCGGAGCTGGAGACGCCGTTGCTCTTGCAAATCATGCGAAGGAGTTGATCCGCAAAACTCGGAGTGAATTTGCCGCAACGCGCATCCACCTGGTTTTGTACGCCCCGGCCTCATTCTGCCTTTTCTTAGGACAAAAGTTGAACGCGATAGGAACGATAATTACATACGAACGAGACAGTACCGGCGGGTATCAGGAGTCCTTGTCTATCGCGACTGGTTAACGGCACAAGCTCGATCGAGTAAGGGATTTTGAGTCTCGAAGACATCCGTCTCCAGCTAATTCAGCCGATCCGAGACAACCGGGAATGCGGACGTTTCCGACAGATAAGTGTCCAAAGCGGACGCGACTTTGCTCGTTGTTTCCGCCTTGACGTTGAGGTAGCGAAGAAATGTTTTAAGCTGCGAATGCCCGGTAATTTTCATGACCTCAGTGTGGGAACAACCGGCCAGGATCATCCTCGTGGTAGCCGTATGACGGCAATCATGAAATCGAAAACCGTTAACACCTGCATCTTCGCAGAGCGACTTGAAGGCAGTTTTGATCGTATTGGTAACACCAAATACGAGCCCATCTTGGCTCTTTGGCGAATAGCTCCATAGTTTTTCCAGCTCCTCGCGCAGCCGTCGGGTAATACCTACCGTTCTGGCCTCCTCGGTCTTCGTATTGGTCTGGGGTATGAAGATCTCGCTGGTAGCGAAGCTCACGTCAGCCCAGCGCATCCTAAAGAGCTCCCCTCGCCGCATCGCTGTGTCCAAAGCACATATCAACAGAGGTCGTAGATGCTTGCGGCGGCCAATGCAGGCGTCGAGCAAGCGGGACTCTTCCTCGATCGATAGAATTCTATCTCGCTCTACTTCAGCTGCCTTGGAAATAATGCCTTTGGTCAACGTGAACGGATTGCGAAGAAGCCATTCGTTCTGAACCGCATAGTTCAGAATCGTCCTTAAGAGTTCCAGTTCCCGGTTCACCGACGCGATCTTTCGCTGCCCTCCGTAAGTGGTCGGTGTTTTCAACCGTGTTTGCTTAAACCTCTCAATATCGGCACTTTTGATCGTCCGTATCGGTTTGGCGCCAAAGTACTGTATGAGAGTCTTGAGGGACGATCTGACCGGGATGAGCGAGCGTCTGCCTGAGACTTTGATACCGTTCGAATACTTGGCCGGCAGTATTTTTTGCTCGGCATAGACGGCCGCGAGTCCTGCAAAAGTCAGTTTGTCAGATCGGAGCGTATCTTCGCCGTGCTCTTCGAGTTCGCGCCTCATTTCGTCAACGGCACGCTTGGCCGATCTTTTATCCGTAATCGGCTTATACTTTTCCTTTGACGTACCGGTATCGGTTTTGTACTGAAACCGGGCGTACAAATTACCGTTTATTTCCTTCCAATACCTGGGCGAAGATCGCTTCTTTTTTGTCTGATCCGTCTTCACAATTTCCTTCGTGCAATACCCGAATGCTTCTCATTACCTATAGATTTACCTGCGATCTCCATCTTACTTAATGTTATCGAATGAAACAACATGTTATGCTTGTACGTCTATAACCGCTGAAATAAATGAGGTTATGAGATTTTGTAGACGTAGTTTTGTTAACAGTTGTAATCCAGTTTTTCCTAAAGGAAACGACTGTTAACCGAAGGGTTGTAAGTTCGAGTCTTACCTGCGGAGCCAATTAAATCAATACCATAGCCTGTCAACATTTGACGGGCTTTTGTTATTTATCTAAGAAGTTATCTAACGCATGGTGCTATTAACCTTTGCCAGTCGAGAATTAGCGCCGACCCTCGCAGCTTGTCAGATACGGCATCAGATGTTTTTCTTTTGAATAAAGTATACGAAATCCGACCTGGAAGAATCCGATAAGTCCTGCATTTCGTTTGCGTAGCAGCGTTGATTTAGAAATCCCGAGGAAAATGGCTGCCTCAGCTTCACTAAGCAAAGGTTCATTTAGTGGTTCTTGAGGAATATTTGACGGCGGTTGTTCCAAATGCCCGTCGAGGCCGGGTTGCATTGGTTGCCCAAGTGCCGCCGTTTTTAATAAGGAAGGGTCGCACGCGAATCGTATCGATATCGATTCGCGTGCGACAGTGACCGCTTCACAGAGATGTTCTACGATCAAACGTTTGTTCTTTAGGTTAAACGTGGCCCACGATTCCGATAAAGTATGCGAACCAATTCTAAAAGGTTCAAGCTGAGAAAGAAAAACTGATTCAAGGTCATCTGACGGAATTTTAATGCGACAACGAGGGCAAACATATTTTGTGGAATTCGAAGGCACATTCATCACGCCGCCACATGAGCAAGACACACGACCAGCGAACAAGTTGACCGGCTGTTTTACTTCCCGGGTTCCCAGCAAAGTATTGGCCCTTTCCCAAACCTCAATTGATACGATCGGATCGACCTGGATATCGGCGTCTATCTCACGGCGAACACCTTTGGCGGTTGTATCTCTTAGTAATCGGTCGATTGCCATGTCTGAGAATTCTGCCCGGTTACGAGTTCGATACCCAAGATCATTCAAAATTAGTGCGACGGTCTTCTTTCGCCGATGTTTGAGAAAAAGATCAAAAATAAGACGCCGGATTGGTGCTTCGGTCTCATCGATTTCAAGACGCCCGTCACGCCATCGATAACCAAATGGAGCGGCTCCACCGCGCGATCGAATTTGTTCGGTTTTGTTCACTTTTTGTCCCTCTCGTCCAAAACCTCTAATAAGGTTTGTCCAATCACCTCTGCCTCGGCAACTGAAATCTCGGCGTATGAAGTTTTAACGCGATAGCCATTGACCTTTACTGCATCCAAGGGCTTGTTGGATGTCTCATTAGATAAGCTCTCAAGGAAGACATGAAAGTTTTGAGGTTCCAAGAACGATAGTCTGTCGAGTTGTGAGTTTGCAAGTGTTGTCTTTGCGGCTTGTTCAATATCTCTCAGATGATCCTCACGCAGGGACAATACAACAATGCGGTCATATCCCGCACTGAGGCATTTCTGAATATTTCGCACCTCATACTCCACTGTGTTTGTCACCGCAATTTCACAAGCTACACGGACAGTGCCGTTATCAAGGGCAACATCGATACGACCGGTTCCACCAAGAACCGATTTTTCTACTGTTGCAATGAAGTCGTATTTTTCTGCTATCCGTTTCATTATGCGCTGTAAATACAGGTGCTCATTTTCAGATGGTGAGAGATCCTTTGGATCTACGGTCGGAGGCGCCGCCCTGTGTGCTGAAACAGTTTCGTTCTCAGGTCTTACCGCACATGACACCGGATAGGTTTTCGCATTTTCTGCGAGGTTTTCAACCAAGCTTTTCGCAGCAGCAAATTTCTCGCGTGATCGCCGGATAATTTCCGTCTTTTTGCGCTCTAAGACCACAGTCTCGGGCTTAGGGGCTTCATTTGTCTGCAAGTTGAAGTCGTAATCGGCCCTCTCAACACGGACGATCGCTTCGCCGATCCCAAGATTCTGAAGATCCGCTGCGTCAAATGAAGAAAACCCAGCCGCGAAACGGTCTGCATCGGTATCTCCAAGCCTGAAACAAATGCGCGTGTAACAATTCGAGACAACACTTGCCGCCACCTCTTGGCTCCGGCTTTGTAATTGTCGAAATTCCTGATGACTAAGCGTTAAGCTTATGTTGTATTTGCGGATGCCCGAAAGTATTGGTTCGATGCTAGGTCCTACGAAGTTGTGGAATTCATCAATGTAGATCGCAAAGAACGGTCTTGAATCGGTGTCCTGCCGGCTAAGTGCAATCTGGTGAAGTTTTGTTACGATCAGAGTTCCCAGAAGATGTGCGTTCTCCAGACCCATCATGCCCTGCGAAAGCTTTACCAGCAAAATCTTTTTGTTGTCCATCATCGAGCGGAAGTCCAATTTACTGTCTTTTTGACAGACGATATTGCGAACTAACCGCTGTCTGAGAAACGCGTCCAAACGGATAAGAATTGATGCTTGAGGTTTGCCGGAAACAAGCGGAAATTCATTGTTCCAAAAGTACCTGACGCTATCGTCATGAACGGATGTAAGAAACTCTTCGCGGAACGGTTTCTCGACCAGAAACCGCTTCAGGTCAGCGAGTGTTCCGCCGCGGTCACTCTCGAGAATAGCGAGAACCGCATTGGCCAGGGTTGCGTCCATAACATCACCCCAGCTTGTAGCCATGCGTCTGAACGCCGATACGAGATCGGACGCGATCAGTGTTTTCTCGAGATCGCTATGCGCCTGTAAAACATTGAAGCCGATCGGAAAGTCTGTATCGGACGGGTCGAACAGAATCACGTCATCCATTCTGGCATCAGGCACATTGGCGCAGACCGAGTTAACGAGATCTCCAGCCGGATCGAGCAGACAGAGGCCGTTCCCAGCCTGCATATCTTGAATGGCCATATTTAGCAGAAGCGTGGATTTTCCTGATCCTGTGCTGCCGATTATATGAACATGTCGAGTGCGTTGATCCTCCGATAAGGACGCCTGCGTGTCGCTACCGTCATGACGGTTCTGACCGAGGATAAGAGTGTTGCCTGATGCAGCCTTTGGCACAGGCTTCGTTCGAGTGGCGGCCCGTGCGAGCTTTGGCGTTTGAATAGAAGATGCAGGTAAATGAACAAGACCTGAAAGCTCCGATGTGTTAAGCAGCATGCCCATTCGATAATTAGTGCGTGAAAAGAAAGATAGACGGTGATTGGCCGCTGAATAGCCGTCACAACTCAAAGCGATAAGCTCATTGCTACGCGGATGACCGAATTGTCTGAGGCTTCCACCTATCTGTTTCAGAAGCGTCCAACAGCGGTCAAAAGAGGATGCCTGACCCATGAGACGGATCGAAACAGCAAACAACGGAGTTGCAAATTTATCCTTGATTGACGTTGAGTAATTGGGATTGATCTCGTTAAGCAGTTTTCGTTGTTCCGTATCGGCAACGGCTCGAAGCGCTTCATCACCCCATGCTGATTTGGCAGGAATGAACATTACTTGCAACGCAGCACGTTCATCTGACGCGAGCGAAGCAAGGGAGCCGATGACGCCTGCGAGAGGGTCAGGATTAAAGCTTCGAAACTCGCGAAGCGGCAGCAGAAAACTGTTTGAAAGTCCAAAATCAACAATGACTGTAGGCGCCAAGCCGCTGAATTTATCAGCAAGAAAACCGTCCCTGCGTACGAGCGTTACGTCGGGAACAGAAGCCTTCCATTGCGATGTAAGATGTTGGACGAGAGAGACCTCGCACGCGTGTTGGAGTGATATTGTTTCGCGATCACCAAAAATCTCAAATGCAACCGGCGTATTGAAATGACCGATCGACAGTAAAAGTTGTTCACTTAACGCAGGATTAACGTCCAATTCACGCGGAAGCTGTATATGTATCTCAGCCAAACTGCCCTCACGATAAAAGGTCGAAGGCTGGCCAACTTTTACCAGTTTTGTTACAAGCTGTGGTTGTAAAGGAGTCTGATTTACAACGCTTTTTTCAATGAAGCCTCGAATTCCTCCGCCGGTCCGAGCATCATCGATAATCTGCCTAGGTGGTGCAGGCTCAACGAATATTGGGGTAAATGCCGGTTCAAGTGCTACCGCGACATCGTATAATTTCCATCCACGACAACATTGCTCCCAAGCTTTGAAAGATCGCGTCCATGCTTCAGCATAATGATGATCCCGGTAATCCATGACTCCGCCCGTTAGTTATAAAATTCACGCAGAAGTGGTCGCTGCTCATTCTCAGTTAACGGGCGGACGCCACGCTGGACCAACACGTTTGTTGCCTCAATAACACAGCCACGAATTGCTTGTTCAAAAGCTTCATAAACATCAGTCCGATAGAACGTCGGCGGGGATATTATGCGTTCAGCTATGAATCCAAAATACGGTATCTCGAACAGGACCATCGAAAACCGCGAGGGGTTTGCCGTATATCGCCAAGTCACAAGAAGACCAGTGCCAACAGGCACGGCGCTTATGAAACAAACAGCTTCGCGAAACCGGATCAAAAGATATGTACGCCGAGTTGACAACAAATGCCATTCCAGACGCGAGACGCGGGAAACGGTGACGCCTATTACCTGACGGAAAACAAATCTGTCTTCGATAACGCTGTAAAGCTCAAGAGGAGATACGGGATATCGCTCAAAGAAAAGCGGATGACGACGGTAATCAGGCCTCGTGTTGTGGATTGCGTTGACTAGCCACCGACCTATCCGGTAAAGAGTACGAAACGGCGAAACAAAAATAAGGCCGAAAAACCATCGCGAGATACGTCGCAATACAGGATTTCTCGGTAAAAGATGACGGCAGATCCACGAGAGGCCGAGTGCTATAAGAACAAGCCAGAAGATCAGTGAGAGACATGCCAAAATTGTGTTTGAGCCATCACTCATTGTTAGTGTGTCAGATTAAACGCTTCCGTCAGCATGGCCTCAACAAACATGTAAGCATCACCAAAATTTGTTGCTGGTTTTTCAAAATGCAGCTTGAACCACTTGCTATCCGGGGTCAGCAGCTGCATACAGCGGCCGTGACGATGCTTGCTGATATACAGCGGCGGATCATACAGATACACTTCTGCAACGTGCTGATCCCGCTGCACGATCATGCCGCGAACATGATCTTTAAGATTGCCCGCCCGATCATAAATGAGAAAGCGGCCTTTGAAGGTTGTTTGGGCGTTGCCGCTCTCCTGATACCAATCGAGCGGACCGGCAAGGTTCTCGACAAAGATCATTAAATGTTTGTTGAATGTGCTCATTTTGATGCTCCTGTCACGATTTTTCAGATCATCCCCTCACAAACCTCGCACCCCTGCCGTTTCTTCACCGTTCCGATGCGATCAGGTGCTATACCTGAAAGATCGGCCTCCCGCCAGTTGAACGGTGTCAGCTCACCCCAACCCATAACGGCCCGATGTGCAAAGAAAACGGTGAAACCGGCAGTCATAAAACAGCTCGAAACAATCGCTGAAGCGCACGGCATTATCCTTTCGGGGTCAAGATTCGGCAGAGCACACCACAGACATGGTTCTAGGGGCGATGCATTCTGCAGAAAAACCTGTGTTCGCATCCCGTCGCGACTCAACATGGAAAAGATCGCCGGTATTCCGCGTTTGCGAGCTTCCTTAACGACATGTAGCCGGCACTCATTATTATCGACGCCGGCGATAATCAAATCGGCGGGCAGCGTATACTTCTCAAGGGCGTCTTCAAACGTCATTCCAATGCCGGTGACGACCGCGCCGGCCATCGCTTGCGCGGCAATATGCCTTGCAAGCCGCTTGCCCTTTGGCTCGCCAAGATCATCAGCGTAAAAGAACTGCCGAGATAGGTTGGTGCGGTCGACGCGGTCCGCGTCAACGATCGTGATCGATCGCGCTCCGCTCCTTGCCAAACAAACAGCAACCCAGCTACCGAGACCGCCGCCGCCAATCACGAGGAACCTTGCCGGTTCGAGCAGATCCTGCCGATGAGCCGGAATACCATCATGCCGGGCGAAAAGGTCAGGTTCCGCTTCATGTGTTGCCTTTACCTCTTCAGAGCATGCGATTTCCATTGGATCGCCGATGTCGAACAGTTCTTCCGGAAATTCTGCAAAGGTGTCGCTCGGTTCTGACACTTCTTCATCGATATTGATCTGTGAACCTGTCATCACTTTTTACACCCCCAAACGATATACATGGTTCTGAACTGAAACGCCGGAAACGCCGTCACCATCGATCGAGATCGAGATCTTTCCCGATTCCACCGCCGTTCCCCAAAAGCGGAAATATGCGTCTTTGACCATAATCGCTGATACAAGATCATCCGAATAGTTCTTGAGCCAATCGGCGTGTTGCCTGATATCAATACCGCTCGGCCTAGTTGCTTCAGGTCCGCTTCCTGGGTGTGAATGTATCCACAAAGCGAAATGACTGCCGCTCTGAGACATCGCAATGAGAGCACGGCCCAAAAGGTCCGGATCAGCCTTGACGCCTCCCGTACCTGCAACGCCGGTCACGTCAAACAGAGCGTTGACCGTCACATTATTGCCGTGGCGGTAACCCGCTCCGACCATCATTCGCTCAGCCGGAAATAACGCCTGCCAAAGCTGAAACATCATAGACGATGAGAGCGTCATAACCGGACGGGAAGTTGTGGTTGCCACAACATCGACTGCGGTAGTTTCACGTCTTCCGTTCAACGAAAACGTGTTCTTGATCTCCTGTTCCGCCGCAAAGAGCATGTTCAACGTTTTCATCGCAACGTTCATCGCTGCGTCGTCCCCGGCACCGATGCTTTCGATGAACCGCTTTGTATTTGTAATTTGAGTTGCGATGATATTGGCGGCATGCTGCGGATTAACTGGGCAGGCAGCCTTGTAAAGGATCCTGACTGCGGTATGGCATTCCGTCAAATTTTCTATGGCAGCGTGAAGATAATCGTTTTGTTTCGGGTCAAGGCACGGAGCGCCTGTAATGAGCACAAGGCCGGCCTTCCATTCCTTTAACAACGACTGTTCTATCTGTTTCAACGCACTTCGAGCATCAAAATGCGCGTCACCGCCCCTGATAATGTTTATTGCCTTCGACGGCAATTCCTTAATTTGTTCCAACATTTTTGGTTTTTACCTCCTGCCTGATTTACATATTGATTGACTCATCCAAGACTTGCTCAAAATAAAGGATCGCCTCATCAACATTTCGTGGTGACCGGCTCCAGTGCAGGAGATACCATCCAGTACCAAGACCGACCTGCTGAAAACAGGCATGATGTCGATGCCGGCGGATCGCCCGCGGCGGATTATGGATGAATGCCTGAATTCGACCACGCCGCGCGACCTCGATTCTTCCTCTAAACCGCCTGCCACCGACCTGGTATTCCCCTTCGTAAATCTCGTTGTTGCCGTTACGCGTTCTTATCCAGCCCCGTTCATCCCATGCACCGCGATTCGGAGGGCGTACAGTCTCAGATCTTGCCGGTGTGATCGGCACCAGTAACACCGGCCGGATCGGAATCACGGTCGCCGGTCTGACCTGCACAACCGGAGAGGAAGGGTGAATTGCGATTATGGCCTCAGAAGGCCGGATCGTGATCGGTCTTGCAGGTGTGATCAGTGTTGCCATTATCCTTTTCTATAAATAAATGCCGGCAAGCGAGGGACATTCGTGGCTTGCCGGGCTATGACAGTTACTACCGCCCCCAAAGAGGTTAAAAGCTGTCGTCTGTTCCGGCTTCGACATCCGATTTCGTTGCGAAGACCTTTTGGCCGTCAGCAACGGCCTGATAAAGATCATCGTTGAAACCAAACGCTCCGCCTTCTGGTTTATTCAGTTGAAAGCCGTTCAGATTAAGCTGTGCAAGAACATCGCGAGGCTTAGTGCCAGGCAAGAGCTGCACATCTTTAAATTCACGGCTGCCGTCCGTGCCTGCGACAGAAATAGTAATTTGCTTCATAATTTGTCTCCTTTGGTTTTCAGTAAATTACGGGTCAAAGTCCATTGACTTTTCCTCCGTAACAGCTAGAATTTTAGGCGCAGGGTATCCAAAAATATCCGAAAAAAAAGCGGATTTTTGGCAAAATAAAACGGAAAGGATTCCATATTTTTTCCTAATAAATTCGTAAGAACTCGTGGCTAACATTTCGCATTACTGTATTCAATTTGACGGGTTCTTTTTGAACCCAAAAGAGAGATTACTTTTCAAAGGTGAAGAGCGGGTAGACCTTCGAGGAAAAGATTTCGATATTTTGGTCTATTTGGCTGACCGACCGAATCTCTTTGTAACACATGACGAGCTATTGGACGGCGTGTGGGGACCCGACACTTACATTGATGACAGCAATATCACGGTTCATATAGCAAAGGTACGAAGTGCCCTTGGTGGCGACGGTGGGTATGTTGAAACAGTTCATGGCCGTAAAGGGTACCGGTTCGTTGCTCAGGCAACACGAGTCCCATGCCCTTCGACACGTCCGGTAGATGTGCCCGCGTGGATTAACCCTGTTGCTAAGAGCGAATTTAGCGTCGAATGTCATAAGTTCGTTCCCGTGTTTTTGGGAACGAACGCTTACATCGACTTTGAAGAAGCCACGTCGGAATCTCTGTGGTCCGAGCACAAAATACTCGAAAAAGAGGAGGGCGGTTTATACGTTCTTCCGGCAGGCGTGGGAGTTTGGCATATTTCACATGATCTTGATTTTACAACCCTTACAGATTTAGCGACTTGGAGGAGAAACACTTATAGGGAAATAAACGAGGACCGCCACGTGATCACTACCAGCACATCAAAAATCATCTCGATGCTACCGCAAGACGCAGACGATCCCCTTGCTTCCGCTCGGGGAAAGATCGGCTATGTATTATCGGTCATGATATTAAATGCACCAATGTGGGAAGAGCCTAGCCGGTTGCGAACGGCTATCAAACTCCTTTCCTGCCTGACTCCGCTGCAGTCCGAGGAGGGCGACGAGCAAGCTCGTGAGGACGCCATTCGATTGGAAAATGAGTTGCTGGAAACAGGCTTTGCGCACAAGGATGTCGTTGAATTCGGGTTATCAGGCAGTGACCTTGGATTTGCGAGTTGGGCGGGCGTTTCCTATTACAAGTTTTCCGGTCAGCCATCGCGCTTGCGGGAACGAATCATTGAATTCGAGATTGCTGTGCAAGGACTCTGGTGGTATACGTCTTGTATAAAGAAGATCTGTTTATCCGCGCCTCTTACGCCTAAATCAAAAAGAAAACTGAGCGCGCTTGTCGGTGCGGTGACGCGACAAATGGGACGATTGAAAACCATTGGTGCGACCGAAGTAAGCTCGCAACGCACCATGTGTGAAGCCATACTCGCAACCAGTCGGCTGGAAAGTCTTGTAGACGACACCGTAAAGCTTTTCAATCAGATTTAATTTCATTATCCAAGTTATAAAAAGGAATCATCATGATCACATTTCAAAATCCAGTACTCATCGTAATTGATATGCAGAACGGGTTTCTGGGAAGCCGTTCAAATTATATTATCCCGAGTGTTGTTCAACTTGTCGAAGAGTGTCAGAAGCGAAAAATCCCGACAGTTTTTACTAGGTTTCACAATCGAGAAAATAGCCCCTACGAAAGATTGATCGGCTGGACCCGGCTTAGAAACGCCCCTGAAACTGACTTGACACCCGAGCTAAGCCAGTTCGCACAGACGATCATCGACAAAGATTTCTATAGTTCTTTCACGGAAGAATTTGCCGAACTGGTGAAAAAGAATGATTGGCGAACGCTAATCCTATGCGGCGTGGCCACCGAAAGTTGTGTGATGAAGACCGCCGTGGACGCATTTGAAAAAGGGTTTACGCCGATCGTCATCTCCGATGCATGTGCAAGCCATGCCGGGGAAGATGTCCACGCATCGGGCCTAATGATCCTCGGTCGGTTTATAGGAAAGGACCAGCTTGTTACGAGTAACGATCTCATCCGTAAACTTGATACGATCGCCGCTGCCATAAATGGCTGAATCCATATTATCTCGCCCCCTTCCGGCGAAATAAACGCGAGACCAGAGGCGGCAATAAGGCTATTGACTTTTTTCGAAGGATCAGGCAATATTACCGGTCGCTCGGAACTTTCTCCAGCGATGTTAAGGTCACATCACCACTGAACGACCCACGATAATTCGGCTTATTCCAGCCGGTTTTCTACTTACCTGTGGAAAACTAGGCTTCAAAAGTATCTTAATATTCCCCCTTTTCCTAAGGCTTAACAGCCAATACTGTATAAGTAGTAATCGGCCCATTTTCCGATACGCTCGATTTAGCTCATCACCTATAAAAAATGTCATCTAAAGTAAAAAAGCTACATAATAGCGGTCTTTGGCTCATACGTCGAAAGCGCGGACTCGAAAGAAAGCAAGTTGCCTGGATGCTTGGTCACCTGTCACCTGACCCCATTTCAAGATATGAAAGGGGCGAGCGGCGACCTAGCCTTGAGACGGCCATCAAACTTGCCATTCTTTATGATTGCCCAATCGAAGAGATGTTCAGGGAGCGATGTGACCAGCTTCGTTCGGAGCTATCATCAAAAACACTCAAGGTTTCACGTTCGACGTTTGCGATAACCCCGGCGTCAAATTTAATGGGTGCGATCAACCAATGTAGCTACGAGCGTCTGTTGGAAGACCCCGGCCTGAACGACATTGGCAAATCTGCCATTCGCGATCATGTAACGAACCTTGCAAAACATCTGGCTCGACTGTGACATGAATAATCGAGTCCTTACAAATTAAATTCAAACCTATCAATGCATCACTCCCAGCCCTGCATCTTATCCCTGTCATTAAGCCGGAACCGTTTAGGCTTCGCGATTTTTCGATATGGCACCCTTATTTATTACGGCGGCAAATCACTGCGACGCTATGGCAACGAGGCAGAACGTCGTCATGGAGTAAAATTGATCATTCTAAAGCTAGTGGAACGGCATCACGTTACCGCCTTACTTCTTTCTCAATTAAATAAACAACAACTGCATTCATTAGAACTTCGCAGGATCCACAGATATCTGGATCGCGTTGCATTAAGCGACAGTTTGTCCATTCAACATTTTGATCCTGTTTACGCCCGTAGTCTTATTTGCAATACAAAGCGACCAACGAAAGCAGCCACAGCACAAATTCTAGCCACGCAGTTTCCCGACCTGAACAGGTATGTGCAAGCAAAGACAGATTGGGAGCGTCGATATTACGGTAATGTTTTTACGGCGGTCGCCGGAGGAGTAGCTTATGGACGCTAAAAAAGAGTTGAAGACACCGCCCCTTGATGAACTTTATCCCGGGCGGTCGCCGGAGGAACTGGCCAACATCCAGCGAAACCTGCAACGGTATTTAGAGATCGTCGGGCAGATTTACGGCCACCACAGCCACATATCTATTGACAGAAAGCAGCTTGGTCGCTAATGTGAAAGGGCATTCGCCACAGGACTGACCAGTCCGTAACACCACTAATATCAAGATCGATGACAAAGGGTTATTACTCTTATATCCGCGTGTCCACGCAGCGGCAAGGACAACAAGGCACGTCTTTAGCCGAACAAACCGCCGCAATTGATCGTTACGCCAAATCGTGGAACCTAAACGTCGTAAAGCGATTTGAGGAACGTGAAACGGCAGCCAAAACCGGACGTCCGGTGTTTTTGGATATGGTAAAGGCACTAAAAGAGCAAAAAGCGAGAGGCGTGATAATCCACAAGATCGATCGCAGCGCACGGAACCTTCGCGACTGGGCCGAGCTGGGATCGCTGATCGACATCGGCGTAGAGGTTCATTTCGTTAACGAAAGTCTGGATTTGAATTCGCGCGGCGGTCGCCTGTCCGCAGACATCCAGGCGGTGGTCGCGTCAGATTACATTCGAAACTTAAGAGAGGAGACCATAAAAGGTATCCGGGGAAGGATCAAACAGGGTCTGTACCCATTTCCCGCGCCGCCAGGCTACAAAAACATGGGTTCGGCAAAACCGAAAGCGTTAGATCCGGTACAAGGACCGCTTATAAAGCAAGCCTTTGAACTATATGCGACGGGAAATTACAGTCTGTATGCATTGGTCGAAGAAATGTATGCTCGCGGCCTTCGCAATCGTCAGAACCGAAAGTTCTCTAAAAATGCCTTGAACATGTGTTTACGGAATCCGTTTTACATGGGATTGATCAAGGTCGCATCGATGGTCGAGTTGTTTGTCGGTCAGCACACACCGCTAATATCTAAACCATTATTCGATTCGGTTCAGTCTGTGCTGGACGGAAAGAAAATTACGAAGAAGACCCGGCATTTCTTTGTGTTTCGCCGCGTTGTTCGGTGCGGGCATTGCAAGAATTTTCTCATTCCGGAACGTCAAAAAGGACACGTTTATTATCGCTGTCATACACGGGAATGCGTCCAGAGACCATTGAGGGAAGAGGCCATTTCCGGTCAATTGTGTGAGGTCCTAAAGCAAATCGAATTCTCCGATGATGAATTGAGTCACTTTGAAGTGCTTATCAATAAGTTTCACGAGGAGGCTCCGAAACGAATTCAGGAGCATCGTCAGCAGTTAGAAATCGCACTCAGCTAAATACATCGCGGTTGGAAAAACTCGCTGACGCTTACATGGACGGCGTGTTCGATCGCGAAATTTACGCAATAAAGAAGAACTCGCTGATAAATGAAAAGGCCGATATCGTAAGTGAACTTAACGAGTTGGATCAAGATACAGAGCAAATCACGCTTAAGTTACGAAATTTTCTCGAACTCGCAAAATCCGCTTATTTAAGCTATGAATCGGCAGATGATGAAAAGAAACGGGATTTGATCAAAACGGTGACCTCGAACCTTGTCGCGACCGACAAAAAACTCATAGTTAAGCTGAATTCCCCCTTCGATCTCGTCGCTGATCGACCTAACGGCCCGAATGGTTGCCCGTTTCGGGACGCTCCTCGAACTTTTTCCGCACTATTAAGCCAACTTTTCAAATACTTCACCGGTAATCGGTCAGTGTGGTCCCAAACGGAAGTCCGGGGCGGGTCAAAAAATGCTGAGCTGATAGCAAAATAAATGAGTAGTTGGAACCCTAAATTGGCGGTTCAGGCGGGCTTACCGTATCATAATAGCAAGTTATAGGAGATTTTCAAGGCCTGTTTCCGGCTTCCCGCTAACGCTCACGATGTTTGTGCAGCGCGGATGTGCCGGACGTGCAATTATAAGTGTCTTTAAAGAAGTCAGAGCTATATTCCTCTCTTTGGGCCAGCTGCGATGAGCTTCGCGGCGGGATGGACGCTAGTCAATATAAGGATTATGTCTTAGTCCTGCTTTTCATTAAATACATTAGCGACAAATACGCCGGTGTCCCTTACGCACCGATCAAAATACCGGCCGGCGCGAGCTTTGCTGATATGGTCGCCCTGAAGGGCCGGCCTGATATTGGGGATAAGATCAACACCGACATTATTGGCCCGCTTGCTGAGACAAACCGACTGTCCGATATGCCTGATTTTAATGACGACGGCAAGCTAGGCAGCGGCAAAGAAAAGGTCGATCGGCTAACCAATCTGATCGCGATCT
Source organism: Chloracidobacterium sp. (assembly GCA_016715795.1). NCBI lineage: Bacteria > Pseudomonadati > Acidobacteriota > Blastocatellia > Chloracidobacteriales > Chloracidobacteriaceae > Chloracidobacterium > Chloracidobacterium sp. Next base: position 784,916 of record JADJXP010000001.1, read on the forward strand.
TTGAGAACAAAAATCTGGACTTTTCCCGCAACCGTGCCGATGGTGACGACATCCTGGGCGACGCTTACGAATATCTCATGCGTCACTTCGCCACCGAGAGCGGTAAAAGCAAGGGCCAGTTCTATACACCGGCCGAGGTCAGCCGGATAATGGCTCGCATCATAGGAATCCGAGAGGCCGCAACGACCGCCAGTACGACTGTGTACGATCCGACCTGCGGCAGCGGATCGCTGTTATTGAAAGTTGCGGACGAGGCCGGCACTTCAGTAACGCTGAACGGGCAAGAGAAGGATGTTGCAACGGCCGGTCTTGCTCGGATGAACATGATCCTGCACAACAATCCGACGGCGGTCATCGAGGGGCGGCAAAGACTATTGGCGACTCCGCTTTTAAGGATGGCGACACGATCAAGTCATTTGATTATGTGGTCGCAAATCCGCCTTTTTCAGACAAGCGTTGGAGCACAGGTTTCGATCCACACCATGACGAATTTGATCGTTTTGAATCGTTTGGTGTCCCGCCCGCTAAGCAGGGAGATTATGCGTATCTTTTGCACATTGTTCGTTCGCTCAAGAAGACAGGTAAAGGGCCTGTATCTTGCCGCATGGCGTGTTGTTTCGCGGCAATGCCGAGGCGGAGATACGACGCAACTTGATACGAAAAGGTTATATAAAAGGCATCATCGGTTTGCCGCCCAATCTCTTTTACGGCACCGGCATTCCGGCTTGTATTATTGTCATCGACAAGCTTGATGCTCAGAACCGTAAAGGCATTTTTATGATCGACGCAAGTGCCGACTTTGCAAAGGACGGCCCCAAAAACCGACTTCGTGCACAGGATATCCATCGGATCGTGGATATTTTTACAAAGCAGATCGAGGTCCCGAAATATTCCCGCATGGTGTCGGTTGACGAGATCGAACACAAGAATGAATTTAACCTCAACCTGCCGCGATATATTGATAGCCGTCCGCCCGAGGATATTCAAGACATTGATGGGCATCTGCGCGGCGGCATACCTGAACGCGATATTGATGCTCTTGGTCGATATTGGTCTGTCTGTCCCGATCTTCGGCATTCGCTTTTCAAGCCAAACCGTGATGGGTATGTCGATCTTACGGTTGAAAAATCAGATGTTAAGACAGCTATTTACGATCACTCGGAGTTTGCTGCGTTTACCGAAGGGATGCGACGGCATTTTACAGCTTGGCAAGACCGGATAACCGGCGAGCTTAAAAACGTCAAAACCGGGTTTCATCCAAAGGAACTCATTCACAGCGTCGGCGAAGATATCCTTGCACATTATCAAAACAGACCACTGATCGACCCATACAGCATCTATCAACACCTTATGGACTATTGGGATGAGACGATGCAGGACGATTGTTATCTGATAGCTGCGGATGGATGGAAGGCAGAGCCGTATCGTGTCATTGTAAAAGACAAGAAAGGAAATGATAAGGACAAAGGGTGGGCCTGTGATCTGGTGCCTAAACCTCTAATCGTCGCTCGATACTTTTCAGCGGAGCAGATAGCAATTGATGAGCTAGCCGCACAGCTCGAAGACAATACAGCAAAGCTTGAGGAACTCGATGAGGAAAACGGAGGCGACGAGGAGTATTAAGCACGGTCGCAAATCGGACGGATGCCCTGATCGCCAGACAGGAAGCGATCGTTGCCCTGCTTGAGCAAGTTGACGCAGAGAGTTTTGGCAATTACAAACAAGCCGTGATCGATCAGGAAAAGTATCGTGGCCGGCTGAATGACATTGCTGCCGATCCGCGGATTCAAAACTTAGCAAACGAAAAAGGCAAAGTGACTCTTGTAGCAGTCAACGCAAGGCTGCGGGAACAAATAGATCAAAACGAACACGGCACTCTGGAAAGCTACAAGCTGGCAACCTCTGAGCTAAAGAAGGCTCAGGACGCGGCAAGAGAACATCTTAAGCAAGGTTCCGACGCAGTGCAGAAACATTTTCTCGCCAATCCCGAGCACGAAGATTTCAAAGAGCTTGCGGTGCTTGAAGAATATTTGCGGCTGACCGATCTGATCAGCGGCCTTAAAAAAAAGCTGAAGGAAGCGGAGAGTGAATTGGACGCTCTCGCCTATGCCAAATATCGGACATTGACCGATGACGATGTAAAGCAGCTTGTGGTGGATGATAAATGGCTCGCGTCGCTTTCAATTGCGATAAATGGCGAAGTTGACCATATAAGTCAGCAGTTGACTGGTCGCGTAAAGGAACTGGCCGAGCGATACGATACACCACTGCCGCAAATGGTCGAACGAACAGCTGAGCTTGAAACAAAAGTGAACGGTCACCTCAAAAGGATGGGCTATTCATGGACGTGAAGCCAGGTTACAAAATGACCGATGCGGGTTTTATCCCCCGTGATTGGAGCGCCAAGAGCGTCAGCAGCATTAGTACACCGGTCAGAGGCGGCTCACCGAGACCGGCAGGTAATCCAAGATATTTCAATGGCTCGTTTATTCCTTGGCTTACCGTAGCATCGTTAACTAATATCCCAGACTCAAAGCTACTTGTATCGGAAACGGCAAGCTGCTTAACCGAAGAAGGCGCGTTGCACAGCCGAACCCTTTTGCCTGGCACATTGATCATTGCGAATAGTGGGGCGACCCTCGGTGTTGCAAAGATCCTCGAAATCAGGTGTTGCGCAAATGACGGAATAGCAGCGCTGCTTTCATTGGACAAGGAAATTAGTCCGCACTATTTGGCGCACTACATAAACACACAGACAAATTACTTGCGGGATAGTATCGCAACGGGAAACGGACAACCAAACTTAAATACGGAGCTAATCGGAAAATTTATTATTCCACTTCCGCCGACAAAGATTGAGCAGTTAGCGATTGCTGAGGCGTTAAGCGATGCGGATGCTTTTATCGAATCGCTTGAGCAGCTAATCGCTAAGAAACGTCAGATCAAACAGGCCGCGATGCAGGAGCTACTCACCGGTCGAAAACGGCTCGATGGTTTTACGGACGAATGGACGCCGAAGCCTTTGGGCAAGTTGTTCTATATCAGCGGAGGATTATCCGCATCTCGCGATCAATTGGGTAATGTAGGATATTGCTACCTGCATTATGGCGACATTCACACCTCCGACAGGAGCTTTATCGATGTAGCATCGGAGTTTTCTAACATTCCCAAACTAAATGTGTCTCTTGCCAATGTTTCGGCTAAAACGCTCCTAGAAGATGGAGACGTAGTTTTCGTTGATGCTTCGGAGGACGACGAAGGAACAAGCAAATATGTAGTTATTGATAACGCTGACGACATCCCATTTATCTCGGGACTACATACGATTGTTGCGAAGAGAAAGACGGAAGAGCTTGAACCGATATACCTGCGTTATTGCTTTCAGAGTGAGGCCATTAAGTTTCAGTTCAAGTATTTTGCGGTGGGAACGAAGGTTTCAGGTGTAAGCAAAGGAAACATTGTGAAAATCGTGTTACCCGTGCCAACGCGGGATGAACAACTAGCAATTGGAGCGTTTCTTTCAGACATCGACTCTGAGATTTCCGCACTCGAAACAAAATTGGGAAAGGTTCGAGGAATCAAACGTGGAATGATGCAGGATCTATTGACCGGGAAGATCCGACTGGTCGAATCCGCATCAAGTGTGATCCAGATTGATTCGATGCGGTCGCAGTCATCCGGTAAGTCATCGGGCCACAACGAACATTTCAATGAGGCTGTGATTATCGGAGTTCTTACAAAGCAGTTTGGCAGTAATGAATATCCGCTGGGACGAAAGCGACGCACCAAATTTGCTTATTTGCTTCATCGGCATTGTGAGGGCCAGGCGCTAGGGTTTATGAAAAAAGCTGCGGGACCATATAACCCAACGGTTCGATATGGTGGTGCGGAGCAAATCGCAATAAATAAAGCTTACGTCCAAGAATGTCAATCAGGCAGTCGGACGGGATTTGTCGCCGGTAATAGGATCGCTGAGGCCGAAAACTATTTCATCGAATGGTATGGAGGGATGCTTTAGTCTGGCTCAAGCGGTTTAAGAAGCGAACAAATGACAGTCTCGAACTGCTAACCACCGTCGATATGGCTATGGTCGAGCTCCGGAGAGAACAGTTCGACAGTATCAATGGAAAGCGTGAAAGATGTAATTGCCGCGCACCCAGAGTGGTCACCGAAACTTAGTCGTGAAGTTTTTTCGGATGATAAAATTGCGGTAGCGATTAAGGAGGTGACAGACCTTTTTGGTTAGACGGTGCATATGCCAAACCCGACGTTTGTAGCTTATATTGATGAATCCGGGGACGAAGGATTTCGGTTCGACGGCGGAAGCTCGCGTTGGTTTGTCCTCAGTGCGGTAGTAATGCGGAAAACGCACGAGGCCGTGATGATCGATCTCGTTCGAGATGTTCGCGCTCTATTAGGCAAACCGCCGAAAAAGCCGCTTCATTTTAGGGACCTTCGGCATGAGCATCGCTTGCCCTTTTTGGATCGAATCGCTGGTGCTGAACTTAGTACAATTTCAATACTGACGCATAAACCGTCATTAACAGAACCAGCAAAGTTTCGCGGTGGATCGCGGCTTCACCATTATAACTTGCGCTATCTGCTGGAACGTGTCTGTTGGCTTTGCCGTGACGCTCGGAGCAAAGACGACACCGGCGATGGCAGTGTAGAGCTTGTGTTCTCAAATCGAAAGACCATGTCTTACGACGACATAAGGAACTATCTTGACGGTCTGATCGCCAACGAAGCCCTTAAGCTCGGCGGCGAACGTATTCACGACATCCGGCTAAGCGGCGATATTATTAAGACATCACAAATACAAACCTTTACGTCCGGCAAACGTGCGGGCCTTCAGATAGCGGATGCTGTAGCGTCAAGTTGCTTTTACGGGTTAGAGCCGTCAAGGGTCGGTTTTATTGAAAGCCGTTATGTAGAAATGCTAAAGCCGGTAATATACACTCGCGGTGGAAAGACTCTGAGTTATGGGATGAAATTCTTCCCGGTCGGGATCGATCAGATTGCGAATGAAGATACGAGATTGAAATGGGTCGAGAACCATTTCAAATAAAAAAGCAGGCCCTGGGTCTCAGTATATCCTTTTGGTAAAGGTTGCCATCCTTAACGGACGACCTGAGATTTACCCCACGCACACCTGCTGATTTAATTATATACATTTGCTTTACATTGTCAAGCATTTTGTTGCGTTTGTGAAACACATCTAGCATGAACGGTATTGGCCAGCCAGAACGAGTTACTCAGGACCGCGTGATCGAATTGTTCCGCGATGAGCTTGGATACCGTTATCTCGGCGACTGGTCAGACCGGCTTGGCAACACCAATATCGAGGCCGATATTTTGAAGGGTTGGCTTGCCGCAAACGGATATTCAAATGAGCAGATAAATCGTGCAATATACCGGCTTCGCGCCGAGGCGGACAACTACAATCGCAGCTTGTATGACAACAACAAGGCTGTTTACTCGATGCTTCGCTATGGCGTTGAGGTAAATGTTGATCCAGGGCAGCCGACAAAAACGGTCCAGCTTATAAACTGGAACGAACCAGAAAAAACGATTTTGCAATTGCCGAGGAAGTGACGCTAAGCGGAAACTATACGCGACGCCCGGATATCGTGCTCTATGTCAACGGCATTGCAATTGGGGTGCTTGAGTTAAAGAACAGCCGCATCTCGATCGGCGACGGCATCCGCCAAAATCTTTCAAATCAACAGCCTGAGTTTAATGCATGGTTCTTCAGCACCGTGCAATTCATTCTTGCCGGTAACGACTCTGAGGGTCTGAAATATGGGACGATCCTGACCGAAGAGAAGTATTTTCTGAATTGGAAAGAAGACGAGCAGGATAACACTCGATACAAACTCGACAAATATCTGCTGAAGATTTGTGAAAAGGATCGTTTGATCGAGTTGATGCATGACTTTGTTTTGTTCGAGAACGGCATCAAGAAACTTCCACGCACGCACCAGTATTTCGGTATCAAGGCCGCCCAGCAACGTGTCCATGAAAAGCGGCGGCATTATCTGGCACACTCAAGGCGCTGGCAAAGCATTGTTATGGTCTGGCTCGCCAAATGGATACTGGAGAATAATCCACATGCCCGCGTAGCGATCATCACCGACCGGGACGAGCTCGACAAACAAATAAAGCGAGTTTTCGAAGACGCCAACGAGCAGATTTACAAAGCGAAAAGTGGCCGCGATCTTATCAACCAATTAGGCCAAGCAACACCAAGATTGCTTTGTTCGCTGGTCCACAAGTTTGGCCGTCGTGATGTTGATGATTTTGACGAATTCATCAAAGGTATCGAGGCACAGCCGAGTCAGACCCACGGCGAGGTTTTTGTATTTGTCGATGAGTGTCATAGAACGCAGAGCGGCAAGCTTAATCGTTTGATGAAGGCGATAATGCCTAACGCGATCTTTGTTGGCTTTACCGGCACACCTTTGTTAAGGCGTGACAAGCAGACGACGATCGAAGTGTTTGGCACATATATCCATACATACAAATTCAGTGAAGCGGTCGATGATGGTGTTGTCCTTGATCTGATCTATGACCCTCGCGACATTAACCAATGGATCAGCTCACCGGAAAAGGTCGATGCATGGTTTGAGGCAAAGACACGCGGGTTGAACGATTGGCAAAAGGAAGAACTAAAAAATAAATGGGGAACAATGCAAAACGTGCTCAGTTCCCTTAATCGAATGGATCATGTTGTCGAGGACATAATTTTCGATTTTAGCGTTAAGCCTCGATTATCGAGTGAGCGGCAACGCGATCCTTGTCACCGGAAGTATTTACGAGGCGTGCAAATACTTTGGTCTGTTCCAGAAAACGCCATTCAAGGGCAAATGTGGTCTTATCACATCTCATAATCCACAAGTCAGAGATGTGACGCTCGAAGAGGTTGGAGCCAACACCGAATCCGACAAACAATTTATCCATAATACCTACAACAATCTCCTGGAAGATGTTATTCCAAAGTCGGGAATGACGAAAACCGAAACGTATGAGGAGAAGGCCAAAAGAGTTGTTTATTAAACAGCCGGCAAATATGAAGCTGTTAATTGTCGTGGATAAACTTCTCACAGGCTTTGATGCGCCGCCGTGCACTTACCTTTATCTCGACAAATCGATGCAGGATCACGGTCTGTTTCAGGCGATCTGTAGAACTAACAGGCTTGACGGTGAGGACAAGGACTTTGGTTATATAGTCGATTACAAGGATCTCTTCAAAAAAGTTCAAAATGCGATTGCGGTTTACAGCGGACGATCTCGATACTGATACGGACGGTATCGATCCCAATGTATTGCTAAAGGACAGGCTAAAGGTTGGCAAAGAGCGTCTCGATGACGCACTGGAGAAACTAACGCGCTTTGTGAACCCGTTGAGCCGCCAAATGGCGAGCTTGAGCATATACATTATTTTTTGCGGTAACACCGAAATTGAGACGGATCTTAAAGAACACGAACCGCAACGCACACAACTTTACAAGGCTACTGTGCTTCTCGTCAGGGGCCTTTTCAAACAGTGCGGATGAACTCGCCGACGCAGGATACACTGAAGCCGACATTGTGCGGATCAAAAGTGATCTGGACCGATATGTAAACGTCAGAGACATCATTCGTCGAGCTAGTGGTGAAATACTCGATCTTAAACCTTACGAAGCGGATATGCGTCACCTTCTCGACACTTATATTGAGGCGGATGCCCCCCGCGATCTCCCCGTTCGGTGACCTTTCTTTGATCGACATCATTGTGCGAACCGGCATCGCAGACGCAATTGCGACCCAGCTAGGTGGTATGAAGGGCGACAAGCAGGCCGTTGCCGAGACAATCGAAAACAACGTAAGGAGCAAGATCATCAAAGAACATCTCAATGACCCTGAGTTTTACGCCAGGATGTCAGAGTTGCTCGACGAAATAATTGCTGCTCGAAAAGCAAACGCGATAGCATACGAAGAATATTTGAAACGGATCGCAGAGCTTGCAAAAAAGGTTAGTGCCGGACAGGATGATCAGACACCGGAAAAGCTGGATACACCGGGTAAAGAGAGCACTGTATAACAACCTTGGCAACAACGAAGAACTTGCGCTACGCGTACATGAAAAGGTAATGCAAATTCGGCCGGATGGCTTTCGAGGCATACAGCCGCGGGAACAAGTTATCAAAGCAGGCATTTATGAGATTCTTAACGACGAGGTCGATGTCGAGAGGATATTTAATATTATTCGTGCACAGGCGGAATATTAGGACTTATGGAGATCGAGTTGGGTGATATCACTGCCGATGTAACTCTCAAAAACATCAAAAATATTCACCTCAGCGTTCATCCGCCGACAGGACGCGTAAAGATCTCTGCGCCCGAACGAATGAATCTTGACACGATTCGGGTTTTTGCAGTCTCCAGATTAGATTGGATCAAACGTCAGAGAAGGCGTTTCAGTGAACAGGAGCGCGAACCGATTCGTGACTTTGTTTCTCGTGAGAGCCATTACTTTCTCGGGAAACGCTATCTGTTGAAGGTTACAGAAAATGACGCACCCCCATTAGTCGTTTTACGTCATCGTGAGATTGAATTGATAGTTCGCCCAGGGACTACGAGATCACAAAAACAAACTCTGTTGGAAAAATGGTACCGGAAGCAGTTAAAGGAGATCGCCACGAACCTTATTGAAATCTGGCAGGCGACGATGAATGTCACTGTCAGAGACTTCGGCGTAAAAAATGCGAACTAAGTGGGGTTCCTGCAATCGAGAGGTGGGCCGTGTTTGGCTTAATCTTGAACTTGCAAAAAACCACGAGAATGTATCGAATATGTTCTGGTGCATGAACTGGTTCATTTATCAGAGCGCACCCACAACTACCGTTTCTTGTCTTATATGGACGAATTTCTCCCTGAATGGCGGCATAGGAGAGATCAGCTCAACCGCCTTCCGGTTAGCCATGTCGAATGGAAATACTAAGACGCAGTTTATCCGGGAGCTATTATCATTCGATGGACGCAGTCTAACTTCTTAGATGAGAACAACCAATTCGCAAGGTGTGCAAAACGATTGCTCATCTGAGGGAACAGTTCCAATCGCCGTCCATACCTGTTCAAATCTGAAATCCAGCTTGATAATGCGATTTTTTAGAGGATCGTTCATTTGCAAACAAAGTCTTTTTTAAGAAAGATAACAAAAAGCACTGAGACACTGTGGAAATAGGTGTAAAACTATGGGCTAAAAGGTCTGTTTTTTACCCCTATTTAGATTTGTTTTTCCAAGATATGATTCTGAAGTGAATTGAAAAATTAACAATGAAGTCATGTCTCAGACAATCAAAAACATCCTTGACACCAATACCTTTCCTTCGCGACGTCCACATTCCAAATGGTGGGGTTTTGTTTGGAGAGGTCTTGTGGTAAATGGAAACGCTCACCACTACCACGCAATGGGGCTCGGTCTGGCTGTTTCTTTATCTGATTATTCACGCCAACCGAAAGACCGGCACTCTTTATCGGAGGGTTAATACCATCGCCAACGATATCGGGCTATCAAAACGAACCGTACAAATATGGCTAAAAAGGCTTCGTGATAGCGGATATATTATTACTGAACGAACCGGCCGCTCTCTGATAATTCATATAACGAACTGGCGCCCGATCAATCAATTTCCTCGCCCATATTTCCGCGGAGACAAGCCAAATTAAAGCTAAGTTGGCAAGCATCCGAGATAAGACTACTTGGTCTTAAAAATCACCCTTTTGTAAATAACCTTATCTGGCTATTATACCCTCATCTCACTAGTAACCTATTGACCTTTGACCACTCCTAATGAAACATCTTCTCCGTCCGACATAACTATTTTTGCGAAAACAAGCTTTAGGAACCAAGAGCAACTTTCGGAATAAGACAAGCTGACCGCCGAGCCCATATATATCTTTTGGGTAAAACAGGAACCGGCAAGTCCACTCTGCTTGAGGCGATGATGCTCGCGGATATCAGCAGAGGGGCGGGGTTTGCACTCCTTGACCCTCACGGCGATCTGTTAAAGCGAATAAAGGAACGAATCCCGGACGACAGACTTGCCGACCTCATCGATTTTGATGTGGCGGACCCTAAACAACCATACGGCTTTAATCCCATCGCAAATATCTCGGTGGCTAAACGACCGCTTGCGTGCTCAGGCTTGATTCAGGTCCTTAAACATCTGTGGAGTGATTCTTGGGGACCGCGGCTTGAATACATTCTTAGAAACTGCCTTTTATCACTGCTCGACTATCCCGGAGCCAATCTATCCGACATTTTGCTTCTGCTCTCAGACCGAAACTATCGCAAAAAAGTAATCCCATTTATCAGGAATAAACAGGTCAAAGATTTTGGCTCTCTGAATACGACCGATACCCTGAACGCTTTCGTATCGAAGCTATCGCCCCGATTCAAAATAAGGTCGGAGCCTTCCTTTCACCCGTCGCAAAGAATTCTCACGAATCCGGAACAGCCGCTAAGCCTAAGAAGGATCATGGACGAAGGTAAGATTCTGTTGGTCAATCTCGCAAAAGGCAGCCTTGGGGAAGATACATCAAACCTTTTAGGTTCGCTGCTAATATCCCGTTTCGATCTTGCGGCACTGAGCCGCGCGGATATCTCGGAACCCGAGCGACGAGACTACGCTCTTTATCTGGATGAATTTCACAACTTTACGACACAAAGCCTGATCTTCATGTTATCCGAATTGCGCAAGTATAGATTGTCGCTAGTGCTTGCTCATCAATATCTAACACAGCTTGACCCGAACATTGAGAGAAGCGATCCTGGGGAACGTCGGTACAACGATCGTCTTCCGAATCGGCGCCACTGATGCCGAAACAATCGCAATGGAATTTGCACCAGAATTTAAGCTCACAGACTTTACAAACCTTCCCAACTATCACATCTATCTCAAGTTGATGATCGACGGTAAAGTATCCCGCCCTTTCTCGGCCGTAACGATTCCACCGATACCAGATACGGCGGCTGCCTGACGCTCTTTCCGTTCCAGCGGCCGCCAAATCCGTTTGTTTGTTTCCTCCTGTGGGCAAACCCTTGCCTGTAGGAATCTGCAAATAAAACACAATTCAAAACTGGAGGAAAACATATATGGAAGAAACCCTACGATGCATTCTTTGCCATAAAGAACTCGAAGGAGTGATAGAGGTGATCACGGTGAAAATTGGAAGACTGCCCCTGTCTCGTTTCAGTGAGAGCTCAGATTGCAACTGGACAAGGTGCAAGACCTGCAAGCGGTCGATCTGCAAAAGCTGCTACAAGGGACGCCTGATCTCTGTCATGAAACCGCTTTTAGCATTCGTCGCGAGGACACTGTGCAGGCGCACGAAAGTTCATTCCTAGAAGCCGCTTGACACTCGCCTTGACGGCTCAAAATAGACAAAACCAAAAAATACCAACCCAACATTACAGGAGGAAAAACAATGTCTGACTACAAGATAGTCTATTTGATCGTAGAACGCGGCGTTGAGCCGAATCGCCAGGTCTTCTGGCGGCCGGCTGGCAATGCCTTTGTTTGCCGGGACGGAAGCTTGAATCTCAAACTGGATATGTATCCCGGCCTGAACTTCAACATCCGCGATCCGAAACCCAACGGTGGACGTGAAGACGCTGAGCTGACACCTGCCAGTGAGGAAGCCGGCAAGGGAGAAGCCGAAGTGGTTAACTTTCCCAGTCTTGGGAATGGTCACAATACACGGTCGCAAAAGACCGTCTCCAAAAGACCGGCTTCCGCGCCGGTGGTTACAAAGCCTGCGGGAGCAAGTGATGATGATCCGCCGTTTTGACAGGTATCGGTTCTGCACCGTGGTAAGGAGGAAGAAAATGCTTCAAAACAGACGACCACTATCGGTCAAAACCATTAACTAAGAGGAGGACACATATGAGAACAAGAAGCCTGACTGTTATCCAGGAACTGAGCGGCAGAGAGATATGCGGCCTCTACCGAAACAATAACGGCGGGCTGACCGAACACGGCGCTGAGCTAAAAGCATTCCTAGACGGTTTCAGAGTCGTAAACGGAGTCGGCGTCGTAAGCCGCGAGAAAGTAGCCTTTGGGATGGGCTGTTTGACGGCCCAGGTCATTGCCCACTTTACGAGAGAACTTGGCAGTGCCCCTCTCAATACAGGTCAAGGCCGGAAGCCCACTCCCTTTCGGCTTGCCCGGCACCAGACGCGATCACATGCCGATAATCTATAACGGTTCGGTGAGGGATTTCGATCCCATTGAGGTCGAGTCAGCCTGGTACAGACGAAAAGAGATTCTGGTCAATGATTTTTCAGACGATCCAGTATTGTCGGCCAAGATCATTGTCACAAGATAACTCTTCTACACTCCCACACAAACAACAACAAGAAAAAAGGAAATCCAGCAACGGTACAGGTCGTCCAGTACCTCTCGCCTAATTTCAGTGTGCGAAAGGAGGAGTCCTGAGCCGCAGTGTGTTTCAAAGCAACAACAATCAGGAGGAAAAAATAATGACAGCAACAACGAAAATGAAAAGGGAGCTTGAAAATGATTCATCGGTCTCACAGCCCGACTACAAGCTGATAGCTTTTGAGGATCTTCAAACATCACCGACAAATCCGCGGCGAAGGATTGATGAGCAAACGATCGCACAACTTGCGGAAAGCATCCGCAATCAGGGCATTCTCGAACCTCTGATCGTCCGCATCAAAGGAAAGAAGTACGAGATCGTGTGCGGCGAACGGCGGTATCGAGCGGCAAAGGTAGCGTCTCTGAGTCAATTGCCTTGTCTTGTCCGCGAACTTTCGGACGAGCAAGTGCTTGATATTCAGATCCACGAGAATCTTCACCGCGAAGATATTCACCCAATGGACGAGGCCTACGGCTACCAGTTCCTTAAAGAGAAGCTGAGCTGTGATGTCAAAGAACTTGCGCTAAGGGTCGGAAAACCAGAGGGCTATGTTCTCAATCGACTCAAGCTCAACCAGCTGATCAAGGAAGCCCAAAAGGACATTGACGATGAGCATCTTCCGCTTACCTATGCACTTGAAATTGCGAAGTATACCCCGGAGATCCAGAAGTACATCTACGCCGAGGTATACAGGACGGAGAGCAAGTATGAGGGAGACCGGTGGATCGAAACACCTGTTAAGGGTGAGACGGTTCCGTGGAAATCATTTATTGATTGGATCAATACATATATCCATCGAACGCTTTCGAAGGCCCCGTTCGATCCTAAAGCGATCAACTTGCGCTCCGATGGCCTCCCTTGCGTCAAATGTCCCGAGCGGACCGGCGCGGTGATCAGCCTTTTCGAGCCCAACAGGATCGGCAAGAAGGATGCATGCCTGAATCCCGCGTGTTATCAGCAGAAGGTTGAAACGCACGTCGTGGTTCAGCGTCGCGCATTGGCCGAACTTCGCAAGGTTGATGTGTCAGAGGTTCCTATAGTCCGCGACTGGTGTTATACGGACGGGAAAGACTACCTGGGGACGGAATCGGCAATTGTCATCAATGCAAAACGCGGCGGAAGTGATAAGGAATGCGATCAAGCCATCGCCGGTATTGATATTGAGCCGGAGAATTACGGCAAGATCGTACAGATATGTCTAAAGACCAGCGGATGCAAGATCCACTGGCGCAAGTCGATAGCCTCGTCAACGGCCGAATCGCAAACGGAGGCAACCGCTGAAGCTCAAGCATCCGAGCGATTAGAAGCACATCGCGGTCGACGCGAGGAGATCTGGAACGCAAAAGTTGCCGAGGCAGTCCGGGTCCGTGTTTTCAAGCAGGCGGCGGAAGGATTCGAAAAGAAGTTCGGCATCACCGAAGTTGGAACTAATTTTCTGCCGCAGTTGATCGCCCGATTCTGGGGCATGACTGCGTCAGGCGACTCAAACAACCTGCATGGTGTCGTCAAGCGCCTTGTAGGCGAGTGGGACGCGAAACCGATTAACGGCAACGGGATTTACATGCCCGACCGCCGAGCCGCGATCGAAGAGTTAAAGAAAGTCGAGCGTGGGATGCAATTCCGCATTCTGTTCCTACTCATTCACGGACACAAGGGAACGATCGGCCATGGCAATAACTACAGGTCCCAAACGGAAGTGAAGGAGCTTGCCGTAGAATTCGGGATCGACTATGCGCTGATCGATGCGGAAGTAAGACTCGAGTTTTGCGCTAAGAAGCACGAAGACGTTCACAAGAGTTACCTTGAGAACGTGCAAAAGAAAGCCAAGAACCACAAGGTGCCAAAACTCTTCTCAGAGAAATGGAACGCACGGGATTAGTCGTGCACTCCCAAGACATTCCCTGAAAAGGCGACAGCCGGTCAGAACCTTCTGGCCGGGAGCCAATACAAAAACAAACCACAACACAACGGAGGAAGTATGTCAGATTTCAAGATCGTCTATTTGATCGTCGAAAGGGGCTTTGAACCCAATCGACAGACGTTTTGGAGGACCGCCGGCAGCGCATTTATCTGCCGTGACGGAAGCTTGAACGTACGGCTGGATATCCATCCAGGAATTACGTTCAACATTCGTGAGCCCAAGTCGAATGGAGAACGATTCGAAGCCGAAAACGGCGTCGAAGCGTCGCGAGAGGAGGAAGAATTCCCTGCAATTAAGGTAGCTGCCTGATCGCGAGAGGATCGACGTTATGGGAACCAGAAGCTTAACCATCGTTCAAGAAGATAGGGGCGTGGAGATCTGCGTCCTCTATCGACAGTTTGATGGCTATCCGACAGGCCACGGAGCCGAACTGAAATCCTTTTTAGAAGGAATTCAGATAGTAAACGGGCTTGGCTTGGGAAAAGAGAAAAGAGTGGCGAATGGGATGGACTGCCTCGCAGCCCAGCTTATCGCTCATTTCAAAAAAGAACCCGGCGGATTCTATCTTTATCCGGCCGGAACGCGCGACTGTGGGGAAGAATATATCTACACGGTCTACTTAGATGCCGGCAAGCTGAAGTTGCGTTTGGAAGCAGGCGCCGTCACTTTCTTCGGTCTTCCCGGGACCAAACAGGCCAACATGTCCACTCTCTATGATGGCGAGATCGAGTCCTTTGATCCCGACGCTGTTGAGAGCCTTTGGCGGACTGGCGGCCGAGATCAGGTCGTTAATGACTTTGTTGACGATGTCGTTCTCTCAAGCGACACGCTCGACGTGCCGGAAGATCCATTTCAAAAGTACTAAGTCAAAAAACAAATAGGAGGATAAAGTAATGAACGAAAACGGTTCAACACTTATGGCGCACTGCGGTGCGCGCAAAGTCACACGGGACGAACTGAAAGAGATGCCTCTCCCGGAGGCAACAAAAACACATCAGCCGCTCCCACATTTCAAGATAGTAGAGGTTCTCGAGGAAGCTCTTTCGTTCCGTCATCTTCGCGTCGTAAAAGACGAATATGCCGTCTCGCAGGACGGTTTGAAGATGTTTGGGGTCATGGATCTCGATGCAGCATTTGAAGGGGGTCGTTTCTCGATCGGTCTGCGCAACTCGAATGACAAGTCGATGAGGCTCGCCTTAACGGCCGGCTACCGTGTCTTCGTCTGCGACAACATGGCATTTTCGGGAGATTTCTCGCCGCTGCTTCACAAGCATACGTCGAAACTCAATCTCACGGATTCAATCGCCGTCGCGGTCGACCGCATCTATCGTGGCCTTGATTCGATAGCGAATCAGATAAAGCTTATGCGGGCATATGGTCTTACAGACAATGACGCACGGCTTATTATCTATCGAGCCTTTGTCGAGAGAGTGCTCAAAGGTGTTCCGCGCCAGCTGATGCCCGTGGTACATGCAAACTATTTCGATCCCGGTCATGAGGATTTTCGCTCGCGAAACCTCTGGTCGTTATCGAATGCGTTTACGTCTGCCTTCAAGTCACTCGGACCGTTGAAACAGTTCGAAGCGACAGCGAAACTCGGGCTTTATATGTCCGGGATAAAAGATGAAGCAACCATTGCCGAAAGGCGACCGTTATTTGACTGCGGCACCGGAAGATTCCGTCTCGTCAAAGGCGAGGACGGAGAATTAAAGGAGGAAGAGATCCAGGACGCATCCGAGTGGGGCGATACCGAGGATCAAATAGATTTAATGGTCGAGGAGGAAGCCACGAGAGCTGCCGCCTGACCAAATTCAAGGAAGTGTGAAAACATGCTTCCTTTTTTCTATTCGCCAGCTCCAACGTGCGCACCAGTCAGTCTCTTTTACCGGCCCGCATTTGATAGTCCCCGCACTGATTTGACGCGGGCTATATGATTATATATGTTTATATGAACAGATGTTCATATATCCTAAATTGGGGTGAGAGAATAAATGAAAGAGCAAGCTGCCGCAATGATCACCGACCTGTGCGAGATCCAGTACGTGGACGATGAAAAGGTTCGTCGCGTGACCAAAACTATGAAACCCCTTTCTGCGATTTCGTTGTTAGCTGACACGTTCAGGGCCTTAGGCGATCCGACTCGCATAAGGATCGCTCATGCGTTGTCACACGAGGAGCTTTGTGTTTGTGACCTCGCAAATTTACTTGGGGTTTCACAGTCCGCGGTATCGCACAGCCTGCGGGTCCTTAGACAGATGAATCTCGTCAGGTTTCGCAAGGAGGGTAAGATCGCGTACTACTCCCTGGACGATGAACACATCGATCATCTGCTTGAAGAAGGTTTTCGCCATGTTGAGGAATTGTTGTGAACCGAAGTTGGCTGATTCGTGTGTTTTTAGCACTTATTGTATTCGCGTGGTTGTTATGCCAGCGAAATCTCGAATTATTTTAGATTTATTTTTAGGTTGGTTCTTATGTTTTCAAATAACGTCCTTCTAGGTGTGATCGCCGGTATAACGATTTTTCTTGGCCTTCCGATAGCACGATGGCAAGGTGCGTCTGAAAGGTTGCGAGGCATCCTGGCTGTTGCTTCCGCGGGTGTACTCCTGTTCCTGGTTGTCGAGGTAGGGTACCACGCCATGGAGACGGTCGAAACGTCAGCAAAGGGCGGGGAGGCCACCACTGCGTTGCTGCAAGGAATTGTCTTGGTCGCAGGCTTTATGGTCGGGCTTGTGGGCCTAGCATTCCTTGAAGAGCGACGGAAGAAACGCGCCGAAACACTTGGTCTTGATGCGTTAGAAGTGGCAACGATGATCGCGGTTGGCATCGGCCTGCACAATTTTGCCGAAGGTCTCGCGATCGGCCAGTCTTTCTCGGGGGGGCAGGCCGCTCTCGGCACGATTCTTGTCGTCGGTTTCGCCCTGCACAACGCGACGGAGGGGTTTGGCATTGCCGGTCCGCTCGTCGGACAAAAAGTAAGCTGGGCGCGACTTTTATTGCTCGGCTTGATCGCCGGAGCACCCACCGCCATCGGTTCCTTTGTCGGCGGTATTTGGGTCAATCCGACTATCGAGCTTCTATTTCTTTCTGTTGCCGTTGGCTCTTTGGTCTATGTCACCCGGGAACTGTTTCGCCTTCGTTTTGCAACGCTGGGAGCGGTCGGATCTACGGCTGCGCTTGCGTTCGGATTCTTTCTTGGATTTGGCACCGAGCTTGTTGTAGGTATCGCCGAGTCAAAGGCCGCCATTCAAAACGCCCCGTCCGCTTCGACCGCGACACTCCGGTTTGCAAATAAACAGGTGGATCCGTCGAGTGTGAGCCTTTCGAGAGGACAAGCGATCACTATTCAGAATGACGGAAATCTTCCGTTGGTCTTTGAAGGGAACGGTCTCTTTATTGGCGAAGTTGTTGCCCCGCCAAATGGCCGGGTGGTTGTGAAGGCCAACGGCGGCGAAGGAAAATACACTCTTGTTGACGAGCGCGGACAAAGCTCGACCGCCACCGTCATTGTCCAGGCCGGTGAAGAAGTCGAGCCTTTAACAGCCGAGGTCGATGCCGTAGGCGCTCTGATGGTACTTGAAGGCCACGTCAGAACATCAAAAGCCCTTCATGATCGCGGCACAAAGGGCGAAGGTCCGAATCCCGCACTCGATCTTAAACGCGCCGGGAAGCACGCCGGACACCCGCAGCACGAGTTGTTGATGGGCAATGAACCAGACGCGATCTCTTTGCAAAAGCTCTTGCGCGAACACAATGTTTTCGATTCCCTTAACAACACTTTGACCGAATTTGTGGCTGTTTCCGGTAAATCCGAGACCCCGGCTGACGATGTAGAAAAGAAATATCAGATGGTCCTCACAACAACCGAGCAGGCTTGCAAAGCCATTGCGGGCGACGCCTACGACAAGCCAGACTTTCGCAAACGAGCAATGCGTTTTGTGCTGGATACGGCGGAGGGCGAATACACGACGGCGACCGAAGGCAACCGGATCGATATTCAGGAGGCGGGAACTCCCGGTAAGGATAATCTCATCGAGTTTCAAGACGCGCGAGGCTTTCTGATGGCTATGCGTGAAAACTTCCTTTCAGGAACGTCTACGATTGTCTTAAGTAAGGATGCGCAAACCGCACTCGATAAATTGCAGAATGACCTCCTTAGATCGCTTGAACCGCCTGACCTGAATAATCCTGTCCGTGCCTCAGACTTCAAAGCATTGATCAGACGCGTTAGCGACGGAATAGAAAGTAGAAAGTCATGACGAAAGATCGTAAACGAGAAATAGCCAAATTCTTTTGCGGCGCAGAAGCATTTCATGCATTTGCTCATGGAATCTTACTGGTTTCCGGAACAAGGATCACGATTTTTGGGATTTCTTTCTCGTCAATATGGAGCGTCGTCTCACTAGCTATCAATCTCTTGATTGCCCTCGCCTTGGCTAGTTATGCATGGGGAATATTTGGACGCCGTGCGCAGGCCGGACACGCGAATGATGAGATGTAATTGAAGATCAGCCATCGTGATAGATAATGGAGATCGATCACAGTTCTGCAAATCTGCCCCATGTGCTTTATCACGTGGCAACGGTGATCCTCTTCATAGCGATTTTGCTCGGATGGTTCTTTCTAATGTCAAGGTTCATTTCTCGCCGACGTAAGTCAAAACAAGATCCATTGATCGATCGACCTAACTTTAGACGGACAACCAAAAGGCGATCAAAGAGACGCAGGAAATAAGGTTCCGAACTAACCCGAAATAAAATGTATAAAACCACCTTCGCCGTTTCGAAAATCGGCTGTTCTGCCGAGAAAGGTGTTTTGGAGAAGGCAACCGGCGAAAAAGGGCTTGGCTCAGATTGCGGTTGCTGTCAGCGATAAGGAGCATAACGTGAAACTGAACGCGGCAGAAAAAAACCTAACTCGGCCAGTAACAGATTCTGGTCATGATCCAATGGTAAAACCACTCGATTGTAAGACCAAAGTATGGCGAAAAAGACCCCTCTTTCCGCATTCTTCGGAGCCCTAATTCTGGTTCAGGCAACCAATATCTAGGCTAGCGGGAACGTTAGGTATTGTCTGCCGTCATAGGCGTCTTATATTTTGTTTGGCGCAGCCCACGAATCAAAAAACGCACGTTAATCGCGAGGGAATTGGTAGATTCTATATCAGAGAATAATGAAACAAGGTCGCGAACTTCAGTTCTCGGCCTGCCGGTGGCAAGGTATTAAGGCGTATGAGTTCTAAACAAATTGATTTTCGTGTCGCTAATATGGATTGTGAGTCAGAAGCGGCCGCCATTGAAAGAGGTTTCAGGGGCTTTCCGGGTATTCTCGGGTTGAAGACTTACCCGAAATCCGCAAAGGTCGCGGTCACCTTTGACGAGGATACGACGTCCGCCGACGCGCTGAAAGAGAAACTAGAGGCTTTGGGTTTCCCGGCGCAGGAAGGGCGTGGGATGGTGGCCAAACCTGCCCCCTGGCGCAATCCTAAGGTTGTAACCTCTGCAATTTCAGGGATCCTTCTTCTGATCGGTTTTCTCTTGACTTTCGCGTCTACGCCGGCAGTCGTTTCGACGATCATTTATATTGCCGCGATCCTGGTCGGGGGTTATTACTTCGGACGTGAAGCCCTCGAAGAACTCGTTTTCGAACGAGAGGTGGGTATTGAGCTATTGATGAGCATTGCGGCTGTGGTGGCCGCCGTGCTGGGTCTCCCCGGAGAGGGAGCCATGCTCGCATTCCTATACTCGATTTCGGAAGCGGCTGAGGGATATACGGAAGAAAAGACTCGCGGGGCAATAAAAGCCCTGATGGATCTAGCTCCGAAAATGGCTTTGGTTAGACGCGACGGTAACGAGGTCACAATTCCAGTTGAGGAGATTGCCGTTGGTGACATTTTCTTAGTAAAGCCCGGGCAGTCGGTGGCAACGGACGGTGAAGTTATAGCCGGCTCATCAAGCGTAAACCAAGCGCCCGTGACCGGCGAGAGTGTACCGGTCGAGAAAACGATCGCCGACACTCTGTTCGCCGGAAGCATCAACGCTGAAGGGTTTCTGGAGGTCCGAGCGACGAAGACCTTTGCAAATAATACGATCGCCAGGATCATTCATATGGTTGAGGAGGCTCACGAGCAAAAAGGAAAAAGCCAGCAATTCATTGAGCGCTTCGGCAGACGTTACAGTCCGGCCGTTTTACTTGTGGGAATCATGATTGCAATAGTTCCACCGTTGGTCTTTGGATCTGATTGGACTACATGGCTCGTTCGGGCAACGGTATTTATAGTTGCTGCCGCGCCGTGTGCTCTGGCGATTTCGATCCCTATCACGTTAGTGGCGAGTTTGGGAACCGGAGCGCGAAATGGGGTCCTGATCAAAGGCGGATTGTACGTAGAGGAACTGGCCAAAATTAAGGTTGTTGCATTGGACAAGACGGGAACGATCACACGCGGTCACCCTGAGGTTACTGACTTTTTAGAGCTTCGGCCGAACGGACAGGCAAGCGGGATGTCACCAGAAAAGGTTCTATCGATTGCCGCAGGGATCGAACGGCGGAGCCAACATCCTTTGGCGAATGCAGTGGTTGAGTACGCCGAAAAACAAGGCATAACGGTCTCGGAGGTCAGCGATTTTCGATCCCTCACCGGTGCCGGTGCATCTGCAGGCGTTGATGAGTCCACGGTCTACATAGGCAGCCCAGACCTTTTCCAAAAGCAACTCGGCGCCACTCTACACGCGGAGGCGGAGACTATTGACCGCCTGCAGGCTGAAGGTAAAACTGTGATCATCATAGGTGCGGAACGTCAAGCTTGGGGACTCTTGGCAATCCGCGACAATATTCGCTCCAACGCTCGTCAGGCAATCATAGATCTTCACGCTGCCGGGGTGGAAAGAATCGTAATGCTCACCGGCGATAATCCACGGACGGCGGAAGCCATCGCGTGCGAAGTCGGCATCGACGAGTTTTACGCGGACCTCAAGCCGGAAGATAAAGTAACCAAGGTACGCGAATTGTCAGAGCGGTACGGCCACGTCGGGATGGTCGGCGACGGTGTAAACGACGCACCGGCCCTCGCGGAGGCGACGGTCGGAGTCGCAATGGGGGCAGCCGGAACGGATGTCGCGCTGGAAACCGCGGATGTAGCGTTGATGGCGGACGATCTGGAAAAACTGGTTTACGCGCTCAGACTTGCCCGGCGCAATCAGCAGGTAGTTAATCAAAACCTTGTTCTGTCAGCAGTCGTCATTACGGTTCTAGTGATCGGTGCCGTGGGCGGTTTCTTCTCGCTTCCTGTCGCGGTGTTGGGCCATGAAATCAGTGAGTTTGTGGTTATTGGCAGCGGGCTTCGTATGCTGCGATTTTAACGTCCAGATTTGTGCCGGTGAGCTACCACTGACAATAGCCGCGTTAGCCACTCCGAAGGCGCCTCGAAGATCATTCGATTTAGGACCATTCGGTTCCGTTCGCACGTCGAGCTTTGGCTCTCAACTTAAGCGCGAGTTTTTCCACATCGGTTTCTACTTTGGGGCTTACAAAAGACTGTGATGCAGGGCGTCGCCGTCCGGCACAAGAGTTGCTCTCAATCAGGTTGGAACCATCCCCACAGGAGGAAATATGCAAGTACAACGTGCAAAGCACCAAAAATATGGTCTCAGCCGCAAAATCAATGCAACATTCGAGGAGGCGACTGAGCGTACTCGCATCGCCCTCGGAAAAGAGGGCTTCGGGATTCTTTCCGAGATACGGATCGACGAGAAGCTAAAGGAAAAGCTCGGTGTGGATTTTCGCCCTTATTTGATACTGGGCGCATGCAATCCGCCGCTTGCTTACCGGACGCTGCTCCAGGACATTGAAGTTGGGCTGCTGCTGCCCTGCAACATTATCGTTTACGAAGCGGACGATAAGAATAGCTCCGTGGTCTCGGCGATCGACCCCATAGAAATGATGTCGCTGATCGACAATCCAGCGATCCATGAGGTCGCTAACGAGGTGCACGAGCGCCTGCAAAAGGTGATCGCAATGGTCTAAGATCGGTCGCACCGTCCTAATAAACGCGATCTTCCTCTGGTGGTGGAGCGATTCTGCGTTCGCCCTTATCACAGTCCCGATTGTCGCACCTGAAGGCATCGAAGCCCATCGCGGCGAGAGACGCGACGATTGTCATTGACTTTTGTGAGAGCCAAGGAATATATTCAAACGTGATGGTAAAGCGGATCACATTGCTTTTCATACTCATCGCTCTGGTAGGTGGGGTTGTGTCGGGGACACCGCTGCATTCTCCAAACGATAAAATGATGAAATGCTGTGATAAGGCTCGAAGCAAGGATCATTCACCTGCGGCGGAGGCGACCCGTCTTTGCTGTGCCGTTAATTGTTCCGAGTCTATTCCGACCCCGTCAGGCATCTCATTCAGTTTTTACCCGTCAAGCAAGACTGTTTCGCAGTCTATTGCCGAGCAGATAGCGGCTCTGTTTCCAACGAGAACCGTTCAACCTTCTAAATCGCCGCTCTATTCGCGTCTAGCTCTAACGCGAACATTTCAACCCAGATACATCCAACATAATTCGTTTTTGATCTAGCTTAATAGGAGTAGTGCGCCGATTTTTGGTGAACTACGCCTTTTTTGCTGCGCAATACCGCGCCTTTTTGCGGCTTCCTTTGGAATACGCGAGGCTCGAAATCAAATTTACTTTTAGGAGAAAACAGTATGAAGAAGACTTTTTTAATTATTGGTTCAGTTACGCTTTTTTCCATCATCGTTTCTATTGCGGCCTGTGGTTCAGGTTCCAGTTCTGTTAGTGTCCCTTCGGGAAAGTCAATTGCTACCGGCCCGGCCGGAAACAATCTGACTGCTACGATCTCGAACGCAGACGGCTCATTGAAGAAAGGTCAACAGGAATTCACATTAACGTTCACGGACGCGTCTGGTAAGCCGGTAGATGTTGGCTCGGTAGCTCTTAACTATCGCATGGCTGCCATGGGCAGTATGGCCGAAATGAACAACGGCGCGACGTTTACAACCACCGGTACATTGGGGATGTATAAAGGCAAAGTAAACATTGATATGGCAGGCGCATGGCAGGCTCAGATTACATACGAAGGGCCAGCCGGAAAAGGAGCCTTCAGTTTGCCGGTAACCGCTAGGTAGCAAACCATGATCCACAAGATTATCGAGTGGTCGTTAAAAAATCGCGGCATCGTCATCGTGTTTTATCTTGCGGTGGCGGCGGCGGGATATTGGGCGCTTGTTCACACGCCGATAGATGCGATTCCTGATCTTTCAGACAATCAGGTAATTGTCTTTACCGACTGGACAGGACGTTCGCCACAGGAAGTCGAAGATCAGGTGACTTACCCGCTCGTTACCAATCTTCAGGGGCTTCCCGGCGTCCGCGTGATCCGCGCCAACTCAGCATTTAGCTTCTCGATGATAAATATCATCTTCGAGGATAATGTTGATCTTTACTGGGCCCGAACCAGAGTTCTGGAACGTCTGAATCTCGTTTCAAAGCAATTGCCTGAGGGTGTTGTTCCGACTCTAGGGCCTGACGCAACAGGCGTCGGACAGATATTTTGGTACACGCTTGAATCCGGTGATATGAATATGCGCGACCTGCGCACGGTTCAGGATTGGTTTGTGCGGTATCAACTTAATTCTGTTCCCGGCGTTGCCGAAGTCGCATCCGTTGGCGGTTATGTTCAGCAGTACCAGATAGACATTGACCCGAATAAACTGCGCGGGGTGAATTTGCCGGTTTCGACGGTTGTAGAGGCAGTTCAAAGATCGAATAACAATGTCGGTGGAAACGTGGTTGAGCAGGGTGGGCAGTGGGCAGTCGTTCGCGGCATCGGTTTGATCGGCTCGATGGAAGATGTCGAGAACATAATGATCGGCTCGTCGAATGGCACACCTATCTATGTCAAGAATGTCGCTGAGGTAAAGCTCGGCAGTGCTTTTCGCACGGGAGCACTCGATAAAAATGGAAAAGAAGCTGTCGGCGGAGTGGTCATCGCCCGCTACGGCGTTAATACTCTCGAAGTCATTGACGCTGTAAAACAAAAGATCGAAGCATTGCAACCCGGGTTGCCTCCGGGCGTTCGGATCATGCCGTTTTATGACCGAACGCAGCTTATCAATCGGGCGACAGACACGCTAAAGCGTTCACTGATCGAAGAACTACTCCTCGTTACTCTTGCACATATTATTTTCCTCGCACATTTCCGCTCGATCCTGATCGTCACGATTCCGCTTCCGCTTGCGGTGTTGATGTCCTTTCTTTTTATGTATTTCATGGGCATCAGTTCAAATCTGATGTCTCTGTCGGGAATTGCTATTGCTATTGGTGTCCTTGTCGATGCGGGAATTGTCGTTACGGAAAATGCCTTTCGGTTTATGGAGTTGCGTAATGTGGATCCAAAGGACCGAAAGGCCGTTTGGAAGATCGTTCTTGAATCGACCAAGCTTGTTGGGCGTCCCGTTTTCTTTTCAATGGCGATCATCATTCTCGCCTTTATCCCCGTTTTTGCTTTGATCGGACAGGAAGGAAAACTCTTTCACCCGCTTGCCTTTACAAAGACGTTTGCAATGGCCGGTGCAACACTGCTTGCGGTGACGCTAGTGCCCGTGCTTTGCACGTTTCTTATCGGAGGTAAGGTTCATTCCGAGGGACATAACCCCGTAATGCGATTCCTCAGGCGTCTTTATGAACCCGTTTTGACACTCGCCCTAAGACATCGTTTGATCGCCGTTTGTGGAGCCTTGACGTTATTTCTGGGAGCACTCCTGTTGGCTGCAGGAATAGGAAGTGAGTTTATGCCGCCCCTTAACGAGGGCGATGTTATGTTTATGCCCGTAACCGATCCGGCGATCTCAATCGACGAGGCACGCAATATCATGTCCAAACAGGATGAAATGCTAAAGGCATTTCCCGAAGTCGAATGGGCAGTGGGCAAGGCTGGTCGAGCAGAAACCTCAACCGACCCGTCGCCGATAAATATGAATGAAACCATCATTCATCTAAAGCCACAGGGCGAATGGCGTCCGGGAATGACGCGCGAATCTCTTGTCGCCGAAATGGACGACAAGCTGCGTATGCCCGGTGTCACGAATATTTGGACGCAGCCGATAATCAATCGCATTGAGATGTTGACCACAGGAATTCGGACCCAGGTTGGTATCAAGATATTCGGCCATGATCTGAAGCAGCTTGAAGCAATCTCGCGGCAGGTAGCGGAAGATGTCAAGAAGATACCAGGTGCAGTCGATGTCTATCCTGAACAGATCGGTGGTTCACCATACATCGACATAAAGATCAACCGTCCAGCGGCGGCAAGATACGGAATAGACGTTGCCGTCATACAGGACACGATAGAAAAAGGTATCGGCGAAACAAATCTATCTGTAACTATAGAAGGCCGGCGACGTTTTCCCGTCCGTGTTCGCTATGCGCCGCAATTTCGCGATACGCCCGATGCGTTGGGACAAATCCCGATCGCGATGGCAAATGGCGGCACAGTTCCGCTCGCCCAGGTCGCGGATGTTCGCAAGGTCGAAGGAGCAACCATGATTCAGAGCGAGAATGGCTTGCTTCGCGGCACGGTGCTGTTGAATGTCCGCGGCCGCGATGTCGGAAGTTTTGTTGACGAAGCGAAACAGTCCGTAGCAAAAAATATCCAGCTTCCAGCCGGTTATTACGTTGCGTGGAGTGGACAATATGAAAATCAGCAACGCGCAAAAAGCCGCCTGCTTTTCGTCGTCCCGATCGTATTGATAGTGATATTCGGATTGCTTTATTTAACTTATCACTCTGCACTCGAAGCGGCTCACGTTCTCATGGCCGTGCCGTTTGCCTTGACCGGCGGGGTTTATCTTGTCTGGCTTCTGGGCTATAACTTCTCAGTCGCGGTCTGGGTAGGCTTTATCGCCCTGTTTGGGACCGCAGTACAAACAGCGGTTGTGATGGTTATCTATCTCAATGAGGCCGTTCATAAAAAACGTGATCAGGCAGGGCGACAATTGACGCGCCAGGAACTTATGCAGGCCGTCATCGACGGAGCTTTGCTCAGGCTCAGGCCAAAGGTAATGACCGTTTCGACAGTCGTTGCTGGCCTTTTGCCGATCATGTGGAGCGCGAGCGCCGGTTCCGAGGTCATGAAGCCGCTTGCGGCACCGGTTTTGGGCGGGATGATTTCGAGCTTGCTTCATGTTTTGATAATCACGCCAGTGATTTTTTATTGGCTGCGTGAACGAGAACTAAAAAAGGAGAGCGAAATATGAAACTGAAACTTATCTATTTAACCGTTGCATTAGCCGCTGTATTCTTGACGGCTCTAACGGCCGTTGGCCACGATGACCACGATAAAAAATCGCCCTCGCCTACTCCTCAGATTGCAAACACGGAATCAAATTCGGCGCCGCCAGCCAGGACAACGAACGAACATGCCAACATGACAATGACCCCGATGAATATGGTTGAGGATTTTCCTAACTATCATCCGCTCGTCGTTCATTTCCCTATTGTTCTGCTGATCTTTGCCGGCTTGTTTCAGGCGCTCGCATTTTTTGTTTACAAAAAAGAACTTAGTTTTGCAGCGTTGCTGCTTTTATTTGCCGGGACAGTGACAGTTTGGCTCGCGTCAAACACCTTTCACGCTCATCCGACGAATTTGCCCGAACATGTCAATTCGATTTATGAGACGCACGAGTTAATGGCTGAATACACGTGGTGGCTTTCACTCGCGGCTCTGGTGGCAAAAGGCATTTCACATTTCTTTCTGAACAGGAAATTGTGGAGCGAAGCAGTCGTTCTGATCTTGCTCATTGGGGCATCGATAACAGTTTCAATAGTGGGTCATCATGGAGCACAGCTAGTACACATGGGTGGCGTTGGGCCTCAAGGAAAATATCTGGAATCACATTAAGTTGGAAGAGATAAAGGGAAACAAATTATGAAAACACTTCAAAAATTCGTCTTTGGGATTGTCACGGTGGGACTGTTGGTTTTTGTGTTTAATGCTCAGTCATACGCGCAGAAACGAACATCACAGGCCAAACCAAAAGCACAAACGGCGAAGGTTTTAATCAACGAACAAGGGTATTCGCGGACAAGCATTATTCTTCGTCGTGGTGTTCTGACACGAATTACATTTTTGAGACAGACGGATTCCACTTGCGCTACAGAACTCGTTATTTCTGAATATGGAATCACCCGAGCCTTGCCGTTAAATACGCCGGTTGTAGTTAGCTTTACCCCAAAGCGCTCAGGCGAGTTCGGCTTTACATGCGGGATGAATATGATGCGCGGCAAATTGATCGTGCAGTAACAGCATGTCTATAAAACGACTAAAAATAATTCTGCTTGTCGCGTTAGCGGTTGTGGCACATGTGTTTTCACAGACACAGCCTTTAGCCGATGGTGCGGCACGTTATCTCGATCAAGTGGCTGGAATGACGGCTGACCAAGCCGTTGCTCTTTCTCTGGAAAACAACGGAGAACTACAGGCGTTCCGTAAGGAGGTTGAAGCATCGAGGGCAATGGTAAAGCAGGCCGCTTTAAGACCAAATCCGAAGGTCACGACAAGCGGAGCAAAGCAGATCGGCGGTGCGGACAACAATCAGATGGCCGAAGTGATGCTGCCGCTTGAACTTGGGGGACGGCGTTCTGCAAGGATCGCGGTCGCTCAAAAGGAATTGGAAGCCCGCGAGTTGGAGCTTGCTAATCAAGAACGCCTCCTTGCGTCGGATGTTCGATTGAAATTTGGCGAAGCCCTCGCGGCTATCAAGAAACTTGAAGTTGCCGAAAAAACTCTTGCAGTTGCAAAACAAGGTTACGATCTCGTCACCACGAGAGTTACGGAAGGAAAGGTCGCTCCGCTGGAACAGAACATTTTTCTTGTCGAAGTCAATCGTTTGCAGTCGATCCGTGAATCTGCCGAGGGCAAAGCTGAGACTGCAATGTTCGAGCTTCGCAATATGATAGGAATGAAGCCCGAAGAACCGCTCAGGCTTCGAGGTGATTTTACAGACTTGATCGCACCATTGCCTTCGCTTACTACTTCGACCGACAACGCATTGCGTGATCGCCCAGATTTACAAGGTGCAAGGACAGTTGAGCAACTTGCCACGGCTAAGATCGAACAGGCAAAGTCAGAAGGCAAATTGGACGCTAGTGTTAAGACTGGCTACCAGCGAATGAATTCGAGCTTTCCATTGAGTGGTTATGATGACCACGGCGTTTTGCGGCCTATACAGGATGTCTTTCAGTTTTTCACGTTTGGTGTCGAGATCGACTTGCCTGTTCGCAATCGGAATCAGGGAGCGGTCGAAGCCGCGATTCTTGAGCAGGAAGCAGCGAAACGCCGCACCGAGTTTGGCGAGCTGACGATACGGCGTGAAGTCGCGACAGCCTTTGCAAGATACAATCGTGCCGCGCGCTCCCTGTTGATCTTTCAAAATGGTGTCCGCGATCAGGCGGACGCAAACTTAAAAGTCATTTGGCAGACTTACGAGCTCGGTGCGAGAAGCTTGCTTGAATACATTGCCGAACAGCGACGTTTCCTTGATATAGAGAATGAACTGATCGATGCCGAATTTGAGACCTATTCAGCGAATGTTGAAGTACTGCGGGCTATCAACTCACCGGAGCTAAAAAAGAAATGAACGAAGAAAATAACGACGAGATCATTACCGAAGAAACGCCGAATCGTAAGCCGCTTTATATTGCAATAGCGGTCATTGGAGTTTTAGTTATAGGTGCGTTAGGTTTTTGGTTTTTCCGCAATCGCGAAACTGGCCAGATCGTTCAACCACCGCGAAGTGTTACATTTGGCGATAACACCAACGGACAGGCCGATATGACCGGCGAAGAAACGATCACCATTGCACCCGATCAAATAGAAAAGATCGGACTCAAGATAGAGACGGTCGGTGAGACGCTTTCGAGCGAAGCAATGTCTGTCGCGGCAACCGGAGTTATTCAGCCGAACTCATACAAGGAAACTCCACTAATTTCTTTGCTTAATGGAGTTTTGCGCAGCGTGAAAGGTGAACTAGGCCAAAAGGTAGGCAAAGGTCAGGCGCTTGCGGTTATTTTCAGCGATGAACTCGCTGCCTCACAATCGCGTTATCTCGCTTTGCTGACCGAAGCTCAGACCGCACGGCAAAATTACGACAGAACAGCCAGACTCGTTAAGATCAGCCCGACAAGTAACGCAGAGCTAGATCAGGCATTGGCCGCATTGAAAACTTCCGAAGCTGAAATAGCAGAACATCACAAACATCACGAACGAACAGTAAAACTTCTTGAGATCGGCGCCGTCAGCCGCGAGGAACTTGAACAGACGACCACCAAGCTAAAAACAGCCGAGGCCAATTTAGTTGAGGCGAAGAAGCGTTATGACCGTGCTGTGCAGGTAGCAGAGATCAATCCAGTCAGCCGAGGCGAATTCGAACAGGCCGCCGTTAAGCGACAAGCTGCCGAGTCCGACCTTGCAACCGCAAAGCAACGTTTGCTTCTACTAGGCTTGTCGCCTCAGAAGGTAAATGCTCTCCATTCACCTTCGCAGATCACTTCTGAGATTGCGTTGACCGCTCCGGTATCGGGGACGATCACAAAGCGGGATGTAAATGCCGGCGAAGTTGTTGAGGCGAACAAGGAATTGATGCGTGTGACGAATCTTTCTTCCGTCTGGGCGATCGCCCAGGTATATGAAAAAGACCTCGGGTTGCTTCGCACGGGAAGCGGTGCAAGCGTCACGACCACCGCGTATGCGGAGCGGCTCTTTCGCGGCCACGTCACTTACATCGACCCGAACATCAATCCTGAAACGCGGACAGCACAGGTTCGAGTCGAACTCGATAATCCGGGCCAAATCTTGAAAATTGGCATGTATGTAGATGTCGCATTCGGTTCTACGGGCGCATCCGAGCGAACAATGCCGACGATCCCTTCAACCGCCGTGCAAAATATGAATGACAAACAAGTCGTCTTTGTCGCAACTGACAAACCAAACGTATTTCTGGTGAGACCGGTGCGTCTCGGCAAGGAACACAACAAACAATTCACCGTTATCGAAGGCTTAAACGTCGGTGACAAGATTGTAACTGACGGAGGTTTTCTACTCCGGGCCGAATTGCTAAAGCAAAACCCGACACATCACTAATGAAATGACCACATTACAGTTGGATGTGCTAGAAATATTTGGAGGATACGATGGTTAAAGATACAGTCTGCGAAATGGAGATCGATGAAACAGCCGCTCGATTTTCGTTGAATTTTGAAGGTCAAACGTATTTCTTTTGCTCGGAGGGATGCCGGGCAGAATTTCAACGTCATCCGCAGGATTATGTGAAATCGGCAGGCTCGGTTCGCGATGAGACTTTAGGAGATAACGACGATGTGTAGGTTTCTCGGTTATGTGGGACGCGAGATTTTACTCGCCGACTTGATTTCTCGCCCCGTGAATTCACTCATTCGTCAGAGTTACAAATCCAAAGAACGGAGCGAACCACTCAACGGCGATGGGTTTGGCGTTGGTTGGTACTCGCCCGAGATCTCCAACGAGGCGTGCGTTTTTACAAGCATTACTCCCGCGTGGAACAACCGGAATCTGCTGAACCTGGCGGAACACATCAAATCGGGTTGTTTTTTTGCACACATACGCGCTGCATCACCGGGATCGGCAGTCTCCGAAAGTAATTGTCACCCGTTTCGCTACGGGCGTTTCATGTGGATGCACAACGGTACGATCGAAGGCTTTAGCTCGATTAAACGCCGCCTGCGTCACTCTCTGCCCGACAGGATCTACCACGCCATCGAGGGCACGACCGATTCCGAACATGCTTTTGCGGTTTTCTTAAACTTTCTCGGTGACAAAAAGGAAAACATCGGCGCAAACGATCTATCAGACTCTTTGGTAAATACTATCGGGCAGCTTGAGGAATGGGTGCTGGAGACCGGCGTCAAAAAGCCTTCAATTTACAATTTCGCAGTCACCGATGGTCAAATTATAGTGACAGTGCGCTACGTTTCCGATCCACAAATTGAGCCAATTTCGCTCTATTTTTCAAAGCGAGGTAAATTCCAGTGCTGCAACGGCAAGTCGGAAATTATTGAGTGCTCCGACGATGAGAGCGGGGTCATCGTTGCGTCAGAAAGATTGACCGACGATCGCGAAAGTTGGACGCGGGTCGCTCCAAATCACATGTTAATCGTCGGCAGCGAATTAAAAACAGAGGTTCGTTTGATGCCGGGCTTCTAAAAACACAACTATGTCAGAAAAACTCGAAATTGCAACATTTCAATTGGCGGTCCTAAGGACAGAATTGTCTAATTCCAGAACATTGCTCTCCTACACGCAGGCATCGATCGCATTGTTGGTTTCGGCGATAGCTTTCATGAACCTGTTTAATTTGTCCCAAATCCTTCATCTTGGGTGTTGGCTGTTGATAATTTTGGCAGTCGTAGTTGTCGCTCGCGGGATATTTCTGTATCGGAAGGCGAAATCGTTGATTGAAAATCAAAGAACTTCTGTCAGCGGAACGTAGCCGAAACGCTAAAGTACATTTGCTAAGTTTTATCAGATTCTCCCCGGGCCGTGGAGGGTCAGGTTGGTGCCCTATGCGGTCCGGAGGAATTCAGTTATGCCTTCCGAATTCACGGTTTACACGCCCTTCGAGAACCCCAATTTTTTGAAGTTTGGAGCACATTTCTTTTAGACAAAGGATCTCGCATTCGTCTTGCGGGCGGCTCACGTCGTCCCGGTGCAGAAGTTGAATGGCTACGACGATTTCCTCGCGCCAGTTTCGCTTAGGTGCGAAGTGAAAGGCATTATCGAACGGCTCGATCTTGTACTGGGTTTCACGCTTTTCCTTGGGCATGATCCACTTCGCGACGCTTAACAAATCGAAGTATGTCTTTCGGCATGCCGCACAACCCGGAATTGGATGCGTGCCGGAATCGATGCCTGCGTCATGTTCGTCGTTGGAACCGTACAGTCGCAAAGAATAGCCCGTGGGGATTCTGACGCTATTCACCATTTCGTGATCGTTACTCCACTCATAACAAACGCGGTGCTTTTCAACAATGTCCTTTATCGCCTCTTCTGTCTGCGGTGCGCTACTAAGTGCTGTATTCATAACTTCTCACATTTTCAACAACTAACTCTTCGTATCCGCCAGGACCGTAATTCTAGCCATCCTGACCCCAAAAGGCTTTCAAGTATATAGTCCGCCCGTTATGACATAACAATTTGTTCAGCCCTTTTCGATCATTTGTGATATTACGTCGGCAAGATGTGCTTGGCTTTTTCGCCGCGAAACCAAACTTCAAGAGCAATGCGCTCATTTGCGGCATTTCGACGTACCAGGATCTTCGATTTTTTGTTTTGATCCTCAACCTGCCAGATAGTGCACTTTACACGGGCCACCTCGTCGCCAGGCTTTTGAACTCCCATGCCTTTACCGGAACTTACCATTGGAACCTTTCTAATAACGATGAAATGCTCTCCATTTACAAATACCTGAGAGATCCGATACATTCCCGAACTGATCATTTTACCGCCAACTTTTGTCTTCGAATCAAAGTGGAATTCTCCGTCGCGGTCAACCCCAATTGTCTTTTCGTTTTGGGCAATCACAGGGAACACGAATAAACCAATAACTGCGATAAAAATTACAAATTTTAGAAACACTGCTTTCCTCATCAATTCTACCTCCTTAATCGGATTAACCTACTTTTTAAAACTTCAGCTAACTCTGAATTGTCCCATCATTGCAAAATCTTCGTGCTCGAGAATGTGACAATGGAAAACGTAATCGCCGGTATTGTTGGTAAACTTCCCGATAACCCGAACTGTCCCGAGAGCCGGAACAAGAAAAGTATCTTTCCAACCCAAATCCCAAGCCGGCGGCGGCGTACCGTTAATATCAAGAATTTGCCAGGAAATATCGTGAATATGAATCGGATGATCCATTGAAGTTGTGCTACGGAAAACCCAGATTTCAGTTGCATTCAATTGCGGATTTGCATCTATTCGAGTTGGGCTGAAAGGTTGACCATTAAAGGAAAATGTAGGTCCTCCCATTCCCATCGTTTGGTTTAATGTAAAATCTCTGGTTACAGTTGCCGATGATGCCGGAATTCGGTCAACTTGCCGCAATACCGCCGGAATTCTCGAATTATCTTTACCATAGTGCCACGGCATTATCCGAAACTGCATTACTTCTGCGGTGGCTCCGGTTCCGCGAAGATTCTGCAAAGTTATGTTTGTTCCGTGATTTGCTTCAGCAAAATCAATGATTACATCGGCTCTTTCGGCGGGTGCGAGAACAATGCTCGAACGCGAAACCGGTGCGGAAAGCAATCCGGCATCCGACCCGATCTGGACAAACTGCTGGTTGTTGCTTAAAGCAAATTCGTAAATACGAGCATTTGAGCCGTTAAGCAGGCGGAAACGGTATCTTCGCCTTTCAACATAGTGATATGGCTGAGTCACGCCGTTTGTTAAAAGCTTGTTGCCTTGAAATCCGTTCATTCTGGTCATTCCGGAATTACTATAAAAGAGCGAGCCGTCAGCATTAAATGTTTTGTCCTGGATCACCAAAGGTATTTCATAACGTCCTTTAGGAAGCGGCAAGGCATCTTCAAAATCATCAGTCAAGATATAAAACCCTGCCAAGCCGTTATAAACATTTCGTCCGGTAAAATCCATCGTATGGTCGTGATACCACAAAGTTGCGGGAAGTTGATCATTCGGATAAACATAATCCCTAAAATTTCCCGGTGTGATTATGTCAGTAGGATGCCCGTCCGAATTCGCG
The DNA here is from genome assembly GCA_016715795.1 of Chloracidobacterium sp. NCBI lineage: Bacteria > Pseudomonadati > Acidobacteriota > Blastocatellia > Chloracidobacteriales > Chloracidobacteriaceae > Chloracidobacterium > Chloracidobacterium sp. The sequence continues at coordinate 819,075 of JADJXP010000001.1, forward strand.
GGCGTATGTCCGCCGTGAAGATGTACCGATGAATTTACCGCCAAATTATTGGTTTGCCGGACAACAACGCGGCGATTTCGCCGAGCCTTAATTGTCGGACCGGGATAAGTGCCATTGTAGCCCCAGATCGTTGTATTAAGGCCCGGAACAATTTGTTTAGTTCCCGCTTGCATTGAAACGTTGTAATAATCTGTGGATTCGTCCACCGAGGTTGGCGATAAAATAGACGGAAGAGCTAGAGGCTGGCTAAACGTAGATGTTTGCCCCTTAGCAGTTCCCGGCAGGATTAATGCCGCACTTCCCAACAACCCTATTTTTGTAAATTCTCTTCTGCATAATTTCGTAGCCATACTGTTACCCTTATTTCTGAAAAAAGAGGAAATATGCCACGACATCAAGACTCAATACAGCGACTACTGCCATTGCTGAATAATGTGTTGCCTCTTGATTCGTGATGCTCGGATCGTATATGTCCACCTCAACAGACTTTTTGAGCGCAAGTATCGTGCCATTCAAACAAGTAATTTTTGCTAGGTAGTAACGATACCGGGCCCATGTAATGTCTTTCGGTATGGAAAAGATCTCGCATTTGGCGCGAAAAATTTCTTACTACTTAATCGTGGGCATTCGTCGAAGATACGATCGCAACTGCGGGCAAGTTGCCTTCTTCGCTCTGAATTGCTAAAACAAGCACCCATAACCGTTAGTATGATGCTAAGTTTAGTTTGCCTCGCATCGATGAAGTTGCAGAAAACTCTAAATTAAGCGAGAATTAGACGAAAGCGAATGAAAGTTTTTTGTTTCAGTTTTATTGTCTATATCGTGTTGCTCCTGACCCAACCTTGTCAGGATTTTGCAGCGACGGTCAATGATTTTGTTTACAATAAGTCTCCTTATTCGCAACAACACAACCCCTCAAATCACAACTCTCAGTCGGATGAATGTTCGCCGTTTTGTAATTGTTCATGCTGCAGCCTTTCAGTGGCGGAGCATTCGACCCGCATTACGACACGGGTAGTGCAAGTGGCTCTCGCGACAACGCCCATAGACTACAAAACTCCCAACACGTCCACTTACCAAAACTCCATTTGGCAGCCGCCAAAATCCTAATCAAATAACCACAATTGCGCCTTTGTTTCGTCGTAGCCTTTCGTACGTCGTTTAGCGTTACTTGTTTTAGTTTTGATTAGGAATTTATGTACAGGTTTATTTCGTTTGTTGCCGTCGTTTTGATGGCACAAAGCAGCTTCGCACAGGCGGTGGCCACGCTTAGGCCACTTACGTCTGATGATCGGCGACTGCTCTATACATCGGTTGTCAATAGTTACCACAGTCAGGTTGAGGGACTTTCACTCGCAGAGATCGTCAAACGAGCGTTTGAGAATAATGGCGAAATTAAGATTGCTCGTCTCGAAGTCGAAAAGGCTCAGGCCCGTTTAATACAGGCACAGCTTCGGCCAAATCCAAACCTTGAGATCGAGCAAAGCACTGGAAGGCTCGTGGGTTCACCTGGGGACCGAGAGTTAAGCGTTGGCGTCTCTGTCCCATTAGATGTTTACGGACAGCGTAACCGTCGGATCGATTTGGCGAAAGCTGAGATCACGATTAAAGAAGCCGAAGTTGCGGCTCAACAACGGGAATTGGCGGGTCAAGTTTTCGAGACATATGCCGAAGCACTTGCAATGTTGCGAGAGGTTCAGGTTTTAGAGGAGCTTCTGGATCTTGATGGTCGAACTGTTCAGTTTGTTCAGATACGGGTTAACGAGGGAGATACGGCACCGCTCGAACTCAATCTTCTTCAAACCGAAGTTGAACGACTACGTTCTCGTCGTCAGTTAACCGAAGGGAAATTACAAGCGGCAATTACGAAACTAAAATTCTATGCCGGATTGCCTTACGAGCAGACATTAAAGCTCACTGAGGATATTTCAGTTGCTACGTTTCCGTTACTACCGACTTCAATCGAAACAAGCGTAGCTGTTGGATTAAAAAACAGGCCGGAGATTAGGCTTGCAGAACTTGACGAACAGCTTGCCAGCGCCGGACTTCGCCTTATACGTTCTCAATCTCGCCCGGACATATCCGCTACCGCACGATACACCCAAGGCCGAGCTGGATTAGACGATCCGCGAGGTGAATTCTTTCAAAGAGATCGAAGCCTAACTTTTGGAATTTCTATCGGACTGCCAGTTTTCAACCGAAATCAAGGAGCAAAGGCCGAGGCCGCCATCGCCATCCGACAGGCACAGGAACGACGAGCGTTCTCAGAGCAGATAGTTAAGAACGAGATCATAACTGCCTTCCAACGAATCGAGGCTGCGAGACGAGCGCTTTTGACGTTGGAAACAGCAGTTTTGCCGCGTTCACGCGAGAATATCGAAACCATTCAAAAAGTTTATGAGATCGGAGAACTAAAGATCACCGACCTTATCGCGGAACAGAGACGCCTACTCGAAGCAAATCGCGATCTAACCGAAACCATGACCGAACGATACCGCGCCCAAGCCGACTTGTTTATTGCTTTGGGTCTTATATTGGAGAAATAAGAAAATCATGTCCGAAAAATATATTGCAGAAGATACCAAGCATCACGAGGAAGATGCCTCAGAATTGGACCGGCTCGAATCAAATGCCGAACGGGACTCAAATAATGACACAGCGGAGACGCCCAAGAAGAACGCCGTACCGTGGATAATTGCTTTTGCCATCATAGGTCTAATTGCATTCGTTTCGCTGGCTCTAATCGTGTTCAAGCAAAGCGGAAAATCGGAGTTAAAGAAAGATGAGGAAGCGGCTACCGAGAAAGACAACGAGTCCAATGAAGTAAAACTTAGCCCCGAGGTCCTAGCTTCTGCGGGTATTACGACGGAATCAGTGACTCAGCGACCGGCTGTTGCATTGATCACGGTTGCTGGAACCGTCGAAACGAATCCGCAACAAACCCAGCAAGTGACTTCACTTGTAAACGGACGTGTTGAACAGGTTTTGGTTTCCATCGGCGACCGCGTGGCCGCAGGGGAAACTGTCGCCACCGTGATGAGCCCCGAAGTTGCAGAAATGTACGGGAAATGGCGCGATGCAGTTACACGAGTCGATCTTGCCCAGAACAGCCTCAATCGGGTAAAGCAAGCTGAAAACCAGTCGGCCATTCTTCAGGCAAAAGCCCGGCTTGACGAGGCGGACGCTACTTTGAAACGAACCAAACGGTTAATCGAACTAGGAGCCGGTGCGGGAAAAGACATGGTTTCTGCTGAAACCAATTACAGAACTGCGAAGGCTGAGTACGATTTCCAACGAAATATTCCGTTGAACAAAGAGATTCAGGAAGCCGAGTCCGCATTGAAATCGGCCAATGTAGATGCCGTTCAAACGAGACAGAGCCTTCAGGCGCTGGGTGTGAATGTCAGTTCTCCAAACGCGGAGGTCAAAAGCGTCGCTTCTGTCCCGCTACGTTCACCCGTTTCTGGGATTGTAACGGCGCGAATGGTGAGCGGCGGAGCGGGTGTTCAGACAGGCACTTCGCTTTTCACTATTTCAAACATCTCGACAGTATGGGTGATCGCAAACGTGCCGGAAAATCAGATGCCTTCGTTGCTTGAAGGAACACCCGCCGAGATTCGGATTGCGGCTTTTGGGAAGGGGGTTATCAACGGACGTGTCAGCTATATTGACCCGCAGCTTAATGAAGAAACTCGAACAGGCCGCGTTCGTATCGAGGTAGCTAATGCCAACGAACGGCTAAAGGCTGGTATGTTTGTCGAAGTTGGGTTTCAGGCCGGAACCGGTTCGGCTACAGGTGAGGAACTTGTTGTTCCTTCGAGCGCCGTTCATAAGATCGGAGAGAAAACCATAGTCTTTATTCCGAAGGCTGATGAGGCCGGAGCCTTTGAGGTTCGCGAGATCGAAATAGGCAGCGCCGTCGAGGGCTATCACCGCGTTCTTGGCGGCCTAAAACTTGGCGAAAAGGTTGTCACAAAAGGCAGCTTTACGCTAAAGACGCAGATGCAGAAGGGAGAATTGGGCGAGGAGTAACCAAACAGATTTATGATCAACGCAATTATCAAATTTGCGGTGACACAGCGTCTTTTGGTGATGCTGCTCGTTGCCATAATGGTCGGTACCGGACTCTACAGCCTTCAAGGACTGCCGATAGATGCCGTTCCCGATGTAACCAATGTTCAGGTTCAGGTTTTGACTGCCGCTCCGTCGCTTGCGCCGCTTGAGATCGAGCGACAAGTGACGTTTCCTGTTGAAACTGCTATGTCGGGCTTACCCGATCTGGTTGAGATTCGATCTATTTCAAGATTTGGGCTGTCAGCCGTGACGATCGTTTTTGACGATTCAGTGGACACATATTTTGCACGTCAGCTCGTTCTCGAAAGGCTGTCCGAGGCACGAGATACGATCCCAGAAAATATCGGTTCACCGGAGATGGGGCCGATCTCGACAGGATTAGGTGAGGTTTATCAGTATGAGTTAAGAGCAACGGACGGAAAATTCGACCAGACGCAGCTTCGAACGATTCAGGATTGGAGCGTTCGCCGACAGCTTCTTGGCGTTCCAGGCGTAACGGAGATCAATAGCTTTGGCGGGTTGGATAAACAGTACCAAGTTCGTCTCGACCCGGCGAAGCTACAATCCTACGGTCTCACTCTGAGGGATGTCCTGAAGTCAGTTACCGAAAATAACGCAAACGTCGGCGGTGGGTACATCGAACACGGTTCAGAGCAGTATCTTTTGCGCGGCATCGGTCTTGCCGAAAAACCGGACGATATTGCAAGCATTGTCGTAAAGACCGGAAAAGAAGGCGTGCCGATATACGTTCGCGATGTTGGCGAGGTTGTTCAAGGTGCGACGATACGTCAAGGTGCCGTAACCTCTGACGGTGAGGGCGAGATAGTGTCGGGTATCGCTCTGATGCTGAAAGGCGAAAATTCCCGAACAGTCGTCGAGGCCATCAAGGAGCGCGTTGAGTCCATCCGCAAGACCCTGCCAACGGGTGTCGAACTTATTCCTTTCTATGATCGGACGGAACTCGTTGCTCGCACAATTCACACAGTAGGAAAGAACCTGATCGAGGGTGCATTGCTGGTAGTGGTAGTGCTTATCTTACTTTTGGGAAATTGGCGCGGTGCGATGCTTGTAGCGTTAGTAATTCCGTTATCCATGCTTTTTGCGGCAATCCTGATGCGGATCTTCAACGTGTCGGGCAATCTTATGAGTTTAGGATCGCTCGACTTCGGATTGATCGTGGACGGAGCGGTGATCGTTGTAGAGAACACAGTCAGACGCCGGGCCGAAGCACAGCATGAAAACTCCCACGAACCACCCGAAAGAACCATTCTCGAAGCTTGTCAGGAAGTTGGCCGTCCAGTCGTGTTCGCGGTTGGCATTATCACAATAGTTTATCTTCCACTACTGAGTCTCACGGGCATCGAAGGCAAAATGTTTAAGCCGATGGCTCTCACCGTGGTATTTGCTTTGTTAGGTGCATTGGTTCTTTCGCTTACATTCGTTCCCGCCGCTTTGACCTTTATTTTGAGAGGCAAAGTTGCCGAGACAGAGAGCATTTTCATTCGTTGGGCTAAAAAACTCTATGTTCCCGCTCTCGATTTTATTTTGCGTTATCGCGGTCAGACTCTTGCCATCGTGACCGCAGTGGTAATAAGCAGTTTTGCATTGTTCCCGTTTCTTGGCGCCGAGTTCATACCGCGACTTGAGGAAGGGTCTCTAGCCGTGCAGATCCAGCGATTACCGAGCGTTTCGTTGACCGAATCGGTCACTATTGCAACCAATGCCGAAAAAGTTTTGCGAGGCTTTCCCGAGGTTTCAAAGGTAGTATCAAAAACCGGGCGGGCTGAAGTTGCAACCGATCCGATGGGTGTCGATCTATCGGACGTATATGTTGAGTTGAAGCCGCATGGCGAATGGAAAAGTGCATCAACCCGTGAAGAATTGGTAGAAAAGATGTCAAAAGCCCTTGCCGATAATGTGCCGCAAGCAAATTTTAGCTTCTCACAGCCTATCGAGCTTAGGGTTGCCGAACTTATTTCCGGTGTCCGTTCCGATATAGCCATTAAACTGTTCGGAGACGATCTGGATCAATTAAAAACAACCGCAGACCAAATCGTCGCTACCGTTAGCAAGGTAAATGGTGCCGCCGACGTAAAGGCAGAAAAGATCTCCGGCCTGCCTCAATTGCAGATCAAACCCGACCGTGCCGCAATCGCGCGTTACGGGATAAACGTGGAAGACGTAAATGATGTTATCGAGTCGGTCATCGCCGGCAAAGAAGCCGGCCAGGTTTACGAGGGCGAACAGCGATTCAATCTTGTAGTTCGTCTTAGTGAGGATTCTAGCAAGGATGTAGAGACGATCCGCAATTTGCTTGTTCCTTCACCTACCGGTGCGAGAGTTCCGTTGTCACAGCTTGCACAATTGCAGATCGTGGAAGGCCCCGCACAGATCTCCCGCGAAGATACTCGAAGAAGGATCGGCGTCGAGCTAAATGTTCGCGGTCGCGATATTGCCAGTTTTGTAAAAGAGGCTCAGACTGCAATTGAAAAAGACGTCAAGGTGCCCGCAGGATATTATCTGACCTGGGGCGGACAATTTGAGAATTTGCAGAGGGCAACTTCACGGCTATTAATTGTCGTGCCCTTAGCGTTGTTCCTTATCTTTGTACTATTGTTTACGACGTTTAATTCGGTTCGGCAAGCGATCCTGATCTACACGAGCATTCCGCTCGCGGTTGTGGGAGGCGTTCTAGCCCTCTTCGTGGTTGGATTGCCTTTCTCGATCTCAGCAGGTGTGGGGTTTATCGCCCTTTTTGGAGTCGCAGTTTTGGACGGCGTGGTTATGGTCAGTTACATCAATCATCTCCGCGAAGAAGGCCGTTCTGTTCTTCAAGCCGTGCGTGAGGGGGCCGAAGCGAGGTTAAGGCCGATACTTATGACAGCGACCGTCGCAACACTCGGTTTTGTTCCAATGGCGATTGCCACTGGAGCCGGTGCCGAGGTCCAGCGTCCACTAGCAACCGTTGTTATCGGCGGGCTGCTTGTTTCGACCGTATTGAAACTTCTCGTTCTGCCAATGCTCTATAATTGGCTGGAACGCGACCCCGAAGGAGAATTTGAAGGAGCGTAAATATGAAACTGATAGTTGCCGTCGTGCGGCCGTTCGTGATTGACAGGCTAATCGTGGCGTTTGAGGACATGGAACACTTTCCCGGCGTGACCATCATCGACACCGAAGGCTATGGCCAGCGTGTCAAAACGGCGGAAGATGCTATTAACCCGTTCAAGCCAAACAAGCGGATCGAGATCGTAGCAGAGGAAGAAATGGTTAATCCGATCATTGCGTCGATTAAGGAACACGCCCACACTGGCCGAAAAGGCGACGGCTTTGTTGTCGTTTTGAATATTGAGGATTCGACTTTAATTTGAGCAATATTTTAGATGTTTTCCCAACGCCAAATTCAAATGTTTTTCGGGGTATTGATCGGAGCTGGGCTGCTGTTTGGGCTAGCCTGGTTGATGCTTTATTTGAACAAACGAGGGATCAGAACATATCCAGGTGAAAAAAGGGTCAGGGGCTATAAGCAGCGAGGACGGGCCAAGGCAGAAAAAAGACGAACCAATCGAAGATTCAGATTCTAAATAAGTAAATAAATAGATGGGCCACGGACATACACACGAGATTTCAGCGTCGGGCAAAAACAAAAAGCCTTTGATAATTGTCTTAGGCTTGACGACGCTTTATATGCTAGCCGAGGTCGTTGGCGGACTAATGACAAACAGTCTCGCGTTACTTGCGGATGCCGGACACATGCTCACTGACGTCGGCGGATTGGGACTTGCCTTACTCGCGATATGGTTTGCCGAGCGACCCGCAACGCCGGAAAAAACCTACGGCTATTACCGCATCGAAATCCTCGCCGCGCTTACAAATGCAGTCGTGCTTGTCGGCATCTCGATGTTTATTCTCTACGAAGCTTACGACCGCTTTCGTAGTCCGCCCGAAGTTCAAAGCGGAACGATGCTTGTGATCGCCGGAGTCGGCCTTGTGATAAATGTCGCCGGTGTTTTTATTCTACGTTCCGGCTCGAAAGAAAGCCTCAATCTAAAAGGCGCGTATTTCGAGGTTTTATCAGACATGCTTACGTCCGTTGGAGTCATTATCGCGGGCGTCATTATGATTACGACGGGTTGGTATTATGCTGACCCGCTGATTTCGGCGGGCATAGGTTTATTCATTTTCCCTCGGACATGGGCTTTGCTCAAAGATGCAGTTGCCGTCCTGCTCGAAGGGACGCCGTCTGACGTTAATATTACCAGCGTTCGCGAGAACCTTGCCAAGATTGAAGGCGTTGCCGAGATCCACGATCTTCATGTTTGGTCGCTTACTTCCGGCGTAAATGCTCTGAGCGTTCACGCCGTACTTGCCGCAGAAGCCGAACACGACGAAGTTCTGACCCGCGTTCACGATTGCTGCACACATGAATTTAAGATCGCTCATGTTACAGCCCAAACTGAACGCGAGGGCTTTGCATGTCACGAAACACATTTATAGTTGGGAGTTTAAATGAGCAATTTCGAGCGAAGTGGAAAACCCAATCAAGTCTGGCTCTACACTGCATGGGGCATTGCGTTGCTATCCGTCGTTGGCAGTCTTTTCTTTAGCGAGGTAATGTTGCTGCCGCCGTGTGTTCTTTGCTGGTATCAGCGGATCGCGGCTTACCCCCTTGTTCTCATCATTGGAACGGGAATCGTTTTGCGTGACAGCCGCATGAAGTTTTACGCCTTACCGCTTTGCATTGCCGGACTTATCATCTCGATATATCACAACTTGCTCTACTATGGATTCATTCCTGAAAGTATTACACCATGTGCTGAGGGCGTTCCTTGTAACGCCGTTCAGATTGAATGGCTCGGATTTATCACCATCCCTTTAATGGGACTTGCGGCATTTGCCGCGATCACTTTGTGTCTGGTGCTTTATAAGACACGGGAAGGACGTTTATGAAAAAACCACTGCTTATCCTTGTTGCCATCGCGCTTGTTGTCATCGTTGCCGCATATGTCGGCTCAAGATACTACTATACCTCCGTCGAGAAGGTGCGAATACCGGCAAATGACGCAAATGCGGGAGCCACCCCGGCGGCACCGCTTGTGCGTCCCGAGAACTGGAAACTCGGCCCTGCGGACGCCAAGATCACTCTGGTCGAGTTCTTCGACCCAGAGTGTGAATCCTGCGCTGAGTTTCATCCTATACTCAAGAAGATACTCAAAGACTACGAGGGCAAGATCAGACTCGTCTCGAGATATATGCCGCTCCACCCGAACTCAATGACTGCAGCCACTTTTCTTGAGGTTGCTGGCGAACAGGGCAAGTACTGGCAGGCGCAGGAGATGCTTTTTGAAAAGCAGGCAGAATGGGGCACAAAACACGGAGCGCCTCCCGACGCGACGGAGCCAAGCATCAACCAGATATTCGACAAGTACGCCAAGGAGTTGGGCATTGACGTGAACGCCGCTCGGCAGGCGGTGAACGAACGACGTTTCGACGCAAAGATCCAACAGGACAAAAAGGACGGCCAAGACCTCGGAGCGCGGCGGACGCCCACTTTTTTTGTTAATGGACGAATGTCGGCTCGCTTTGGCGAGGCGCCGTTGAGAGCGTTGATAGACGAAGAGCTACAGAAATGAGGTAAGTCTCGCTGGATAACCAAAAGTGTATATGGGCAATATAGGGATCGCCCCTTCTCAAAAGACCTCCATTTGGCAGGATAAAAAGTTTCGCTGGATGATATTCAGCGTAGCGATCGTTGCGGTCTTTGAGATCTTTTCGTTGACGAAGGTCGATGTTTTCAAATATGCCGTAGGCGAGAGCTTTTCCGGCCCGGTTGCGGCGGTGTTTTTTGCGTCGATCATCCTCGCGATCGGTTGGCGGACGCTCTGGAACGGCCTTAAAGCACTCACCAAGCTTAATTTTAAGAGCATCAATCTGCTGATGACGATTGCTGTCCTCGGGGCCTTTTATCTCGGCGAATACCCGGAAGCGGCAGTGGTCGTGGTGCTTTTCACGTTAGGCGAGACACTCGAGAAATTCGGAATTGCGACGAGCAAATCGGCCCTTCAGGCTCTGGTTGACCGCGCACCGAAAATGGCCTCGATCAAAACTGCGGACGGGCAAGTCAGCGACGTTCCGCTTATAGAGATTAGCATCGGCGACATTCTGGTCTTAAAACCGTCTGACATGATCCCCATGGACGCCGAAGTCGTCTTCGGCTCGTCGTCGGTTGACGAATCAACGATCACGGGCGAGCCGCTTCCCAAGGACAAACACGAGGGCGACCTTGTCTTTGCGGGAACGCTGAACCTGCAAGGTTATCTGGAGGCAAAGGTCACAAAGCTCGCAAAGGATTCGACCCTTGCCAAGATCATTGAAACAACATTTGCCGCAACTAAGACAAAGGCCGAAACACAGAAATTTATCGAAACCTTCGCCGGTTACTACACGCCTTCCATAATTTTTATCGCCGTTCTGCTAGTCATGATCCCAAGTTTGCTGTTGGGACAGCCGTTTAATCCGTGGTTCGAACAAGCGATAACAATTCTGGTCATCGCCTGCCCGTGCGCTCTTGTGATCAGCACCCCGATCTCGATCTACGCCAGCATTGGGAACGCATCGTCCCGCGGGGCATTGATCAAAGGCGGGAAATACATCGAAGAGATCGGCCAGGTCAAAGCCATTGCGATGGATAAAACCAGGACGCTGACCTATGGCCGGCCGAAAGTGACCGACATTATTCCATTTGGCAACAATACCCGCGAGCATTTGCTTGCGTGTGCGGCCGGCATTGAGGCCTACTCAGAACACCCGTTGGCACAGGCTATCGTGGACGCTGCTACGTCCGAGAAACTTGAGATCCATGGCGTGGAGAACTTTCGGGCCGTTATGGGGAAAGGTGCTCAGGCGGACTGTGTCGTCTGTTATGACAAGCACCACTGTATCGGGAAACTCCCTTTTATATCCGAAGAACACTCCGTGCAGGATGAAGTTGTCGCTAGAGTAGATGCTCTTCAATTGGAGGGGAAGACATCTATCGTCGTAAGTAGTCATGGTGGAATCGAGGGGGTGATCGCTCTCACGGACGAACTGAAGCCGGAAAGCCGGCAAACGGTTACCGATCTACGGGAGTTAGGCATCGAAACGGTAATGCTGACCGGTGATAACAGAGCCCCGGCCGAGGCGGTCGCGAAGATGGTAGGCATCACTAATATTCGCGCTGAGATGCTTCCCGATCACAAAGCCGACGCTATTAAAGAACTGCTGCAGAAATACGGAGCGACCGCTATGGTCGGCGATGGCGTCAATGACGCTCCCGCGCTCGCTCTCTCAAATGTCGGGATCGCTATGGGAGCGGCCGGCAGCGACACAGCCATCGAGGCTTCGTCGATCGCGATCCTCAATGATCGTCTAGAGCTGATTCCTTTTCTGGTGCGTCTTGGACGCAGGACGATCGCAACGATTCGCCTCAACACGTCGGCGGCCGTGTTGACCAAATTGCTTTTTGTCATACTGGCCGTGCTGGGTCTGAGTAGCCTTGCTCTCGCTATCTTCGCGGACGTCGGCGTGACCGTGTTGGTCATACTGAATAGTCTTCGGCTGCTAAAGTTTGAAGGGGAGGCTATTGATTAAGAAGGAATTTGAGAAAGAAGCAACGGCAAGGCCCTGAACTTAAGACGAAGGACGTTCTGGAGCACTTGTCGAAGACCGCGCAGGCCCGAAAGATATTTTTCCTTTTCAAAAGGATATGGAACAGTACCTAAGAAAAACAGAAATCCTTGACTTTGACAGCAAAGCCATATTGCAGCTTGTAGATAAGAGAGGCTGGCGGACGCTTAGCCAGAAAGAGAAGATTGCGGCCCTATACGTTTTTGTTCAAAACGACATTCCATTCGGATACAATTCGTCCGACAATATCAAGGCCTCCAACGTGCTAGCAGACGGCTTCGGTCAATGCAATACGAAAAACACTCTTTTTATGGCGCTCCTCAGGGCGGTTGGAGTTCCTTGTAGACTGCACGGATTTAGGATTCACAAGAAACTGCAAAAAGGGTTGATAAATGGGCTCGCTTATCTGATCGCCCCGGCAGAGATCCTGCACAGTTGGGTCGAAGTTTTTTTCGACGAAAAGTGGTATCGCTTGGAGGGTCTCATACTTGATGATCGTTATCTTAAGGGCTTAAAGTCAAAATTCAGAGAAAAAAAAGGGCCATTCTGCGGGTTCGGTGTCGACGTGAAAAACTTTGACAACCTCGAAACAAATTGGGACGAATGCGATACCTTCATTCAAAATGAAGGGATTGTTCGGGATTACGGTGTTTTCGATTCGCCGGATGAGTTTTATGGTCTTCACGGAACTAATCTTAGTGGCATTAAGAAATTCCTTTATCAGAATTGGGTCTCTAAGATAATGAATGACAATGTTAAGAAAGTCAGGCTTTTAGATCAGTTTATAAGCACATCTGTGGGTGAAGGCCGAGCAATTTTGACGGCAGGATCAAGCGGGCCTATGGAGGGTAAGAAGTGATGGCTATTGCTAAAAAAAAGAGATTGCGAAATTCTTTTGTGATGCCGAAGCCTTCCACGCTTTTTCAAGCGCAGTAATTTTGATCTCGGGCCTGGACATAACCATCTTTGGAATTCAATTCACGCCAATCTGGTATGTCGTTTCGATGACAGTGTACATTCTTATTGCTCTGGCGCTGGCAAGCTACGGATGGGGAATATTCGGACGCCGGGCGCAGGCCGGTAGAGTTAACGACTAAAACATGGGATGCGGACACGCACACGAAATATCGGCATCTGGCAGGAATAAACGGCCGTTGACGATAGCTTTGTGTCTGACCACGATATATGTGTGCTAGCCGTGGTCATCGGCGGACTGATAACCTCGACGCCATTGACTCTTCTAATCCTACCGACACTCTTCGCATGGTTTTAAAAAGAACGCGGTATAGAATAGAAAAGTGTGAAATAAGATTCTGATGGACAGCGTATTAAACCATATAGATCGCGTGAGGAAGGGCAGGTTTCTGGCCTTTCTCACGATCATCTGGAACTCTGTCGAAGGCATCATAGCTGTTTCGGCAGGCGTTCTTGCTGGCAGCGTCGAGGGTGTCGACGCAATTCGCGGCAAGACCTGCTGCGACACGAACGAATGCCATTAAGCCATTTTCTTGCCAAACCAAGACGCTTAATGATACTTTTCCCAAACGATGATACCGACCGTCAAAGAATTAGTTATTTATACGCCTGCGAAGGATTTTGATGTGTCGAAAAGGTTCTATTCGGCGCTTGGGTTTGATCTGACAGAGGGATGGAGCGATACGATGGACTGCAGGCTGGGGGGAGCGGTTTTTCGCCTTCAAAATTATTACGTTAAAGACTGGGCCGAAAACTTCATGATGAAGTTTGAGGTCGAATCAGTTGACGTCTGGTATGATCATGCAAAAAAAGTCATTGACTCAGGCAACTATGGATATGCTCGCTACGACGAACCCGAAGCAATCGGTGATACAAAGATATTCCACGTTTGGGACCCGTGCGGCGTCCTTCTTATATTCATTCAGTAAATTCTCAATTTCATTTCCGCTTGACTCTGGACTCAGGTCAAGGGTGTAGAATACTCCTTTATGCAAGGTGAGTTTCGCATTGGTGAGGTTGCAATGCGTTCTGGTGTCAGTATTGACACGGTGCGTTATTACGAACGTCGCGAGCTATTGCCCCTCGCTCCTCGAACGGCGAACGGTTATCGAATTTTCACACCGGACACCGTTGACCGTGTTCTTTTTATCAAGCAGGCGCAGGATCTGGGTTTTACGCTTGACGAGATCGGCACGCTTTTGACGACAAACGGCATGAGCGATTGTTTGCGTGTTCACGACTTACTCGATGCAAAACTCAAGGAACTCGACGCTCGAATGAAGGCAATGCGCGAATTTAGAGATAAGCTGCAACATTACGTCGCCGAATGTGAAGAGGAACTGAAAAAGCATCCCGATTCCGTTGATTGTCCGGTCGTGATTGAGATCGCGCACGCGGAACGAAACTAATTTATGGCAACAAATATTCTTGACAAGGTCGGTTCAATTGGCGCGGTGGTCGCGGGCGCTGCGGTTCCGTGTTGCTTTCCGTTCCTGAGCCTTATCGGGTCGATCCTCGGGCTGACATTTCTTGCACCATACGAGAAATATATTCTTTACGCGATGCAAGTCCTTGTTGTTGTCGCGCTCGCCGGAACGGTCATCGCATACCGCGGGCATAAGAAAGTTCTGCCCCTCATTCTAGGTGTTTTATCAACCGCTGCGGTGCTCTACGCTCTGAACACCAACATGAACGTCAAGATTCTTTACTCCGGACTCGCGGGCCTTCTGATTGTCGCTATATGGAATTCCATCGAGGCCAAACGCTGTGCCGACGCTTGCAAAGTCAATGAACAAAACTAACGAATCAACTCTTACATGTCCAAAGTGCGGCTTTCAGAAAACCGAGGAAATGCCGACTGACGCTTGCGTGTTCTTTTGGGAATGCGAAGACTGCAAAGAAATGCTCAAGCCGCTTTCAGGTGATTGTTGCGTTTTTTGTTCCTACGGTTCGGTCGCGTGTCCGCCAAAGACGAGCGGAGCAAGTTGTTGCTGAGGTGAATCCATGACAAAGCGAACCAAGATCAAACTTATTGTCGTTGCTGCCGTGCTTATCGGTTTCGCCGGACTCGTTGCTTATCAGTTCACCGGCGGTCACGAATACTCCACCAACATCGCCGACGTAAAGCGTGACTTTAACCGCGATAAGGGCAAGGTGCGGCTCGTCACCTTGCTCTCGCCTACCTGAGGGCACTGTTTATTCGGTGCATCCGAAATTCGCCAGGTCTTGGCGAACACACAAGGGCAGGACGTAAAAGTTTATTCGGTTTGGGTGCCGATCCTTCCGAGCGACGCACAGCTAACCGTCGGCCGTGCGACAAAGAATCTCTCCGAATCGCGCGTCGCGCATTATTGGGACGGCGGCAACGTGCTTCCAACAGGTTACGCCCCCGTTCTGGGCATCGACGGCGACGCTTGGGACGTTTATCTGCTCTACGACAAAGACGCCGAATGGAACGACACGCCGCCAAAACCGGTCTATTGGCAGGAACAACTTGGCATTTCAGACGAAACAAAACTCGACCGGGCAAAACTGACAACCGAGATCAACAAACTTCTTGCCGCCGGAGTCAAATAGCGAGGAAGACCGTTCATACCATTCACAGTCAGTCCAGAAAAAATAAACTTGGCCTGCCAAAGACTGCTGATTTGTAATTGCTCGTACGCCTTTTTCAAGAGACGAAAGTATGTCTTGTCGTTGAGCATCAAACATGTCGTATTGGCTTTCTAGTTGTCAGCTGTAAGAATTGTCAATACCGCGTTGTAGCTGGGCAGAAAAATTGAATCCTCCCAGAGCTTATTCTTTCCTGAAAGCCCATCGCCCTGAAGCCAGCACTCAGCAAACACCCTGCCTTCCGCTTCTCGCTCGCCGGATTTCATCAGTTTAAACGCGAGTGACTGCTCGTCCAGAGCTCCCGACTCCAGAAACCCCCAGAAGTTGTCGTTCCTCTTAAACCATGTGACCCTACAATCAGCGCTCCACACCAGAACACACGCTTCTTCCGTCAAACATACGATTTTGTAGGCTGCGGCTGTAAGTGATGTGTTGAAATCCTTGCTGACCGACTTCGCTAGAGCGATGGTTGCTTTCTTCTTGACAACAATCGGATAGAGGATGCGCGTGGGAAGAAGCAATTCAGAGGCGAACCGATTTGCATCAATTTCTTTTTGTGAGGATCGTCCACCCCAAGATTCAATTTCATTTGAGCGGCATTCAGACGCACCGTGCCCTGGAAGAACGTAATGCCCTACTTCGTGACACACCGTGAATAGCCTTCGCCCTTCCTCCTGAATCGCCGTACTCACCGCAATTGCGCCTTTCGAGCGATCCTTACGACAAATCAGCAGCCCTTCGAACGATGTCATTTTACTTTCTCTAAGGGTAAGTCGCAGCGGTCGCAGGCAAGCCTCGAGTTGATCGAGCCGATCACGTTCAAGCGCTCGTAGGAGTTGACGGGCGTAGTCCTCAGGCTGCGGTGGTTCTATCATTCGTCATCATTCACTTCTGCTTCCATTTCGTCGATCAATTTGCGTTCGTCGCCTGTGGGGTCATCATCTTTCCGTCCTCGATATGCCCTCGCGAGCTGACCGGGGAATTGACCTTTGTTAGTGTTTTCAAGCAGACTCTTTATCCACGTCTTTGGTTCAACTGATTCCGGTGCTCTCGCCTTTTGATATTTGGTCATGTCACGAGCAAAAAAATGAAGATTCTTCAGTTCTTCCTCATGGCCACCAGCTTCTGTATATACCTTAATGCGTTTTAGAAGTGTCTCTTTCAACTCAGCGACCACATTCTCTGTGTCTATGCCGCGCGAATGAAGAATCTCTTCAACCACTTCATCGTCAACTTCAAGATCATGGCCGAGCAGGGCCTCGATTCGTGGGTCAGCAGGTGGATCCAAATCACTTAATGTTATTTTTGAATCACTCATGTCTTCAATGAATTATCATTCTCTCCTTTTTTTCTCTTTCTTTAGATACTTATAGTTCAACCGCCGTTGCCGGTTGGTTACTTCTTGCGCGGAGACCCCGAGAATATCCGCAATTGCTTCCCGTTTATATAAACCGAGTTCGACTACTGCATCGATATAATCCTTTAGCTCCTGGTCGTCGCCTGCAATCGCGTAAAACTCTTTTATGACGTCGGCATCTTCAAGTTCTTGGAGCTGCTTCTCAGCTTCGCCAAACTCTTCTTCTCTTTCGCTCTCTTGTTCATCAAGGCGTTCGCGAGCCCGATACTCTTTCGTCTTTACAAGATCAAGAAAATCGTGCCACATGATCCTGTGAGCCATTTTCAGAAATTCTTCCTCGGTACCGGTTTTTGAAAGTTCTGCATACTTTTCAATTACCTCGACAACGGCTTCCTGCGCAAGGTCTCCGGGACTTATGCCCCGAATAATAGGGTCGTTTCGATCCACACCTCGCTTATTGACCATCCACCGCATCGCAGAATAGGTGAGTTTGCCTATGACACGTTGCCAGTTAATTGAAGGTGGCGAATTGGCCATTTTTTCGATTCGTTACTACTTATGCGAACTAGGTCGCAAAAAATTACGAAGGAGAAACATTTTTTTTCGTAATTTTTGTGGGGTTCAGTCGCTTATCGATATAGGACGAGAAATATTCACTTTCCACGCTCCAAATTCAGTCAAAACTTGAGGGAAGTAACAGGGACAGGGTATATCACGTTCAATTTAATTTAAAGAGGAAAATTATTTATTTATGGAAACTCAAAATACAGCAGCGGCGGCGAGCCGCAAAGACGAACTTGCGATCATCGTAAATGGTCGCGAGGTCATATGGGGCGAGAGGAAAATCTCGTTCGAACAGGTTGTCAAACTCGCGTTTGGCACCATCGTTAATAGCGACACCACGATTTACACCGTCACCTATAGCAAAGGCCCCGCGGAAAACCCAAAGGGTTCGATGGTGAAAGGTAATGTAGTAAAGGTCAGGGACGGGATGGTGTTTAATGTCACAAAAACTGATAAATCATAGTCCCGACCTCAAGCGTCTTCGTGATGAGGGTTATGTCGTGCGAATTCTGGATGCGTTTCTCATTGTAAACACCATCCCGTACGTTAACGCTCAGAAAGAAGTCAAATACGGAACTCTCGTCAGCCACCTCACGGTGGCTGCGGGAGCCGCCGTAAATCCTGTCGACAATCATGTAGCATTCTGGATTGGCGAACATCCTTGTAATAACGACGGTTCCGAGATACTTGCGATAAAGCATTCAAGTGGCGAACAAACGCTCGCCGACGGACTGCTTGTTGGGCATTCATTTTCGAACAAGCCCGAGGGTGGCTATCCCAACTACTTCGAGAAGATGAATACCTATGCAGAGATCATCTCAGCCCCCGCGGCATCGATCGATCCCCGTGTAACGCCAAAATCATTTCGCGTCGTGGAGAGCGATGACGACAACAGCTCCGTTTTTCACTATCCTGACTCAAATTCGAGCCGTGCCCACATATACGAGATTTCGCAGAAGCTAAAACCACATAAGCTGGCTATCGTAGGTCTCGGTGGAACTGGTTCGTATTTGCTCGATTTAATCGCGAAAACCCCAGTAGCAGAAATTCACTTGTTCGATGGTGATTTATTCTGTCAGCATAATGCCTTTAGGTCACCTGGAGCACCTTCAGCCGAAGATCTGGATCGACCGCAGCAAAAGGTTAATTACTTTGCCGAGCTTTACGGCAAGATGCATAAGCGGATTATCGCCCATCCTGTCCACGTTACCGCCGCGAATGTCGATGAGTTGGAAGAGATGAACTTCGTATTTCTTGCAATGGACGGTGGAACCCACAAGGCTACAATCATCAATAAGCTGGAGCAGAGCAATGTTGCGTTTATCGACACGGGGATCGGTCTAGATGTCACGACCGACGAACTTATTGGCCAGATACGCGTCACGTGCAGCACTGCGAATCACCGTGGTCATGTAAAGAACCGCATCGACGTGTCCGATGCCGATCCTGTCGATCTGTACCAAACGAATATCCAGATTGCAGAGCTTAATGCAATGGCCGCCGTATTAGCGGTGATCAAGTGGAAGAAGATGGCGAAGTTCTTTCAGGACCTGGGCGAGGAGCACAACAGCATCTACGCAATAAATACAAACGAGTTGATAAATGAAGACTCTTGAATACGCATTCGTTAGGAATATTCCTGCACGACTGGAAGGAAACACACTTTACATTTCGGTGGAGTTCGCGACCGCAGTTCACCTGTGTGCGTGTGGATGCGCTGAAGAAGTGGTTACACCGCTGTCACCGACGGATTGGAAATTGATTTTCGACGGTGAAACAGTTTCGCTAAACCCTTCGATTGGCAATTGGAGTTATGATTGTCAATCACATTATTGGATCAGGAAGAATAGTATCGTCTGGGCTCCGAAGTGGTCGAAGGAAGAAATCGCTGCTGGTCGCGAAAAGGATCGTGGTATGAAAGATGAATTTTACTCAACGTACCGAATTGACCGTAGTGAGACGCAGGATAATTTCGATAGAGAGCCATTTTGGCAGCGTATCCGACGTTGGTTTCACGGCAGAGAATAGGAGATTTGAAGGGCGGTTGGATAAAGTAAGGCCTTGTCGAGTGACGAGGCCTTTTTTTGCGGGCTAAAGCATGGACTCAAACTCGGAAATTACATGCCCATGCCTCTCAATTTATCGCTTCAGATATCGAATCACCAGTAGGTTGATTCTTCGCAAGATAGCCATCGAGATTTGAAGCAACTTTGTTAGTTGTTTCCGGCGTAATGTTTAGGTAGCGTAAAAAAGTTTTTAATTGAGAATGTCCAGTGACCTTCATTACCTCGGTATGTGGAGTACCGGACGCGATCATTCTTGTCGTCGCAGTATGTCTGCAATCATGAAACCTAAAGTCTTCAATAGATGCCTCTTCACATGCGGACTTAAATGCATTTTTCACGGTATTGACAATTCCAAAGACAGTAGTAGTTGGATCCTTTGAGGAGGCGCCCCATAAAATTTCTAATTCTTTTCTCAGCCGCACGGTGATTCCAACCACTCTTGCAACCTCCGTTTTCGTATTTGTTTGCGGTATATATATTTCCCTTTTTGCAAAATCAATATCTTGCCAACGCATCTTTAATATCTCTCCTCGCCGCATCGCCGTATCCAGGGCACAGATTAAAAGTGACCGTAAATGAGCTTTTCTGCCAACACAAACCTCCAAAAGTCTTTGTTCCTCCTCAAACGAAAGGATACGATCGCGCTGAGCTTCGGCTGCCTTGGAAATTACTCCCTTTGCCAATACGAAAGGATTTTTGATCAACCACTCATTCTGAATCGCGAAGTTAAGAATTGTTCTAAGTAGTTCAAGTTCGCGATTGACCGTCGCGATCCTTCGTTGACGCGTGCGGATCACTTTTCTAATCTCTGTCTTTGGCCTGCCAGTTTTCTTATCGATAACCTTTATTTTTTGATTTACCTCTATCTCGACCGGTGTGTTTAGGCGACTGTCTTTATAGTTCTTTATATCGCTGGGTTTGATCAAACGAATCCGTTTATTACCAAAATATTGACGTAAGGGTTTGGTCGCTGAAAGAACCGGAGGAATCGATCTTCTCCCTTTAACTTTTACTCCAGATTGAAAGGTTGCTTCTGTGAGCTCGCTCTTTTCATACATGTCCATCAACTGTTCGATAGTGAGTTTTTCGCTATTGAATAACTCTTCCCCGTGTACAAGCAGTTCCCGCCTCATACCCTCGACAACACTTCGTGCTGTTCGTTTATCAGAGATTGGTTTGTACTTGACCTGATATTTGCCCCGCTCATTCTTATACTGGAATCTGGCGTATAAGCGGCCCTTTATCTGAATCCAATATTTTGGAGCCGATCGTTTTCGTTTTTTCTGTTGCGTTGTCACACTCCTATATCTAGCAGTTATCTAAATATTTATCTAGTATCCGCATGATATTTCGTGCTATTCTATGATATCGGATGAGTGACAACAGAATCAATAATGCCCCAAAATAAAGGGGTTATGTAACCTTTTCATGCGTTGAATGATATCTGGTGATATCATACGTTACAAAGTGAATCTGGCTGTTAACCGAAGGGTTGTAAGTTCGAGTCTTACCTGCGGAGCCAATAAATACGGGCATTTCACGCGCATTGTGAGATGCCCGTTCTGTCTATCTCACCTAAGTCGGTTCAATAAACGCCTGCAGACCTAATCTGCCCAGTACCTGCGGAGAAGCAATAGTGGTTCGGTTTCTGGTTGCTCCAAGGAGGTGTATGGAAACGCGCGAGGCGGACCCGTTACGCTCACCACCTAAGTTGATATTGAGTTATCTTTAGAGTATTGTAGTACGAACGTTCGTTCGGGTATTGTTGTTCTTGCCCATCCCGAACGGGAGAAACGCGATGCACCCAATCAGAGCCTACGGCGAATATCTTGTTGCAGCCGGTCAGCCATTGGAGAGGCGCGAGTTCGCTATTGATTCTGTCGCGCCGGATCATGTGGTTGTAAAGGTTGCGGGCTGCGGCCTCTGTCATACTGACATCGGATTCATCACTGGAGCGGTCAAGACAAAGCACGAACTTCCGTTGGTAGTTGGCCATGAGATCAGCGGTAAAGTCATCGCTGCCGGCGAGCAATATGCATCGCTTTTGGAGAAGAATGTCATAGTTCCCGCGGTACTGCCTTGTGGCCAATGTGAGCTTTGCAAGGCCGGGCGCGACAACATTTGCCAACGGCAACTTATGCCGGGTAATGACTTTCACGGCGGGTTTGCCAGTCACGTCTCAGTTCCCGGACAATTCCTCGCACAACTTCCAGATGACTTGGGCGATCTTGATCTGGCTCAGCTTTCAGTCATTGCCGACGCGATCACAACACCGTATCAGTCATTAATCCGCAGTGGATTAAAGAAGGGAGATCTGGCAATTGTCATAGGGGTTGGCGGCATCGGGCTCTACTTGGTGCAGCACGCGAGAAATGCCGGGGCTAAGGTCATCTCGCTGGATATTGATGCAGTGAAGGTGGGTAGTGCATTAGAACACGGATCCGATTTTGGTATTTGTACACTGAACATGGATGAGCGTGATATCAAGACGCAAATACGGGATCTGGTCAAGGAGAACGATCTTCCGAAGAATCAATGGAGGATTTTCGAGACTAGCGGGTTCGCAGCAGGTCAAATCACCGCATTTTCGCTATTGAGTTACGCGGGAACGCTCGGCATCGTTGGATTTACGATGGAAAAGGTGAATCTCCGGCTGAGCAATATTATGGCGTTTGATGCTGACGTCTTCGGAAACTGGGGGTGTCGACCTGTCTATTATGCAGATGTAATTAACGACGTTCTCGCTCGAAAGATCAACGTGGTAAACAACGTTCAGCAGTTTCCACTATCGGATATCAATCGTGTGGTTACGGAGGCATTGGAACACCGACTTACGAAGCGAGCTATCTTGGTTCCTGATCCACAGCGGCATTAGGAGTGAAATCAGCAATTTGAATCTGGCGATGAAGACTACGCTCACCGTGAAACAACTTGTTTGAAAGGAATATCAATGAAGAATCATCACATTTTGGATGGCTACGAATACCAAAGCATCAATGTGGAGAAGCGACCATTGCTGGATGACAGCGGTGAGCTCGTCAATGGTCTATATAATTTCTGGATCATTCTGAACAATCCGTCTCAACTCAACTCTTATACCACTTTGGCGATAAAGGAAGTGATCCTCGCCTTTCGAGAAGCATCATGCGACCGAAGCGTGGTCGCCGTTGTCTTTACCGCGGTCGGTGAAAGAGCATTCTGCACCGGCGGTAACACAAAGGAGTATGCAGAGTATTATTCCGGTAATCCTCAGGAATACAAGCAGTACATGCGGCTCTTTAATGACATGGTCACAGGTATCCTACTGTGCGACAAACCGGTAATCAACCGAGTCAACGGTCTAAGGGTTGGCGGCGGGCAGGAGATAGGGATGGCATGCGACTATTCGATCGCCGCAGATACGGCCCGCTTTGGACAAGCCGGCCCCAAGCATGGTTCGGCACCAGACGGTGGTTCGACGGACTTTCTGCACCTGTTTGTTGGCATCAACAATGCGATCGAGTCGTGCTCGTTATGTGAACTGTGGTCGGCTCATGCTGCGGTTCGGTTGGGCCTTGTCAACAAGATCGTTCCGGTTATGAAAGATCGCAACGGCAAGTTTATCTCAAACCCGCTCGTGTGCACCGAAGCGTATGACACATGGGGCAACCCCTCGTACGGGGCATTTAAGGTCGGAGAGGAAGGGCAAGCGGCCAAGAAGATCGCATCTGAATGTGAGATCGACCTGACATTGTTGGATCAGGAAACCGAAAGGTTTGCGCACCGATTATCGCTGACAATGCCAGATTGTTTGACCAAGACATTAGAGTCTTTACGAAAGAAAAAGCTCGAGCATTGGCAACGGAACAGCGAGACGAATCGCTCATGGCTCGCTTTGAACATGATGACGGAGGCCAGAGCCGGATTTAGAGCCTTCAACGAAGGGCCAAAGAACAATCGGGAAGTTGATTTCCTGAAATTACGCCGGGCGTTGGCGAATGCCACGCCGTGGGATGATGCACTGATCAACGAGATCATGCCAGTCTGACCAACATGATAGGTAGGACTTAACTTTGAGCTTCGAGACCATAAGAATCAATGAGAACTATGACGGTCAGGTGATTGAGTTGGCACTCAATATGCCGCCCGCGAATATTCTTTCCGCCCGTATGATGGGTGAGATATCGCGCTTCATGCGCCAGCAACGACACAATGACAAGCTCAAACTAATTGTTTTCAAGGGAGATGGCAAAGATTTCTGCTTTGGTGCTTCTGTCGAAGAGCATACAGCTGATCAGGTAACAGCGATGCTGCCGAAGTTTCACAATACGATCGGGGAGATCCTTGGGTATCCCGTGCCGACCCTGGCCCAGGTTACCGGCTATTGTTTGGGCGGTGGTTTTGAACTGGCACTGGCCTGCAGTTTCATTGTTGCAGATGAGACTGCGAAGTTTTCGGTACCTGAGATTCGTCTTGGAGTCTTTCCTCCGGTTGCCGCTGTATTGTTGCCATATTTGGCCAAGAGTGCGGTCACCGTGCGAATGATAATCACCGGTACTATGCTCGACGCCGTTGGGCTGAGAGAGGCAGGACTTGCAGCACTCGTTGCCGACAAAGGCGACATTCAGGCAGCGGTTGACGCATTTATCAAAGAAGAGATCGTACCCAAGAGTTCATCAAGTTTGCGTTTTGCTCATCAAGCAGCGAGGTTGTCACTCGTACGCCACTATCGGGGACTGATAAAGGACATGGAGAAGCTGTATCTGAATGAACTAATGAAGACCCACGATGCGAATGAGGGGATTCATTCATTTCTCGAAAAACGCAGCCCCGTTTGGACGGGTAATTGATTAAGTGATTAAAGGAGAGAATTTCGGGTGTTGAAGAGAGCACGGGATCAGCGGTTGACGGCGAAGAAGGTGTCTGTTAATCGGAATGGAAACAACAATTTGGATGAGATCCTGAAAAGATCCGCAGAGCTCATGGCAAAACAAGGGTATCACGGGACCAGCATGCGTGATCTAGCGGGAACCACAGGACACAGTTTGTCGGGCCTATACCACTACCTAGAGAGTAAAGATGATCTGTTGTTCAAAATAAACGAACGTGGATTTACGGCTCTTTTACAGAGGGCGCGAAGCATATCGCAACAGGACACTCTTCCGGGGGAGAAGCTCGAAGCGATTATCCGCAACCATATAGAGTTTTTCAGTAACCATCTGAATGAAATGCGGGTGATGATGTTCGGTACCCAGGATATTGATAGAAAACGCGGTAGGATCATTGGCAAACTCAAGGATGACTATGCATCGATCGTTACTCAGGTGGTTGCGGGGTATCTGGAAAGAGCGTCAGAACGAAGGTTTACGGCGTCCGAGATCAGCCGGAAGACTTATCTGCTATTTGGAATGATGAACTGGATCTACGGCTGGTATTCGAAGAACGAGCATGGCCCGGCCAACGAACTTGCCACCGATATTTACACCACCTTTACAAAAGGGTGTGCCGGAAACGGCCCGCACGGCCAAGTCGCAAACGCTCAGAAAGGGACAGGAGAACACTCAGATGCGAGTTGACGAGATCATCAATCAATGTGAAACCCTCTATCACGATCTCGATCTGAATTATGTCAAGGATTGGAAGGCGAGGCATGGTTCAAAGGCGATTGGCTATCTGCCGGTTTATGTGCCCAGGGAATTGGTCCATGCTTACGGCATGCTGCCGGTGGGTATTATGGGTGGCGGAGACAATCTCGAAATTATTCGGGGCGATGCATACTTCCAGTCGTACATTTGTCATCTACCACGTTCCGTGATCGAACTTGGCGTTACAGGCAAACTCGATTGTCTCGATGGCGTGTTATTTCCGGCAATTTGTGACGTTATCCGGAATCTGAGCGGTATGTGGAAGATGGAGTTTCCTGACAAGTATGTCAAGTATCTGGATTTTCCACAGAATTTTGCAAGAGCGGGAAGAGACTACTACCTGAGCGAGATCGGACAGATATCGCAGGACTTTGAGGAGATTTCCGGTAAATCGATTACTTCGGACGATCTTAATAGGTCGATCCGCATTTATAACGAGAATCGTCGTGCGATCCGGGAACTCTATGACCTTCGTTCAGAAATGCCGCATCGGGCTTTGACTGTCGAGGTCTATTTGCTGGCCAGGGCCGGAAACATCCTTGAAGTTACCGAACATACAAAACTCCTGAGGGAGTATATCAGCGCCGTGAGAGATTGTGACCGTCCGCACCTTGATAACGTCAGGGTGGTCGTGACGGGGGCATTCTGCGAACAGCCGCCTTTGTCGCTTGTAAGGGCTTTGGAGAATAGCGGCTGCTACATCGTCGATGATGACTGGATGTTATGCAATCGCTATCAGACATGTGATATTCCGGAAACCGATGAGCCGTTGCGGGCCATCGTTGATAGCTACTTGAGTAATACGGTTTCTACCGCTTCCCGTTACGATGATAGTGAGGATAAAGGAAAGTATCTCGCCGATATGGTTCGCGACCGAGAAGCCGAGGGGGTTGTTTTTGCCGCTCCCAGCTTCTGCGATCCCGCGCTATTGGAGAGACCAATGCTTCAAAGTGTATTAGGCCGAGAGAATATTCCGTACACTGCCTTTAAGTATGCGGAGAATACCGGACAAATTCAGGTAATCAAAGAGCAGACCGGCACCTTTGCCGACTCGATAAAGCTCTGGGGAGGCGAATAATGGAAACGACAGCAACTGAACGCCGGGAAGTTCAAAAGGAACAGAGCATGGTGCTCCAGAAGAAGATGATCGGAGAGCACTTTGTAAAACTGGCAAATGCCAAAGAGGAGGGCAAGAAGGTGGTCTATACCTTCGTGCCTGGAAATCTTAACGAACTGATCTATGCCTTCGACATGGTGCCGGTCCACCCCGAGATCAATGCCCTACAGTCGGGAATGCGAAAGAAGAGTGGCGACTATATTCAGGAAGCTGAGAAAACAGGCCATTCAAAAGACGTTTGCACTTATGTCAAATGTGATATCGGAATGATGAAGAAAGGCAATATCGGACCAACCGGAGAGAAGATCCCCGAACCGGATCTGCTGCTGTTGAGCTATACCGGGTGCTTCACTTTTATGAAGTGGTTCGAGCTGTTGAAGCAGGAGTACAAATGCCCCGTCGTGATGCTGCAGGTGCCTTATCAGGGTGACGGCGAAATTACCGACACAATGAGAGATTACATAGTCAGGCAATTGCGCGAAGAAGTGGTGCCTGCATTGGAAAGGGTCTCTGGGCGCAAATTGGACGAGGAGAAATTAAAGGTCCTTTTGGAGAGCTCTGCCAGGGCCGAAGACGATCTCGTGTGGGTTTGGAATTCTGCCAAGAACCGTCCCTCGCCCATCGATGCCTACTTCGGCGGGGTTTACTATATTGGGCCGATCTTCAGTGCCTTTAGGGGATTGCCGGAGTGTGAGAACTATTACAGTTCCTTGAGAAATGAGGTCGAAGATCGAGTTGCAAAAAAACTCGGGCCGACGACGCCTGAAGGAGAACTGAATCATCAAAGATACAGGATCGTCGTTGAAGGGCCGCCGAATTGGACCAGCTTTAGAGAATTTTGGAAGGTTTTTTCGGATGAGGGAGCAGTCATGGTTGCCTCGACGTATTCGAAAGTAGGCGGATTATATGAGCTGGGTTTTCGACACGATGCTGCTCATCCGATGGAAACCTTGGCAGATTATTGTCTCGGCTGTTACACGAATCGAAACCTGCCATCCAGGGTAGATCTGATCGAAAAGTACATTAACGAGTATCACGCTGACGGATTTCTGATCAATTCGATCAAAAGCTGTAACTCGTTCTCCGCAGGCCAATTGATGATGTTGAGAAAGCTTGAACAGCGAACGGGAAAGGCAGGTGCGTTTATCGAATCCGACCTGGTCGATCCGCGGTACTTTAATGCAGCCAACATCAAGAACCGGATGGAATCTTATTTCCAGATGATCGAAGCTAAGAGGGCGACGGTATAGGAGGGCAAGCGATGGATTGCTGTTACATCGGGATCGACTTGGGGTCAACCACAACGAAGGCTGTTTTTCTTGATGAGAATGAGAATATTCTTGGTCGAGGCATAACCAACTCACGGAGCAATTATGAGCTGGCCTGTCAGGTGGCTAGGGAGGAAGCAGAGATCAATGCCCGCTTTGAATTGCTGAAACGTAAACTTGGCGGAGATCCGCGAGTTGCTTCCCAACTCGATTCCGTAATGGACAACCTAGCCTGCCAATATGCATTGGCGCAGCACTTGAAACAACTCGAAGCATTACGCAACGAGGTCACAAGTATTGTTAAGAATTGGATCCATCACAAGGAAGATACTGATGAATATCTCGAAGCACAGGAAACCATTTTCGATTTTCTAGTCTTGCAGGCATATCAAGATTTTCTGCCTGGTGCAGAGGTTCAAAGCGACTTTTTCCGTGATCTGGCTACTAGTCTCTATTTGAAACAGGCTGACCTCGTCACCAAAGAACGACAACTCTCCTTCGAACGTCTTGTTGGTGTCTTTGATGCCGCGATTATCAGGGTCGAGAACAAGAGCTTCGCGTTGTTCTATAGGGAATACCTCGATTTCGCCCGCGATCGTGTGGTTGAGATGGAGATGTTCAAAGATCTGAAGGGCAATATCTGCGATGCGGTTCTTGATATCACAAAAAAAGAATTTAATATCCTGAACACCGTGGGTACAGGCTATGGACGCCTTACACTGCCCTTCGCCAAGGAGCAGATCCGTTCTGAGATCCTATGTCATGGTCTCGGTGCTCATTTTATGTTCCCGGATACCAAGACGGTATTGGATATCGGTGGTCAGGATACTAAGGCAATTCAAGTCGATGGCAGCGGCATTGTTACAAGCTTTCAAATGAATGATCGTTGTGCCGCGGGTTGCGGCCGCTATCTTGGCTACATTGCCGATGAGATGAATATGGGCGTCCATCAACTCGGGCCCCTTGCGATGACATCAAAAAAGGCTGTCAAAATTAACTCGACCTGCACTGTATTTGCAGGAGCTGAATTACGTGAACGCTTGGCTTACGGCGAGAAGCAGGAAGATATTCTGGCCGGGCTTCATCGCGCGATCATTCTGAGAGCGATGTCGCTGCTCGCTCGATCGGGTGGGGTAAGCTCGGAGTTTACGTTTACCGGCGGTGTTGCCAGAAATGAGGCTGCCATCGCTGCACTAAAGAAGTTGATCGATGAAAACTATGGTGAGATCAAGATCAACATCAGTTCCGACAGCATCTTCACCGGAGCGGTCGGTGCTGCATTATTTGCGAAGCGTGATCCGAAGGGGGTAATGGCCGACCTTGAGATCAGCAAACTGAAAGCGACCAACAGAGCTGCCAGGCCGGTGGCGGAACAGATCGCCTAGTTATTGGAGGAACGAAATGTATTACACGGTCGGGATTGATGTAGGGTGCGACTCCGTTAAAACGGTGGTGATGCAGTTCGACAGTGACGGTAGCGGTGAAAAACTGATACTCGACGATCTAAATAAGTTTCGTAAGCGGGATTTGAAAAAGGTCGTCAATGAGTCTTATGAGCGGGTGTTGGCTTTAAAGAAGCTGCGACATGACGACATTGCCTATGTGGCAACGACCGGCGAAGGGGAAATGGTTGATTTCCGTCGAGGCCATTTCTATTCGATGACAGCCCACGCTCGCGGGGCGATATTTCTAAACCCTGCAGTTCGCTCGGTCGTGGATTGTGGGGCCTTGCACTCGAAAGTCATGTTGATCGATGAGCGTTCAAAGGTATTGTCCTACCGAATGACATCGCAATGCGCGTCCGGTTCAGGACAGTTCCTCGAGAATATCGCACGATATCTCGGCGTAGCCATTGATGACGTCGGCGAGCTCTCATTGCAGGCCAATAACCCAGAGACTGTCTCGGGAATATGTGCGGTATTAGCCGAAACGGATGTCATCAATATGGTGAGCCGGCAGATCTCAACCCAAAATATCTTACAGGGGATCCATCTTTCAATGGCGGCCAGACTTGTCAACTTACTGCGAATGGTAAACGCCGAGGGACAAGTCCTGATAACTGGTGGCTTGGCAAAGAATATTGGTTTCGTCAGCGCGATTCAGGAGTTGTCTGACCAGGACAAGCGTCTTAACGTAAACATTGTAAGTGAAGAGGGTGCTATTTTTGCGGGAGCGATAGGGGCCGCCATTTGGGGCAGTTTCCGTCACAACGTGTTACTAGCGAAAGCGAATAGCCGACCGGTATGCGGTTCCGTCTGTTGAACGGCGATTAGATACTTGTTGTGTGAACGATGCATATAATCAGATCCGACATACATCTAGGTGAGTTCACCAGGAACGTTGGTTCGCTTTTCCTGGACAACCGCGAGCGATTGTGTGCGGAACCCGCTGCGGCTGAACGTGTCGGCGATCGTTTTCGGTATTGGACCTGGGAGCGAATTACTCAGGATGTGATCCTGACGATCGACTACCTGTTAAAAAGCGGTCTGGAACCGGATGATCCTGAAAACAATCGAGTTGCTTTTATTGCTGGTAATAGCTATCAGCGATTGGTTTGCGAGATGGCGGTGATGAGTTGTGGGCTGATCAGTGTGCCCATTTTTGCCAAATATCCTCCGCCATTGATGTCAGGATTGCTGCGTTTTTCAGATGTTAACCTGCTCATTACAGATGTGCCGGATGAGGTCGTCGGTCTTGATAACCTGCCCGAGACGATATTGGTGCTGAAATCTGAGAACTTGGCAACCCGGAATGACAAGGGTTACCAGATCGATTTCTTTGAGGACATGTTGGGACATTCGATCGATCCGGAAGCTAAGGCCCGGGTTGAATGTCTAATGCGAGCCGTTGATCCGTCAACGATGGCTCTTATCATGTATACGTCGGGCACTAGCGGTTTCCCGAAAGGTGTGCAGCTCAGCCACGGCAATCTGATGTCTCAGCAAAGGGCCTTGCAGATACTCTGGAAGCCGGAACCGGCAATGCGCTTCCTGTCTTACCTTCCCTGGCATCACAGCTTCGGTGGATTGTTTGAGAGATTCTTTGCCATTCACTCGGGTGGCTGCCTGGCAATCGATGATTCTCAGGGTAAAGATGTCGATAGATTACTCGAGAACTTCAAGCGTATTAAGCCCCACATCTATTTTAGTGTGCCGAGAATCTACCAGGAGATCGCGAACCGTATTAGATCTGGCAAGGTGGCAGAAGAAGACTTCTTTCATGACGAACTTCAGTTTGTCTTCACCGCCGCCGCACCATTGCCGATCAGTACGTCGGATATTTTTAAGGCGAAACAGATTCCTGTTGTTGAGGGATGGGGCCTGACAGAAACCTCGCCGTGCTGCACGCTTACAGGTTTTGATCTCGAACGTAAGTCGGGCGTTGTTGGTTTTCCAATTCCGGGAGTTGCTCTAACGCTAGGTGGAGACAATGAAATTCTCGTGCAGGGGCCTAACGTAATGAGCGGTTACTTTAGGAATCCCGAAGCGACGAAGAAAGCCTTCAATGAGGAAGGGTGGTTCAAGACCGGTGATATCGGTGATCTCACACCGGACGGCGTCAAGATCATTTCGCGTAAGGAACGCATGTTCAAACTCGACAGTGGCGAGAAAATATTTCCTGCCGAGCTAGAAGATGATGTGAATAACCGCTGTTGTTATATCAAGCATTCTTATGTGTTTGGTCATGGCCGGACGCATCCGTTCATGCTGGTTTTTCCCAACAAGGACTGCATTGGTGCCGAGTTTGATACGGAGACGTCGCGTAACGAATGTTCGCATCCGCGACATCTGAATGCACTGTCAAATTGCTTGGGCAAATGTATCAGGCACTTAAACGAGAGGAGGGATACGACCTTTCTGAATATTAAGGAAGCTCTACTCATCGACCGCGAATTAAGCCTTGAGAACAATGAACTAACCCCTTCGTTTAAGCTGATTCCCGGCAGTATTGAGGAGCATTTCAGCGACTACATCAATGCGATGTTGGAACGCAGGTATGATGATCTCCCAAGCGATGCACAGGTTATCGCGATCGAACCGTTGCCTTGTGAACGGCTAGAAGGTCATCTTTTGTCTAAGGCTCAGCAAGTAGCGATCGAAAATCTGCATTATGCCGTTATCGGAACTGGTCCGGTAGGGAGGGTTTTGGCGGCTCACCTCCACAAATCAGGCCGTCAGGTGTCGGTGCTTTGCCATTTCGATGAGCAGAAACGCCAACTCGATCACAGGCCGATCTTTGTATCGGGAGAACTCCAGGCTGAAGAACAACTGCACAACGTTTACACGGATCTTGCGCAGCTCATTGCCAAGAAACCTGATGTTGTCCTTATTTGTACAAAGAATGTTGACTCTGCGGCGCTGTTGGAACAGATCAAGACATTGGACGTACCCGATGAGATGTTGTTTGTCTCATGCCAGAACGGACTGGACGTCGAGGAACAGATCATAAGACTGTTCGGGCCGGGAAGGGCCCTTCGTATGGTTCTGAATATGGGGTGTGGATTGATCGATGAGAGTGAGATTCGCGTGAGTTTCTCGATGAAACATTTCATTTCAGATGTTGAGTCGGTCAATTCACATCTGATCCAGCAGATCGCAAAAGATCTGTCGAGCGCTGATTTCCCCATGGAGGCAGACGAAACTTACCGTGTGTGGGTGTTTAAGAAGGCCCTGCTGAACTCATCGCTTGGCAGTGTCTGCGCTCTGACACGCCAAACCATGGGTTTTGTGATGGGCCAGCCAGACTTGAGAGAACTCGTCAGACAGATGTTGGATGAGGGCATCAGGATCGCAGCCGCAATGGACATTCCTATCGGTGCGGAGTTCATTCAAGAAGCCATGGCCTATCTAGACAGTGGGGGTGAACATAAACCGTCAATTCTGATCGATATCGAGAAAGGCCGGAAAACGGAGAATGATTATCACTGTGGAAAATTGGTTGAATACGCCAAAAAGTATGGCGTCAATATTACGGTGACCCCGATCGTATATTCGCTAATTAAAACCTTGGAGATCAGACGATGAGATCAACTGCGACGGTTGGTGTTGTGGGTGCTGGTACCATGGGTTCCGCCATTGCCCAACATTTTTTAATGAAGGGCCTGAGTGTCGTTCTGGTCGATCGGAGTGAAGAGTTCGTTTCAAAGGGCTTGGGGCATATTCGGTCAGGTCTGGATGAAGCCAAGGATCGACGATTGATCAACGATGATGAATATGAACGGGTAGTTGCAGGCATTACCTGCTCAACCCGCTTAGCTGATCTTTCGAACGTAGGATTCCTCGTCGAGGCCGTCTTTGAAGACCTCAGCGTAAAGAAAGAACTCTTCAAAGAGCTCGAAGCTGTCGTATCGGACAAGTGTATTCTAGCTACGAACACATCCTCCTTTCTGGTAACTGATATCGCGCGAAATTTGAGGCACCCTGAGCGGGTTGTAGGAGTTCACTATTTTTATCATGCCGCAAAGAACAAGTTAGTGGAGTTGATAGCCGGTGAAGATACAGACGCTGAGATATTGACAAATCTTGAGAACTTCTATGCTCGCAACGGTAAGATCCCAATCATAATCCAAGATTCTCCCGGCTTCGCAATCAATCGGTTTTTTGTACCGTGGCTAAATGAAGCTGCTCGCCTTTATGAGGAAGGAGCCGGAAGCGTGAGCGCTATTGACCAAATAGCGTGTGAGGCGTTCGGTATTGGAATGGGGCCGTTCGCCTTGATGAATGCGACTGGTGTCTCAATAGCGCAGCACGCAGCAAGAGGACTCGCCGAGAAACTAGGGCCATTCTACGCACCGGCCGACATCTTGACTCAACAGGTTGAGTCGGGGGAGAACTGGAGCCTTGATGATAAAACGGTCCTGCGTGGAGGAAAGAACAATGAATCTGAGGTCAGGCAACGTCTATTGGGTACTGCACTTGGCATAGCGTCGCAAGTGGTAAGTGAGGATGTAGTTGACGAAACCTCTGTCGACCTAGGATCTCGGACTGGTTTGCGGTGGCCTCTGGGCCCGTTTGAACTGATAAACAGGCTGGGTCTTGAGAAGGTGAGATCGATGGTGGCCTCTGTATTCGAGCCCTGGCGTATGCCGTTGCCAGATATTCTTTCTTCACGTGGAAAGGCCATTACGCTTGATCTGGTACAGGCGAAGATGTTCGGAAAAAGCGGCTTCATTATCCTTAATATTCCCGATCGCATGAATGCGTTGGGTGAGGAAGTCATGTCTCAGCTTGGCGAATGCTTTGACTCACTTGATGCAGGAACTGACATTGAAAAGATATTTATCGTTGGAAAAGGTAAGGCCTTCATCGCGGGAGCCGATATTAAATTCTTTCTCGAGGCGATAGCGGCTGCTGATCTGGATCGTATCCAAAGATTCACGGAATCTGGACAGAACATTCTTAACAAGATCGGCAGTTCTACTAAAGCAACCTATGCGTATCTTGACGGATTGACGTTGGGTGGTGGTTTTGAGGTGGCCTTGGCCTGCAAATATCGGATCGCGACGAGAAATACGGTCCTTGCCTTCCCGGAAACAGGTATAGGTATCTATCCGGGATTAGGCGGAACGCAAAGAACTCCACGCCTTGTCGGTAAGCCGTTAGCAAAAATGTTGATCGCTACGGGCAAATTCGTAAATGCGGATCAGGCCGTTGTGTTCGGGTTGGCCGATGCCGTGATTGAACCGGTGTTTGACTATCGGGACCTGGATTCATTCTCTGTCGGGCCGACACAGGAAGGAACTCGACAGACGGATGATATTGGAATTGCGTTCTCGGATTTTGACGGAATCGTTGATGATGAGTTGTTCAAGAACTCCGCGTTCGGAGTTTATGAAAAGCAACTCCGCGCAAAGGCGCCGATCGCATTGAAAACGGCAATGAGATTGGTAGACGAGGGCGGAGAACTGGCCTTAGAGGATGCCCTGAAGTTAGAACTCAGGGGATTGAAACAGATTTTTTCAACAAAGGATGCCCAAATCGGCCTGTCAAGCATTATTACCGGAAAACGGCCCGAGTTTATCGGTTGTTGATTTCAACTGAGGCGGATAAGGGAAGTACCTATGGCAGCAACTATCGCTGGATTTCGATCAAAGGATGGCGGCAACGGAGCGCTCTTTGAAGATGTATATCTTGTTGAAGGTAGACGAACACCTTTCGGCAAATTGTCGGGCAGTTTGTCGACCGTTTCGCCAACCGATCTTGGAATCTTCGCTTCACGGGCTGCAATAGAAGCGGCTCAGGTTCCTGCCTCCGATATCGATCAGACCATCGTCGCAAATATCGGCCAAGCAAGTGCAGACTGTTTCTTCTTGCCTCGACATATAGGGCTTTACAGCGGCGCACCGCTGGCGAGCCCTGCCTTAATGGTACAGAGGATCTGTGGCTCGGGGATAGAGGTTTTAGGCCAGGCGGCAGAACAGATCGCGATTGGCAAGGCAGACCTTGTTTTGGGCTGCGGAACCGATACCATGAGCCGCTTTCCTGTCGCGTCCTATACGACACGCCAAGGTTTTGCATTGGGACAGCCTGGCTTTATCGACTTGCTATGGGAGGCACTGGATGATACCGCGGCTGTGCCGATGGGACGAACGGCGGATAATCTTGCGAAGAAATATGAGCTCTCACGTGAGGAGGTTGACGCATTCGCAGCTCGGAGCCAGCAGCGTTATTCTGACGCCTTTGCCGCAGGGTTCTTTGACCACGAGATTGTTGCGTTCGAAGGATCGAGTGGAATTTTTGAAATGAACGCGCTCGAAACACGTAAGTTCAGGCTGAAGGGACCTGAAGGGTTGTCTCAGGATGAGCATCCACGCCGAACGACAACGGAGCAATTGGCAAAGTTGCCGCCAGTCTTTTCGGAGACTGGCCCCACGACAGCCGGAAGTGCATCCGGGATTGTCGATGGGGCGGCAGCCATGATCGTGGCGTCGGGCGACTACGTCAGGGCGAATGGCCTAACCCCAATTGGAAAGATCAGGGGCTATATGTCGGTGGGTGTCGAACCGGACATCATGGGCATCGGACCCGTACAGGCAATTAGGACGCTGCTCGTACAGACAGGGCTGTCCATCAATGACATTGATCGCTTTGAGGTCAATGAGGCTTTTGCTGCTCAATGTCTCGCAGTTGCTAAGGAATTACGGCTCGATGAAGATAGGCTCAATGTAAACGGTGGCTCTATTGCGATGGGACATCCTCTTGCCGCGACTGGTGTGCGCCTCGCACTGACCTGTCTTAAGACTCTGCATCGTGATGATAAGCAACTGGGGATAGTTTCAGCCTGTATAGGAGGCGGACAGGGCATCGCAATGGTGTTGGAACGTGGTTGATGACAGAACGAACTCCAAACCAAGTTGCGATTGTTACGGGCGCTGCTTCAGGGATCGGCACCGCTATCGCGGAGCGGCTCTCCATCGACGGATATCGAGTTGTCCTTGCGGACATTGATAAGAGTCAGCTGGCAAGGACGGTTTTGGAAATGGAAGGGCGAGGGAGTAAGGTTCTTGCGTCCCCTGTCGATATTACCCAGAAGGATCAGGTCGGCGACATGATTGAGATGACAATGGCCCGATTCGGTACGGTTGATGTTTTGGTGAATAATGCAGGGATCATTCGCGATGGATTCCTAACAAACCTATCAGAGGAAGATTGGGATAGAGTGCTAGACGTCAATCTAAAGGGTGCTTTCTTGTGTTGTCAGGCAGTCTTCCCCGTAATGAAAGAAAAGCAGGCGGGACGGATCGTCAATATCTCGTCGCGCGCATGGCTGGGAAACATTGGACAGGCCAATTACTCGGCCAGTAAAGGTGGGCTGGTCAGCCTTACTCGAACGTTGGCTCTGGAATTTGCACGCTACCAGATCAACGTTAACGCCATCGCGCCGGGTTTGATCGATACGCCCATGACTCGTGGCTTACCCGAGAAGTCGCTGCGACGCCTTTTGCAAATGCAGCCGACGGGAAAGATGGGAAGTGTTAAAGATATTGCCGCGGCGGTGAGCTTTTTGGTGTCGGACGATGCCCGATTCATTACCGGGCAGATATTGCATGTCGATGGTGGCAAGAGTTGTGGCCTGCTGGCCTTATGATCGGCTTTATTCGGTTCTTGTTCGGGATTGATAGGTAAAAAGTTGATGTGAAAGCCTTTGTTGTCGAAGCCAAACGAACTGCAATTGGAAGATCCCATCCTGACAAGGGTGTCTTTCGAGACGTTCGGGCAGATGAACTCCTGGCGGCTTTGATAATGCGTGTCGTCGATAATGGGATTACATCCGAATATATCGATGATGTTTATATTGGCTGTGTCGGCCAGCATCTGGAGCAGGGAAAGAACATAGCCCGTCTGGCCGCATTGCTGGCCGGTCTGCCTGAAACTGTTCCTGCGACGACAATAAATCGCCTTTGCGCTTCCGGTCTCCAGGCATTCAACTTCGCGGTTTCGACGATCGAAAGCGGTCATGCAGATGTGATACTGGCCGGCGGTGTAGAACACATGCATCATGTGCCAATGATGGCCTCGATCGATTACAACGAATACCTTCTGGATCGCTATGCCTTTCCTTTTACCAACATGGGGTTGACGGCCGAGAACGTTGCTGAATCTTTTGCAATAAGCCGAAAGGAGCAAGATGTTTTCGCGTTCGAGAGCCACCAAAAGGCGATAACCGCCCAGGAAGCGGGGCGTTTCGATCGAGAGATCATCGCTATAGAGACAAGCGACGGGCTCGCTGGCACGGATCAATCACCACGGGCAACTACAGATATCGAGACGCTTGCAGGATTAAAGGCAGTCTTTAAGGATGGGGGTACGGTGACTGCAGGCAACAGTTCGCCGCTTAACGACGGCGCGAGTTTGACACTGCTTGCTTCGGACTATGCCTGTCAACGGCACGGACTGAAAAAAAAGGCAGAAGTTCTCGACTATTGTGTCGTCGGACTCGACCCATGTCAGATGGGTCTGGGACCGGTTCCGGCGATTCGAAGGCTGCTAAAGGACAATGATCTGACCGTGAAGGACATTGATCGGTTTGAGATGAACGAAGCGTTCGCCAGTCAGGCGATCGCGTGTATACGCCAACTTGGGCTACCTCCGGAACGGGTGAATCCTTGGGGCGGCGCGATCGCCTTGGGCCATCCGCTCGGAGCGACCGGAACGAGATTGATCGCGACATTATTGAATGGGCTAATCGCTGACGATCAGGAGTTGGGGATCGCTTCGCTGTGTATCGGACACGGTCAGGGCATGGCAACGCTCATTCGACGAGTGTGAGTTTACTGGGATGACTAAAATGACGGATTCGACAGACACGAGCACGATCGTCAGATTGGAAGTAAACGGGCGTCCATACAAGAAGTTGGTTCCATTCTCGATGACCCTGCTGGAGTTTCTGAGAGAAGAACTTGCCCTAACCGGTACAAAAAAAGGTTGTGACCTAGGGGAATGTGGCTGCTGCAGTGTGCTGATGAATGGCGTACCAATCCTGTCATGTATGACGCTGGCCGTCGAAGCACAGGATCGAGCTATTCGAACGATCGAAGGCATTGCCGATGGAGATCGACTTCACCCGGTACAGGAAGCAATGGTTGCTGAGGGTGCAATACAGTGTGGTTATTGCACCCCGGCGATGGTCATCAATGGCGTCCATCTCGCAGAAACGAATCCGTCGCCCACGAAGGATGAGATAAAGGCCTGCATCTCCTCCACAATTTGTCGCTGTACGGGTTACACAAAGATCGAGAAGGCAATCCAGCGAGCCGTCGATAGTGGCCGATCAGCCGTCGTCGTCGAAGACTCTGGCAAAGGGGAGCAACAATTATCCCAATATCAGATCGTTGGCCGACCCATTCCACAGATCTCTTCCGGGGAAAAGGTCACCGGCAAAGCCCTCTATACCGATGACATCCGGCTTCCAAATCCACTCTTTGTAAAGATTCTTCGCT
The DNA here is from genome assembly GCA_016715795.1 of Chloracidobacterium sp. Classification (NCBI taxonomy): domain Bacteria; kingdom Pseudomonadati; phylum Acidobacteriota; class Blastocatellia; order Chloracidobacteriales; family Chloracidobacteriaceae; genus Chloracidobacterium; species Chloracidobacterium sp. Next base: position 857,337 of record JADJXP010000001.1, read on the forward strand.
CGCCTCACGCCAGTGCGAATATTCGGTCGATAGACGTCGCCATGGCGAGGGAGTTAGAAGGCGTCCGTGGAATTGTTACCGGTGATGACTTTATGCACACGTTCGGTGTTCTACCGATGAGTAAGGACGAGCCGGCGGTTGCCAAGGACCGAGTTCGATATGTTGGTGAACCGGTCGCTGCCGTTGCGGCCGAATCGGAAGAGATTGCCAGTCTGGCAATCACGCTCATTGACGTTCAATATGAAGTAACCGAGGCATGTCTTGACATGAAGGCGGCCTTGGAAAATACGACCGTGCCAATCCATCCTGAGCTGAAACGCTCCAACAACCTACATAAGCACGTGCTGCAGGAATTTGGCGATCTGGAACAAGGTTTTGCGGAAGCCAGCGTAACGGTTGAGAACAAATTCGAGTTTGCATCGGTGACCCATGCGTTTACTGAGCCCCATGCCACGCAGGTCGAGATCGACACGAACGGTAACCTGACCGTATTCTCTGCGACCCAAGTTCCACACTATTTGCATCTGGCGTTATCCGAGGTATTGGAAGTGCCGGCGCATAAAATTCGTGTTATCAAACCGCACTTGGGAGGCGGCTTTGGCGGAAAGAGCGATCCGTTTCCTCACGAAATGATCACTGCGAGACTGGCTCAAATTACGGGCAGGAACACGCGCCTGCGATTTACGCGCGAAGAGGTCTTTTTCAGCCATCATGGTCGGCATCCGACTGAACTAAAGATGCGCATCGGATTTCATCCTGAGAAAGGGATTACCGCGTTGGACGCTGACATTCTGATCGATGGTGGTGCGTATGGCAGTTTTGGAGTCGTGACGACTTACTATAACGGCGTACTTCTGCAGGGGCCATACCCAGTGCCAAATTTTAGGTTCGAATGCAACCGCGTTTACACGAATAAACCGATGTGCGGAGCGATGCGCGGGCACGGCGGCGTAAATCCGAGGTTTGCCAGCGAATCGCTTTTTGATATGGCCTGCGTTGCGGCCGGGGTTGATCCTTGCCAAGCCCGTATCGACCTTATTCACCGAGAGAATACACTTACTGTTAATGAATTTCGCATTACCTCCGTCGGTCTAAAGCAGGGTCTTGAAGAAGCAATGAGACGGTCGGGCTGGAGAGATAAATACGGCAAACTACCTTATGGAAAAGGGATCGGTGTGGCCTGCGGTTTCTTTATCAGTGGGAGCGCACTGCCGATCCATTGGGACCGGATGCCGTCATCGACGGTAAGGCTCACGATTGATCGGGACGGCGGCGTGACTATCTACTCCGGGGCAGCCGATCTCGGACAGGGTAGCGACACAATCTTGGCGATGATAGTGGCCGAAGTACTTGGGCTTCCGATGGATTATGTCCGAGTGATCGCAGCCGATACGAAAGTAACTCCCGTGGATCTGGGAAGTTACAGCTCGCGGGTGACCTTTATGGCCGGTAATGCCGCGCGAAACGCGGCAATACGAATGCGCCGGCTGTTGCTTGAAACAGCCTGCAAGATGCTCGAAGTCGAAATACCACCCTATCCAAAAGTCATGGATGCAGAAAGCTTCTTTCGCCAGGGTCGACGGAGCCCCGATTTCACAAACGACTTCCTCGGGCCAAATCCCGACTATTGGGACGACTTCACGTTTGTGGATAGAACGGTTTGTTATGCGCATGATAGCAGTGTTTTGGATTACCACGCAGTCGTTGAGGCAGGTCTGCAGGAACGCGGCATATTGCAGACAACCGGCATTTATGAATCTCCAAAGTTAGGTGGCAAGTTCAAGGGGGCGGGGGCCGGTCTGAGCCCCAGCTACAGCTTCACGGGCTTTATTACGGAGGTTACTGTTGATCCCGAAACGGGTAAAGTGTCTGTTGATAAGACGACGTGCGCCCATGATTGCGGATTCCCTATCAACCCTTTGGCTGTAGAGGGTCAGATCGAAGGTAGTATCCACATGGCTCTCGGGCAGGCCTTGATGGAAGAAGTGCTCTATACAGGCGGTGCAGTACAAAACCCGTCATTTCTTGAATACAAGATACCGTCTGCCTTTGACCAACCCGAGATAGACATCGTTCCAACACCGAGTGATGAAAGTGAAGGCCCGTTCGGAGCTAAGGAGGCCGGTGAAGGCGTATTGGCCCCCTTCATTCCTTCGATCGCGAATGCGATCTATGATGCCGTTGGTGTCCGATTGACCCAGGTCCCGATGCGTCCCGACCGAGTGTTAGCCGCTATCAGGGGACAAGGAAAGCGCGAAGGAGCAACACGATGACGACGCTTCTTGCACCATTCCAGTACAAACAGCCGAAGACTCTGGATCAGGTCTTTCACCTTGTTCGCCAATTACAGAGTGAGGGCCGTACATTCATCTTCTCGGGTGGCGGAACCGATGTTATTTCTTTACTGAAGCATCAGCTCAGCGATCCTCAGACCGTGATCTCTCTGTCGGAACTGCATTCTCTCAAACAGATCAAGATGCTCTCGGCAGACAGAATCCAAATAGGAGCTCTGACGTCGCTTGCCAGCCTCATGCATGATAGTAAAGTGCAGGAATTGGTACCGGCGCTTGCGGCTGCGGTTGGACGCGTTGCGAGTCCCCAGATCCGTAATCAGGCAACGATCGGCGGAAATATCCTGGTCACAAATCGATGTATCTTCTTCAATCAGAGTGAACTCAATCGCGAATCTCACTCGGCGTGCTTTAAGGCCAAGGGCGAGATATGTCACCTAGTCAAGAGCGCAAAACGCGGAAGGTTACCACTGTGTCAGGCGCGTTTCGTTTCCGATACGGTACCGGTCTTATTGTTGCTCGATGCGGAATTGGTGTTAGTCGGGCCTGAGCGAGAGCGACGTATTGCGGCAAAGGATCTTTTCCTGCCCGACGGTATTGACTGTAAGAACATTCAGGGTGATGAAATACTCTTGTTTGTCGAGATCGATGTATCTTCGGAGAGGAGGATACATTATGAAAAGCTGACGGTACGTGACACTCAGGACTTCCCGTCCCTTGGTATCGCGGTTGGCATCGAAGTTACGGATGAGGAAATAAACGATGAGAATGCGTGTTTGAGTGTTGCTATGACCGGTATTAATACTCGCCCGGAGTTGATGGAGTTTCGATTCAAAGACTATGGCTCGTATGGTGAGATGGTAAACGAGGCATGCCATCAGGCAAACAAGAAAGCCCTGACCTTTCAGCAGGATCTTTTCCCGCGTGGTTATCGAAAGAAGCTGGTTGAGGTGTACATACGTAGGGCCGTCAAACAGCTGACAGGAGATTTATGGATCTGAAGCAAATCATGCAGAACTATTTCCTTGATCTGGATGCAGCTGCGAAAGATCCAGATCGCAAGGTTGCCTGGTGTACATCCGTAGGCCCGGCAGAAATATTGCGAGCAATGGGCTTTGACGTGTATTTCCCGGAGAATCACGGAGCTATGCTGGGGGCAACGCGTCTGTGCATGGAGACTATCCCTGTTGCTAACTCAAAAGGATATTCTCCTGAGATCTGTAGTTATCTAACATCAGATATCGGAGCTTACCTGAAAAATATTACTCCTCTAGCGAAGGCTTATGGCGTAGAAGATGTTCCAAGGCCGGATGTTTTAGTTTATAACACGAATCAGTGCAAGGACGTGATGCACTGGTTTGAGTTCTACGCGAGAGAATTTGATGCACCCATCTTTGGGATACACTCTCCGGCACATTTGCCGGAAGTAGAACCGGAGCATATTGCCAATGTTGTTGCCCAATTTAAACAGCTGATCCGTTCTCTGGAGGAAATTACTCAAGAAAAGTTTGACCCCAAAAAGCTGGAGCGCTGTCTAGCCCTTTCAAGCGGGGCGACGAGCCTTTGGTCGGAGGTCCTAAAAACGGCAATAGCAGATCCGAGCCCATTTAGCTTTTTTGATGCAACTATCTTTATGGGGCCTATCGTGGTATTGCGCGGTACGGAAATAGCGAGAGATTATTATCGGGACTTGTTAATGGAACTGGAGCAGAAGGTGGCAACTACGCGCTCTCGCGAGAATGCTGTTCAGAAACGGGTCTACTGGGAAGGGATGCCGATTTGGGGACGATTGCGACATCTTTCGGAGTTATTCAAGCGTAACGATACCTGCGTAGTCGCTTCGACGTACTGCAATAGCTGGATTTTTGCTGATTTTGATCCGCATGATCCGCTGCCAAGCATGGCGCTGGCCTATCTGCAGATTTTCATCAATCGTAACGATACCTATAAAGAGAAGTATATTTCCGACATGGTCAAGATGTATTCTGTGGACGGTGTGATATTCCATGCCGCTAAAACTTGCCCTAACAACAGTAACAGCTATTACAACCTGCCTGGACGGCTGAAGCGGAATGGAATTCCGACTATCGTTATTGATGGTGACCTTTGTGATCTGCGTTGTTTCTCGGATGAGCAGTCAACCAACGTGATCGAGGCATTCTTGGAAACTCTCTAAAATGAAAGAACCGTCTGCTCAATTAAGCGAGAACGCTCGGTATTATTGGGGCGTCGATTGTGGCAGTTCTGAGATCAAAGTAGTGCTCTGCGATGCGTCGGGAAATATTCTTCATAAAAAGAAAGGAAAAACCTTGTTTCCACTCTATCAGAACGTCTATAACGCTCTGAATGACGGGGATGCAACCCCATTCGTGGAGAACAGCCCTATAACAAAGGATAATCATAAGATTATTGCGACCGGATATGGCCGTCACCACCTTCAGTTTGTCGATGACAAATTAACCGAGATCAAGGCTCATTTTCTCGGTGTTCAGCATCAACTCAAACTCGATGTCCCTTACACGATCATAGATATTGGGGGGCAGGACGCAAAAGTGATCACCATCGATAACAGCAAGGTGGATGAATTTGCCATGAACCGAAAATGTGCTGCCGGCACAGGGGCTTTTATTGAGGAATTGGCCCATCGGCTCGAAGTGCCCATCGGCGATATGACGAAGCTGGCGAATCAGCACGATAAGGAATTCATGCTAAACAGCTTCTGTACGGTCTTTTCCGGTCAGGAAGTAATTAAGACATTGATGAATGGTGAGCGGATCGAGAATCTTATTTTCGCCCTTTACCGATCTGTGGTTAAGCGTGTTCTTGAAATGACTGTCGTGAGTACCGACATAGTCGCTTTCTCAGGAGGCGTTATCGCTCATCACCCATTGCTGGTCGAACTATTCGGCCAAAAATTGAGCGATAAGGAGATGGTCCTTACACCTGAGACTCAGTATTGTGGAGCTCTTGGTGCTGCAGTTCACGGAATGTCGGTGTAATGAAACAAACATTCATGTGATCTTAGACGAGTGAGCTCAGGATCCTTTTGGCACATCAAGACACGAAAGACGATCCTGAAGATCACTCTGCGTGTCTACGTCGAAACTCGCCTCGGGGAGCCCGATTCTCAAGGTGTTTTTATGGTTTCTGATAATATCCCGGGCGCCTTTGTCGCCTTCGAGCTGCATCAGAAGATCGAACAATTCGCTAGAGAACAAGGCCGGTACACCCGTTATGCCATTGTATTCTGCTGCGATGACCGCAGGTGCTGACCGATAGAATTCTGTGACAAAAAGATTGATTTTGTCAGTCGTCACATGCGGCTGGTCGCAAAGGGTAATCATGAGGCCCGAGAGCTTAGGCTCGATATGCAGTAACTCGTCTAGTCCGGTCCGAAGCGATGAACTCATTCCTGTCTCCCAGTCGCGATTTATACATACATTGACATCCAAGTCTGCGATCTCTCGCATTGATCTGTCGACTTCGGCTCCAAGAACTACCACCACCGGCTCACATTTGGACTCGGCCAAGGACTTGGCTGCATGGCGTAACAGCGTTGTTCGGTAATATTGGACAAGCTGCTTTGGTGGGCGCAATCGGCTTGAGCCGCCGGCTGCGAGTAGCAGTCCTCCGATCTTGGCGTTCTCAATCACGGTCATAGATCGGGCCCTGGCGATGGCGGAGTTGGCCGCCCTTACGATTTGCGAGAACACTCTGGATCTCACCAACGATCGAGAGGGCAATGGTCTCGGGTGTACTAGCTCCGATATCGAGGCCAGCCGGAGCGTAGAGCCGGGCAAGCTGTTCGTCCGTGAAAGAACTTCCGTTTGCCGTCATCTCCTCAAGTATTTGTTCGGTACGGCGTTTGGGGCCGAGAACACCGATATAAAAGGCACTTGACTGGAGTACGGCGGGTAAGAGAGATCGGTCACGCAAGTAGTTGTGGGTCATAATGACCACAGCTGTACGCTCATCGAAGTGGCTTGGGCTCAGCGGCTCCTCGAGATTCTGGAGGATGAGTTCTTGGGCCATTGGAAATCGGTCGCCGGTCAAAAGTGCCGGTCGGTGATCGTGTACCCTTACTTGCCACCCAACTTCTGTGACGATCCGCACCATTGGCGCTGCATCGGCTCCGGCGCCGAACAGCCTAAGCGAGATCGGCGGCTCTATGTTCTCCAGTACGAATTCGAAGGTGCCTTCTTTGAGACCGAATGTCTGAGATCTACAGACTTCATTTGAAATAAAAAACTGGGAGCAGGTATCGTGCAGTTGCGATAGAGTTGCAAGGAACGGCGGCAGACCACTAGTTCGGAACCCTGAGTGTGCGTCATAAAACGCCCGCCCGCCGATACTCTCATTCTTTGCAGAGTCAGTCGAAACCACGGTCGCGATGGTCAGTTTTGCACGTGCGTGATCTACTGCCAGGAGTCTGTTGATGAGAACACTCTCACGGCTGATCGGCTCCAGCAGGATGCGAATGACACCGCGGCAGCCCATGTTCATGCTGAAGACAGAATCCTGGTCGCTACTCGTATCATAGGTTAGTACCGTTGAACGCTGAGATTTGAGAACCTGTTTTGCACGTTCGAGCACATCGGCTTCAAGACAGCCGCCTGAAATAATACCTACGGTCTTACCGTTTGCGAGTATGAGCATGCGGGCTCCTGGTAGCCGATAGCTGGAGCCCCGCACATCGACAACCGTTGCGAGCACCGTGCTCTCATCTACGGCAGCGGTCGCAATCGCATCAAGAATCTGCCGGAGCTCTTTCATCTGATGATGTCCATACGTCTAAATCGCCGCCACACCCGCCATTTTGCGCTCACCGCAAGAACAAGTCACTTGTCTCGACAGTAATGCCTGTTTGGGACGAATATTCATCATCTTACCTAGTACTCGGTCGCGAGAGTTCAGGATTATTGGGGTTAACCTTCTTCAATCGCTCGAGTGTCTTAGCAAGGTTCTCTTGGTCTCCTTTTTCACGGTAGGCAAAGGCAAGATTCTGAAGGGCCTTTTCGAATTTAGGATCGGCCGAAAGAATGGTATTGAACTCGGCTATAGCGCGGTCGACGTCGGCCGGCTCTCTCGACAAGAATGTCAACGCCAAGTCGTTTCGGATGTCTTTGTCATTAGGAGCTTTCTTCAAGGCTTCGCGATACCATTTCTCTGCGTCCAAAAACTTGCCACCATCATAAAATGCGTTCCCGGCCTTGATCAGCGGCTCGGCCTCGGCGGGCTTGACCTTGCTCGCTGCCTCATAGAATTTTGCAGCTTCGTCAAACCGCTGGATCTGATAATAGAGGTCCGCTGCGGTCATCTGAGCCTCGTAATTTTGGGGTTCGGAGCGGGCCTTTTCGATCGCAGCCGATACTTCAGGAACCGACATTCCGCTAGACTGGCCGTTAACATTACCAATCGGCGGGTGGTTGGGCGGCAGGGCCGAATTTGCGGCCATTAGCTGATTTGCTGCCGGCAGCGAACTTTTGGACGTGGTCGCATCGCGATTGACGCTGTTAGCGAACATAAACCCTACTATCAGCCCGATCATCAGGCCGAGTACAGCAAAAAGCAGATTTTCCTTGTTCATTCAAACTAGATTATAGCCAAAATCCGGGCATAGAAAAGGCGTCCGTAGGACGCCTTCATTCAAGAGATGGTGGAGACGAGGGGGATCGAACCCCTGACCTCATGAATGCCATTCATGCGCTCTCCCAGCTGAGCTACGTCCCCGTTACGCAATTACGAATTGCGAATTACGAATTATAGATTACGGACGGCCCTTAGGGCAAACTCCGTCTGTCGCCCAAGAAGCCATTCATAATTCGGCATTTTTAATGCCTAACTTATCAGCGGCCTTTGAAAACAGGCTTGCGCTTTTCGAGAAATGCGGCGACACCTTCCGTTTTGTCGTCGGTCGAAAAGCAGATGGCGAACAGGTCCACTTCTCGGCGCAGCCCCTCGTCAAGATTTGATCGGGAGGCAAACTTGACGGCCTCCTTTGAGAGCTGCAGGGCGATCGGCGCTTTTTCGGCGATCCTTTCGGCGAGCTTCATTGTTTCGGGTTCGAGTTGATCGGCTGGAAAGACGTGATTAACGAGGCCAAATTGCGCGGCAGTCACTGCGTCGATCATGTCGCCGGTCAGGGCCATCTCCATGGCACGGCCTTCGCCTATCAGGCGCGGCAGCCGCTGGGTGCCGCCGCCACCGCACATAATACCGAGATTGATCTCGGGTTGTGAGAATCTTGCATTTTCACTAGCCATGCGTATGTCGCAGGCCATTGCCAGTTCGTTGCCGCCACCCAGGCAAAACCCATTGACCATCGCGATTACGGGCTTAGGAAACGTATCGATCGAGTTGAACAGCGAACGCTCATGAAAGCTGTCACGCTGCGTTACGGGCGTCTGTCCCTCAAATTCGCTGATGTCGGCGCCGGCTATGAACGATTTTTCACCGGCACCGGTTATTACCAGCACACGAATCTCGTTGTCCTTGCGTAAATTGTCCAACGCGGCCACGCCTTCTGAGTGGACCTTGTTGTTGAGTACATTGAGTTTATCGGGACGGTTGATGGTGAGAACGGCTACTCGGCCACGGCGTTCTACGGTGATCGTTTCAAACTTTGACATAAAAAGGACACAGGGCTATCCGGCCAGTCGCGACGATGGGCAGTCGCAGCGTTCAGTATCATTCACTCACGCCATCGACAATGTTATCGTCAGCGATCCATGCCACGAAAAGCCTGAGCCAGTTTTCTTTGGGTTCTTCAATTGAAACGCCGACACGCGATGTTCCATAGCTCGCCGGCAGGATACGGACGACCTGGGCTTTGACCTCAACGGGAACACCATTTGGCCTGTGCGAGCGGATGTAGAGGCTGTCGCCTTGCTTTATAGGCTGATTCAACTGAAATAGAGCCCCAAGTGTCGAGATATCGTCTGTCTCAGTCGGTTCACTCCACGCCGCCCCGTCATCGGCCCGCCCCGATACGACAATGGGCAGGCGGAGGGCCATTCTGAGTGCAAACCGTTTTTCCTCGAAAGGCTGGATAGAGGTCATCACGAAACTGATCAAAACGCGCGGAAGCCAAAAACTCCGTTTAGCTTAACACGAAACGGCCCGCCGGAACACAATTTACCCGAAACCCGACGATAGTTATACTATACCAACAGCGATTATCCAAAGATTTGGCGTCGCTGCAGAGTTTATGTCTGTCTCAGAAATTCGTCGTAAGGTAGTCATCCTCGGTTCGGGCCCCGCAGGCCTGACAGCGGCCATTTATGCAGGCCGGGCACAGCTCGATCCGCTTGTGATCGATGGCCCACAGCCGGGCGGTCAGCTGACCATAACCACCGATGTCGAGAATTATCCGGGCTTTGCCGACGGTATCATGGGGCCCATACTCATGGACGAGTTTCGCGCGCAGGCATTAAGGTTCGGTACCGAGATCATCAATGTATGGATCGATCGAGTCGACCTGTCTGAGCGGCCGTTCACTCTCTACGGCAAAGAAAGCGAAGACAGTGACGGAGTATCCACCGTAATAAAAGCTGAAACGCTTATTATCGCAACGGGCGCGTCAGCCAAATGGCTTGGTATCCCCGGCGAGGCACCGCTGCCCGACGGTCTCGGTGGTAATGGCGTGTCAGCTTGTGCGACCTGTGACGGGTTCTTTTTCCGTGATATGCCGATCGTTGTGGTCGGCGGTGGCGATACGGCGATGGAAGAGGCACTGTTTCTGACCAAGTTTGCCTCGGAGGTGACCCTGGTGCATCGCCGTGACGAGTTTCGTGCTTCGAAGATAATGCAGGACCGCGTTCTTGCACATGCGAAGATAAAGGTCGTGTGGGATACAGAGGTCACTGAGATACACGGTACAAAGGAAAGCGGTGTTGACAGCGTGACGTTACTTAACAGAAAAACCGGCGAAACAACGAGTCTGGCAACACGGGGCGTATTCATTGCCATAGGTCACAAGCCCAACACCGACCTTTTTGCGGGTGTTCTCGATATCGACGAGGTAGGTTACCTAAAGACAGAAGGCCGGACGATGAGAACAAGGATTCCCGGGGTTTTCGCCAGTGGTGATGTCCAGGATTCATACTATCGCCAAGCTGTAACGGCTGCCGGAACGGGCTGTATGGCGGCAATCGACGCCGAGCGGTTTTTGGCCGAGAATGAGATCGAACAAGTGACGAGCGAGAAAGTAAGAGCTTAGCGAAATGCCGATTTACGAGTATAAATGTCAGCAATGCGGGGCCCAGCTTGAGGTGCGCCAAGGAGTATCGGACAAACCTCTCACGACTTGCGAAAAATGCCATGGCAAGCTCGAGAAGCAATGGTCACTGTCGGGTTTTCAGTTTAAGGGAGCGGGTTGGTACGTTACAGATTACGCGGGAAAAAAAACTGAATCGAGTTCCAAGGTGGAATCAACGGTTGCCTCCGATACGGCATCAAAACCAACAGACAAGACGACAACGGCCTCCGACGCGAAAGTCTCAAAGCCTGAGAAGACATGATCCGCTGCTTAACCATTGCGACCGTTTGCCTGTTGACGCTGGCCATCAGCGGTATGGGTCAATCACGCCGGAACAACCGGGGCGACAGCATTGAAGGCACGGTCCTGCCTGTTATCGCCGAGCGCAGTGGCAAGAACGAAGGCCCGATCAAGATTGAAGACCTTTTTCTATATGAGAATGGTGTCGAGCAACGGATCAGGAACTTTGTTCCAGATCCGAGTCCGTCCAGGATCCTAGTCCTGGTGGACAATTCACAAACGCTGCCTGTCTCGACCGATACTCTGAAAAAGGCAGTGATGGAATTCGCTTACGAGATATTTGAAGGCGACCAACTCTTCGTTGTTGCCTATGACGAAAAGGCCGAGATCATTCAGGAATGGACCGACGATGCTAAGAAGATGGAGGCGTCGCTGGAGACCTTTCGCAAAAGGGGGAATCCAAACCTCTTCGATGCGCTCGAGATCTCGATGAAAGAGATATTGCTTCCGCTGATGCCCGGCACACGCAAGACAGCGGTGGTACTCGTGGGTGATGGACTGGATCGAGGCAGCAAAGCGACCTTCGACAAGATCCTTGCCGAGTATCAGAACGAGAATGTGGCCGTATATTCGCTTCAGATCGCCGATCGCACAGGTGGAGCTTACCGGCGCGATCAGCCAAAGGCCGCTGCTATAATGACACGCCTTGCGGATGAGACCGGCGGAAAAGTATTTCCCTTCGAAGAGGCCCAAGCCGCAGCAAAGGCGATTTGTGACGAATTAAGGCGGAACCGTTACCTGCTCTCTTATCTACCAACCAACGCTACATCCTTCGATTCGCGCCGACTCCTGCTTACTGCATCCGAGGGGATCAACATCCGGATGAAAACTGCCCAACCACCGAATGTAAAGTAGTCAAGTTTAGACCGCGACCGGCGCGGCGATCTTGCCCCATGACTGATAGTTTTCTAATTTCAGGTTCTCAAAGCTGAAATTCAGCAAGCCGTGGAGGCCTTTCAGATCATCTGCATTGACAAGTGCTAACTCGGGTAGCGGCATTGGCTCCCGGGCGAGAAGCTCGTCAACCTGTTCGAGATGGTTGGCGTAGATATGCAGGTCACCAAATGTATGGACAAACTCTCCGGCACTGAGCCCTGTCACATGCGCAACGAGATGGGTGAGCAAGGCGTAGCTCGAAATATTGAAAGGCACGCCAAGAAAGGCATCTGCTGAGCGTTGGTAAAGCTGACAATGCAGAGTTCCGCCGTCTACCTTGAATTGAAAGAGCGTATGACACGGTGGCAACGCAACGTCGTCACACACACGCGGATCCCAACCCGATACGATCAGCCGTCGCGAATTTGGGTTTGTCTCGATCTCGCTTATCAGCCGAGCGATCTGATCTACGCCATTCGTTCGCGGGTAATCCCCGCCGAAGGATCGCCATAGGTAACCGTAAACAGGCCCAAGATCACCGACATCGCGTTCAAACCTAGCGGTCTGTTCCTTGGTTGCCCACTCGGCCCATATATCTACGCCTTGCGCTCTAAGTGCGGTTTCATCGGTCGATCCGCTCAGGAACCAAAACAGCTCCTCCGCGACCCACCGAAACGGCACACGCTTTGTCGTGACGATCGGAAACCCCTCGCGAAGGTCGAACCGCATCTGATATCCAAATGTAGAGAGTGTTCCGACCCCTGTCCGGTCCTCGTGTCGCGTTCCGTGAGCCAAAATATGCTTGAGTAGATCGTGAAGTTGGCGCATCAAATGAATATTAAATAGTCGATAGAGAATAGTAAAGATAGGCGGTTCTCAGCCCGTGATTTACTATTCGCGGTTTCCGATTTACCATTTATTAGCAATGTTGGAGATAAGTTTTAACTCACCTCAATGCGGTTGGATGTCGATTGGTTTTAATGACGGCTCGAATGAGTTTCATACGACGACGGCACATTCACCGCACGAGGGAGCTTTAGGCGATCTGATGTCTATACTTTCCGCGATCGCGAACCCGGCGACTCGTGAGAACGAGCACACATTGAGATGGAACCGTGATCCGGAGGAGTTTGACTTTCGTTTTCTCCGTACCGGTGAGGAGTTGACGATCGAGATCTACCAGTATCCATCCGACCGGCGTGATAGCCGAGAGCGTGAGCTTGTTTTCTCGCACAACGGTACAGTCAGTGACGTGTGCTCTGCATTTGCCGAAACCTTCGAGCAGCTTTATCAGGATCGCGATACTGACGAATTCGAGTTCAACTGGCGTCAGCCTTTTCCCATTGCGGAGTTTGGCAGGTTCAAATCTGTGGTCTCCGGATGAGAAGGTGGCTCCTAAGGTTGCTGCTGGTCGGTGCGACAATTGTCGTGCTTATGGCCGTTTGGATCGGTCTTGATCTTAATTGGTCATACAAGGTGGACATTCGAGATTTCGATCCGGACGAGGTCGCCCGTCTCGATACGGCAATGTGGCGGTCGTACTATGAGCGTGAGCGACTAAGACTATTCCGAGAACTTACTGAGCTTCTTGGCCACCAGTTCCATTTTCCATTCTGGCGCCGACAACTCGTCGCGTTTCATGCGGCGAAGGGAGCATTCGTCTTCAAGGACGGGCACTCCCGCGATGGCTACCTCAATGCAATGCCTGACGTTCAGCGGTTCTATGAACAGATCCGCGATGTAAGCATCACGGATTTTGATGCTCATAGGGCTGCTGAACTTGAGGTCGAATGGTGGATAGTTCACCGTCAGCGGAAGATGCATCAGCCGGGCGATCTTTCGCGGGCGCTCGCCGAGGCGGCCGCGGCCGTCTACCGTCTGCCGGCAGAGAACTTTACCGAGCATGCCGACCTCCGCGCTCAAGCGATGGAGATCCGGGATAGCAAGGCCGAGGCCGGCGGTGTTACAGAAGGAGACTGGCGGCATATAGACGAGCTACTCCACCGATCGTGGCGTTCGCTTCACGTGGCGGTAAACAAATGAAAGAGAGACTTCTGGACCTTCTGGCATGCCCCACGTGCGGTGGTGATATCCTGCTCGCTTACGCGAGTTCCTACGAGGACAAGGAGATCATAGAAGGTGTCTTGACCTGTAGGAAATGCACGCGCGAATACAAGGTCGTCCATGGTGTCCCACGGTTTGCCGACCTTGGTAAGGTCGACGAAGATAAGGCGGCAACGGCCGAGAATTTTGGCTGGCAATGGACAAATTTTACACAGGAAGACTCACGTTACGAAGAGCAATTGCTGGGCTGGCTCCAGCCCGTAAAACCTGAGTTTTTCGAAGGAAAGATAGTCCTCGAAGGCGGCTGCGGCAAAGGCCGCCATACAAAACTCACCGCCAAATGGGGAGCAAAAGAGGTCGTCGGCATCGACCTCGGAGACGGCGTTGAATCCGCATTCGCCCTTACCCGCAACCTGCCAAACGTGCATATCGTCCAGTGCGATATCTACAAGCTGCCGTTAAGAAAAGTATTCGACTACGCATTTAGCGTTGGCGTCTTACACCACACACCAGACCCGAAGGGAGCGTTCCTCTCGCTGGCTGGCAAGGTAAAAAAGGGCGGACATCTCTCGGCCTGGGTTTATGGCGCGGAGAACAACGAATGGATCACGAGATACGTGGATCCCGTGCGGAATGGCTTCACATCGCGAATCTCTCAGCCTGTGCTATACCAGGTTTCAAAGCTGCCGACGCTTGGCGTTTTTCTCTCGACAAAGTTGGTTTATCGCCCGCTGAACTCCGTCGCAAAGCCGGTGGCAAGCAGACTTTTTTATAACGAATATCTCAATCACCTCGGAACCTTCGGCTGGCGCGAGCATCACAATATCGTCTTTGACCATCTGGTTGCTCCGACCGCATTCTATCTCTCAAAGACAGAGTTTGAACAATGGTGGAGTGAGGTCGACGCAACTGATGTCGAGATCACATGGCACAATAAGAACAGTTGGTGTGGATTTGGCAAATTATGAGATTTGAGCGGGGCGTTGGCAAGAGATACCGTCAGTCGATCGAGGATGCGTTTGATACGATCATCGCGCGCGGAAACAACTTTCATCGCGAAATGATGAGCGAGATCGTGAAGTCGCGAATGCTCATTCGCTGTAGACCGGTTAAGGAGGTTAATGCGTCCGGTATCACGGGGGTGATCGATTCCGGATGTACAAATGCTAAGATCACGACCGGTCCGATGAGCTTGCGCGAGGCCCTAGGCGAGATCTACATTGCCATCGCAGAGGAGACGATCGATACCGGTTGCCAGCGCGGCTGCGAGGGGACGTTTGTCCACGAGGGGCGTCATGCGTACGACTTCGCACAGACCATTGCGAGCCTGTCGAACGCAGCCGTTAATCCGCTAAGTATCTTTAATCCAACGCTTTACGAGCTCGAATGGGAAGCCCACAAGACCGCCGGCGACTATCTGCTATGCATCGACAAAAAAGAATACCTTGACGAGGGCCTTCAGCTCATGATCCTTTGCTCCACCGAATCTGGCGGCTGCGAACTCAGCGACGACGGCATTCGCCGACGCTTGAACGAGAGCTACGGAATGCAGCCCGACGGCAACGTCGGCCCCCTCGCAAGCGA
The DNA here is from genome assembly GCA_016715795.1 of Chloracidobacterium sp. Classification (NCBI taxonomy): domain Bacteria; kingdom Pseudomonadati; phylum Acidobacteriota; class Blastocatellia; order Chloracidobacteriales; family Chloracidobacteriaceae; genus Chloracidobacterium; species Chloracidobacterium sp. The sequence goes on from JADJXP010000001.1 coordinate 872,709, forward strand.
GATGATGGGCCTTACCGTTTAGCCACGCGTTTACACGAATCATACGAATTACGGATTGGTTTTTGATTCGTGTGGTTCGTGTAATTCGTGGCAAACTACGTCTTATGAATGCCGACCTGCCACAAGAAATGCAGCAGCACACCTACGCCATCATGGACGAGGTCGAGGGCTCGCATTGGTGGTTTGTCGGCCGTCGCGCAATTCTCGAGAGCTTTCTCGAATCGATCGTCTCAAGGCTTGAGACTTCAGACTCACGACTGCGTGTCCTGGATGTCGGCTGCGGCACCGGAGCGAATATTGAGATGTTGTCGCAATACGGCGACGCCGAGGGCGTCGATGTATCGGACGACGCGTTGGAAATCTGCCGCCGCAAGGGATTAAAGGTAGAAAAAGGCCTCGCCGAGCGGTTGCCTTACAATGACGGAGCCTTTGATGTTACGACAGCCCTCGACGTGATTGAGCATCTCGACGACGACGTTGCGGGCCTCAAAGAGATGCATCGGGTCACTCGTGGCGGCGGGTATTCGCTGTTTTTTGTGCCCGCGTTCATGTGGCTGTGGGGCGTGCAGGATGATATCTCGCATCATCGCATTCGTTACACACGGAAACAGATCGTCGAACGGATCGAGAACGCCGGTTACACGGTCGAGCGGGCAACCTACGCAAATTGGACCTTCTTCGCCCCGATCCTCGGCGGCCGTGTGATAATGAAACTAACCGGCATCAAACCAGCCTCCGAGAACAACATCAACGTGTCCGCCCTTAACGGCGTGTTTGGAAAGCTATTCTCGGCCGAGCGGTTCTGGCTCAAGAAGTTCAATTTTCCCATCGGCGTCTCGATCGTGGTCGTAGCGAGAAAGAACTGACCACTGATAAACACGATTCGACAGAGATAAGAAGTGCCTCTGTCCGTGTTTATCTGTGTTCATCTGTGGTTTAATTTAACTTTTTGGCAATGCGTCAAGACACAAATCCCGAGCTTTCGTTGTTCCTTCCTGTCCTCGACGAGGAAGAGAACCTGCGGCCGATGCACGCAAAGATACAGGCCGCTCTCGATGAACTCGGCAGATCGGCCGAGGTCATCTATGTCGATGACGGCTCGACGGACAGCAGTCTCAAAATACTAAGAGAAATCGCCGATAACGACGAGCGTGTTCGCGTCATCAGCCTGCGCCGCAATTACGGCCAGACGGCGGCGATGTCGGCCGGCATCGACGCGGCGACGGGCGACATCCTCATTCCGATGGACGCCGACCTGCAAAACGATCCGGCTGATATACGGCGCCTGCTCGACAAGCTCGATGAAGGCTTCGACGTCGTCTCGGGTTGGCGAAAGAACCGCCAGGACAAACTTATTTCGCGCAAGATTCCGTCACAGATCGCTAACCGCATCATCTCGTGGATCGGCGGCGTCCACCTGCACGATTACGGTTGTTCGCTAAAAGCCTATCGTCGCGAAGTGATACAGGACGTGCGGCTCTACGGCGAGATGCATCGATTTATACCGATCTATGCTTCGTGGGCCGGTGCCCGTGTGACCGAGATTCCCGTCGATCACCACGCCCGCACGATGGGCAAGTCGAAGTACGGGATATCTCGCACCATCAAAGTTGTTTTCGACCTGATGACGATCAAATTCATGGCGTCGTATCAGACAAAGCCGATATATGTTTTCGGTACATTCGGAATGATCGCGTTCCTTCTAGCACTGGTCGCCGGCATCTGGGCCGTCGTGCTAAAACTCGAAGGCGTCTCGTTCATCCTCACTCCGCTGCCTGTAATCACCGTCGTCATGCTCGCGATCTCGGTGCAGTTCTTCCTAATGGGCCTGCTCGCGGAATTGCTCGTTCGCACCTATCACGAATCGCAGGACAAGACGATCTATGCGGTCAGGGAACGTATCGGATTCGAAAAATAGCTAATAGCTGATAGCTAACAGCTATTAGCTACTTTCTTAAATGTGCGGCATCACCGGCTGGGTCAAATTATCAAATAGTTCGACGGATCATACCGAGGCCGTTCTGCACTCGATGTGCGAGACGATTCTGCACCGCGGTCCTGACAGTGAGGGTATCTGGATGGACGACACCGTCGCTCTCGGTATGCGGCGGCTGTCGATCATCGATCTCAGGACCGGCGACCAGCCCGTTTTTAGCGAGGACCGCGCGGTCGTCGCAATGCAGAACGGCGAGCTCTATAACTATCGCGAGGTCCGCGAAGAGTTAGAGAAAAAAGGCCACCGGTTTACGACCCAGACCGACACAGAGATCATCCCGCACCTCTATCAGGAATACGGCGAGGATTTCGTCAATCACCTCAACGGCATGTTCGCGATATCGCTGTGGGACTCGCGCAAGAAAAAACTCATTCTCGCCCGCGACCGATTTGGCGAAAAACCGCTGTATTACGGCGTTTTTGACAACAAACTTATCTACGCGTCCGAGCCCAAAGCGATTCTCGCCAATCCCTCCGTCAAGGCCGACCTCGACCTCGACGCCCTGCGGCACTATCTCAGTTACGATTACGTTCCGGCCCCGCTTTCTATCTACAAAGGTATCGCAAAACTCCCTGCCGCCCTTGTCCTCACGGTCGAGAACGGACAGATAAAGACACGCCAGTATTGGAAGCTCGAATGGACCAACCGATTGCAGAAGCGCGCGCGTGAGCAAGGGCGTAACGCCCACCTGGAAGAAAGAGCGACTGAGCTTCAAAGCCTCCTCTCCGACGCGGTCCGAATGCGTCTCGTCTCGGACGTCCCACTCGGCATACTGCTTTCCGGAGGCGTCGACTCATCGACCGTGGCAGCATTCGCCACACAGTACGCAACAGAAAAGGTAAAAACATTCTCGATCGGCTTTGAAGAAGATTCCTTTGACGAATCAAAATTTGCCCGCCGCGTCGCGCGACATCTGGACACCGAACATTACGAAGACAAGCTCTCGGCCGCAACGGCCGGCGATCTCATCAGCGAGATCGGCCAGTGGCTCGATGAACCGATGTCCGACGGCTCGTTGATACCGACTTTCTTACTCGCGCGGTTTGTCAGGCAGCACGTGACCGTTGCTCTCGGCGGTGACGGCGGCGACGAATTATTCGCGGGTTACCCGATGTATCGCGCACATCAGTTAATGCGAAAGTATAGAGCGATACCGCGATTTCTCCGCTCCGGCCTGATCGAGCCGGTCGTAAACCGTCTTCCCGTATCGACAAAGAACATGTCGTTCGATTACAAAGCAAAACGCTTTGTCCGAGGCGCGAATCTTGAGGCAGTCGAACGCCACCACACGTGGTTCGGCTCCTTCGCGGCATCCGACCACGAGCGACTGCTGACCCGCGACGTCCTCGACCATAGCAACGGAGACATCTACGCCGACGCCCGCGCGACGCTGTCGCACTCGAACGCCGCCGACGAGATCGAGCAGATGCAGCAACTCGACATCAGCTACTACCTCGCCGAAGACATCCTGACCAAGGTCGACCGAGCCGCGATGGCCGTCTCGCTCGAAACGCGTGCCCCGTTTCTCGATCCTCGCGTCGGGCAATTTGCCGCCTCGATCCCCGTCGATTACAAACTCCGCGGCGGCAAAGGCAAGTTCATCCTAAAGAGGGCCGTCAAACCGCTCCTGCCCGCCGAGATCCTCAATCGCCCCAAAAAAGGCTTCGGCATCCCCATCGCCGAATGGCTCAAAGGCCGACTAAATCCTCTGATGCACGATCTGCTAGACGAAAAGCGAATTCACGAACAAGGTCTCTTCAACCCCGAGTATGTTGCTGCCCTCATCCACGAACACGAAACCGGCCGGGCGAGCCATCACAAGCAACTGTGGACATTGCTTGTTTTCGAGCTTTGGTTTGAAAACTTTCTGTCGGATCGCTGAGACGAAGAGATTCAACCACGGATAAACACAGATAGACACAGATGTCTTCGTTTCATGGTCTGTGTTCATCTGTGTGCATCTGTGGTTTCATCGTCTTCGTCTTTCGCGTATCATCAGCCTATATGGGAAATCTCTACCCCGAGATCGAACCGTTTGACAGCGGAATGCTGCCGGTTTCGGACATTCATACTATTTATTACGAACGTATCGGCAATCCTGAGGGCACTCCGGTAGTATTCCTGCACGGCGGGCCGGGTGGGGGGTTGATACCGTTGTATAGGCAGTTCTTTGACCCAGCGGTTTATCACGTCGTGTTGTTTGACCAGCGTGGCTCGGGCCAATCGACGCCGCACGCTGAGCTGAGCGAGAACACGACGTGGGACCTGATAAACGACATCGAGACGCTGCGTGAGAAATTTGGGATCGACAAATGGTATGTGTTTGGCGGTTCCTGGGGATCGACCCTGAGCCTCGCCTACGCGGTGAAACATCCTGATCGATGTCTCGGGCTTATACTTCGCGGCATTTTCCTTACGCGTAAGAAGGAGCTGCAGTGGTTCTATCAATACGGAGCATCCGAGATCTATCCAGACTTTTGGGAACGCTACCGTGACGAAATCCCTGAGGACGAACGCGGCGATTTTATCACCGCGTATCATAAACGCCTGACCAGCGAGGACGAGGCGACACGGCTTGCGGCCGCACGTGCATGGAGCGTCTGGGAGGGCTCAACCTCAAAGCTCTACCCGAGCCAGGACCTGATGGAACATTGGGAAGGCGAGCACGAGGCGCTGAGTCTCGCCCGCATCGAGTGTCATTATTTTATGAACAACTCGTTCTTCCCGACCGAGAATTACCTGATCGAGAATGTCGACAAGATACGGCATCTGCCGACCGTGATCGTCCAGGGCCGCTACGACGTCGTCTGCCCGATCACGTCTGCATGGGACCTGCATCGTGCGTTCCCCGAGGCCGAGTTGATCGTCGTGCCGGATGCCGGGCATTCGGTGAGCGAGCCGGGCATCACGTCGGCGCTGGTCGAAGCGATGGAGCGGTTCAAGATCGCGGGTTGAGTTTTTACGTGAATCTTCGCCCTTATCGCTGTATGATAGGAACGATCTAAAGAAGGACTTATCTTATGCCGAATATTGGAACAACAGAGATCATCCTGATCGTCGCCATCCTTTTCCTGCTGTTTGGTGCAACGCGTCTGCCGCAGCTTGCGAAATCGCTCGGTCAATCGCGAAAGGCATTTAAGGAAGGGATGCGTGAGGCGGAGGAAGAGGAAAAGGCTGATACGCAGAAGCTCGCCGCCCCTGCGCCGCAGATCAGCGAGATGACTGATGAGGCCCTCGAGGCTGAGATGCGCAAGCGTGCAGAGGCCAAAGAGGCTTAACCCTTTTCGCCGGTCAGCAAGGTAGCCTTAACGGAAAACCGGAACGACAGCGTTCCGTCCTCGTCATCTATCAATTGAGCGAGTCCGGCGGTGACTCGCTCTTTTTCATTTTCGTCGAGCGTAGAGAGCCACGTCGGCATCAGGAAATCGGCGATCAGCGGCGACGCGACAAACGCCGCACCATCGTCAAACTCGAATATCTCGTTTGCGATCTCTGTGCGGACATTGACCATTCCGCCACGCTCGGCAATTGATTCGAGCTCGGCAACGGTCGGTAGCTCAGTGATCATCGTCTCGGCCGCGTGGCCGTGCTCGCCAAGATCTTCGTTGTAAAGTACCTCCCAAAGCAGCGAGAATACCTCACCAAAACTGCCTGTGCCCGGCAGAAAAACCGCAACGTCGCCGCCCGTCCGCGCGACGCGAACGGCGTCCTCGACCGCGGTTTCAATTTCGGACGGTCGTATGAAACTTGCATCCGAGATCACCACGTCAAAGGCATCGTCATCAAACCTGATCGTCGAAAGATCGACGTCTGAGCCGAGAGCAACGGCCTTGTCCTGCGCGATCGTGAGCATGTCGTAATCCTCGCACGCGGCGAAAATGTCGGTCTTTCCGCCCCATCTTTCTCCGAGCGAGATCGCATGTGTACCCGTCCCGGCGTTTAGATACAGCGCGTTTTCGGCGTCGCTGAGGTCAAGGTGTTTGTCCACGAGATCAGTGAACCGCCGGGTCCATTCCTCCTGAAGCAGCTCGCGCAAATACGCCAATTCTTTCTGCGTCTTGCCCATATGAGTATTAGACTGCATCGGCTTATCGCAAGCAATTTTGATCGGTCTGGTTGGCATCGTGTTATTCTTACCGGACCAAGGTGAAAAAAAACCGCTAACAAAATATGAGTAAGAGCGTTGCGGAACTATTCGATCTCACGGGACGGACAGCAATTGTCACTGGCGGATCACGCGGGCTGGGTAAGGAGATCGCCGAAGGACTCGCTGAGGCCGGGGCGAAGCTCATGCTTTGCGCCAGACGGACGGAATGGCTGGAGGAGACAGTTGAGGAACTGGCGACACGCGGATTTGAAGTGGCAGGAGAGGTTTGTGACGTTTCAAAAATTGAAGAGGCTGATGGCTTGGTCATCGACACTGTCGAGCGGTTTGGCAGCGTAGACATTCTTGTCAACAACGCTGGCATCTCCTGGGGAGCGATGCCCGAGGAGATGACACTCGATCAGTGGCAGAAGGTGATCGATATCAATCTAACCGGCTGCTTCCTTATGGCACAGGCCGTGGGGCGAAAGATGCTCGCTCAGGGACGCGGGTCAATAATCAACATCGCTTCGATCGCAGGATTGACATCTTCGGCGAACGGCCCGTTCTACGCGGGTTATGTGGCCAGCAAGGCCGGACTGATCGGCCTTACTCGCGAACTTGCGGCTAGCTGGGGACGCCGGGGCGTTAGGGTAAACGCCGTGGCTCCGGGCTTCTTTCGTTCGCGTCTCGCCGGTGCGGTAATCGACATCTACGAACGCTCGATTCAGGAGAATAATGTTATCCCGCGCATCGGTCACGAAGGCGAACTAAAGGGCGTAGCGGTCTTCCTTGCCTCGGAAGCATCAAGCTACATTACTGGCCAAACAATAGCAGTGGATGGTGGAATGACGGTCTGAATCACATCTCTAAAGACGGTGTTGTAGTCAAGGCGGAGCTTCGCTGTTCGGCGCGGGGGCCGGTGGTGAAGTGGGTAGTCGGTTGACGAAGAAGTTCTGATCTTCATTTATTTGTTCGTAGCTGTCCGAAGCGTGGCATCGGACTTGTCGAGTAAGAGCTGGTGGCTCACTCATTCATCTCTTCGGGTCTGCTTGTGTTAGCGAGGCAGTGTTTCTCACTGCCTCAATACCCATGATGTTTCGTTTCGCACTTTGCCGGCGGTCAAGCAAGGCAAGGTTGGCTTGGCTCTATCAGGTCACGGTCATTTCGGACCATGCGATTCTTTCGAGCATTGCCAACTGTGCGTCCACGCAGGTCGAACTCTTCTGCCGTGATCGAGTCACGAAGCATTATCGAGAGTTTGACCAGAAGTTTGCGGGCAGTGGCCGTTTTGGCCACAGCCCTGGGTTTCCTCTTTGAGAGCCGTTTGTAGAATGCGTTCAGTCTCGCATCCGAGCGAACGGCTATCTGAGAGGCTTGGCCCAGATGAAAGCGAAGCAGTCTCGGCCCTGCCTTGCTGATCCGCCCGAAGCGTATCTTCTCGGCACTGGAACGTTCGACGGGATCGTAACCTGCAAAGCGTGTTACTGCTTTGGTTCCTTTGTCGAAGCGTGTGACATCGCCGACCGTGTGAACGAATATCAGGGCCGTGAGATATCCGACGCCCCTCTGGGTCATCAGCAGCTGTGCCTTGGTGTCTGCCGTTGCTTTCTGCTTTAGCCAAGACTCGACCTCGAGTATTCCGCTTTGAGGTGCTCAAGCGTAGAGAAAAGCTGGTCACGGCACAGTGCCGAAGCCTCGCACATATCCACCTCCTTGATCACCTTCTGGGCGGCGACGGTTCTCATCAGCGACTTCGGCATTCCGATGTCCCGGGCAACGGCACTCAGACGGTTGTAGATCTGTGTCCGGCGCCCAACCAGGCTCGATCTCAGCTTGATCACGTCGAGTATCTCCGTGCTCTGTATTGGTCGCCGCCAGATCGCCGGAAACTCATTCCGCATCAGCGACCAAAGCATGTGCTCGGCGTCGATCCGGTCGTTCTTGTGCCGGGAAAGTGCGGTCTTCCTTATCGAAACCGGATTGCCGACGAGCGACGTATGACCGGCCTCGGCGACTATCCTCTCGAACCACCCGCATCGACTCGATGCCTCGATCCCGATCACGGCCTGTTTCCCAAGCGACGAGTAATACTCGCGTACCTTCTCAATGTCGTGAAACAGCTTTAAAGCCCCTGTCTCACCCGTCTCCTCATCACACCAACAAAGCGTTTGCTGGTATGGATGAAAGTCAACTCCAATGTAAAATGTCATAGCGGTTTCTCCTGTCAAAGAGCAGATTTCTTCGTCAAAAAGATACTACTCCACCGACCAGGAGAAACCGTCTTTATAACATCAGGTTGGGCGTTAGTCACCACTAAGAAGACATCCTCAAAAGGCTGAACTAATGTCCGGTTCCGGCCTGCTCTTCCTTGATCAATTTGGCGACCCAGTAAACGTAGTGAAAGCCTGAGAAAATGGCGAAGGCGGCGACGACCAGGTAAACCGTAGGCAGGAATGAACCGTTCCATTGCGGGTTGGCAGCGGCGAGCAGGATCAGTATTACAGCGCTCACCTGGACGAATGTGCTAGCCTTGCCAAGCCACGACGGCTTAAAGCCGCGAAAGCCGGTCATCATATTGATCGCACCGGCAACGGCGACGATAGCGATATCACGGCCGATGACACATGCCGTCACCCAGAAAGGCACCGGCAGATGACGGCCCGGGGATAACATTCCGGGAATCGTCAGCATCACGAATGCAGTCGTCAACAGGAGTTTGTCAGCGATAGGATCGATGATAGTGCCGAGTTCGGATTCCTGCTTGAGGCGGCGGGCGAGAAAGCCATCAATGCCGTCAGAGACGCCCGCGATCGTGAAAAAGAGCAGTGCCCAGCCTTCGCGGTGATAGACGAGCATGGTAGCGAATACCGGGATCATGCCCATTCGCAGAAACGTGAGTATGTTTGCGACCGTCCAAACCCGATCGGTACGTGTCGTGAGGGGCTGCGTAGGCTCGCTCATTCGGCAGTGCGGAGTTCCAGAAGGCTGATCTCAGGCGGGCATTGATACCTCAACGGAACGACAACGGTACCGATGCCGCGAGTGATGTAGATCTGAGATGAATGGCGGCTGTGTAGGCCGGCTTTCAGACGGCGAGTGCGACGGACGCGGTTCTCATTGTTGCGGACCTTGATCTGTCCACCATGCGTGTGGCCCGAAAGCGTGAGGTCCACCCGAAGCCTTGAAGCCTCTCGAAAGATGATCGGATTATGGGCAAGGAGCAACTTCATCTCGTCCGGAAATGAGCCTCTCAGCGCGGCCGGGAGATCAGTTTTGCCGACCATATAATCGTCAACGCCACAAAGCCAAAACGACGAGCCGCGAGCCTCGAAGCGTTGGCCCTGATTGATCAAAACGTTTATGTCTTCACCGCGAAAGAGGTCGGTTACGAGATTCGCGTCGGTCCAGTGGTCGTGATTGCCAAGGCACGCGTAGGTGCCGTAGCGTGACGTGAGTTTGCCGAGGACGGCGGCCACCGGGGCGATGTATTGCCGCTCGTGCGAGACGTAATCTCCGGTGAGCACGACCAGATCGGGCCGGAGGCGGTTAGCGACGCGAACCGCCCGCTCAATATGCTTAATTTCGGTGAACGGACTGTGGTGCGTGTCAGAAAGGTGGAGAACGCGAAGTCCGTCCAGCTTTGAGGGCAGGCGCTTCAGAAAGATCTCGACGTGTTCGAGAGAGAGACTGTTTGCCTCATCGAGAGCCAGCCGAGCGCGTTTCGACCATGTGCCGGCCAGTGTTCTGATTGGGGCTTCGGACGTGACAAACGCATTGATACGTTCTGACAACTTCACGCGTTTTGTCGCTGTTCGTGCCATTCGAGAGGTTTGTGCAGTGTAGCGCGCTCGGGCGGCGCATAACAAATGATGCTACACACCCATGACGCGGAGAAACCTGCGCTTTCCGACTTGGAGTAGGACGCCGTCAGTATCGACATGGATCGCTGCATTTGCGGCAGAGGCCTTTTCGCCATTCACGCGGACGCCTCCCTGCTCGATCAAACGGCGAGCTTCCCCCTTTGATGCCGCAAGCCCGGTGTCGGTTAGAAGCTGAGCGAGGTTGTGGCTGCCGGCAGGCAGATCATGTTTCTCTATCTCGTCAGGGACCTCCTTCTGCACAAAGCGACGATTGAATTCGTCCTCGGCTGCACGAGCATCCGCCGCTGAATGAAAATCCGTGATCACGAGCTTTGCCAGATCAACCTTGAGATCACGAGGATTGCGACCATTCGAAACCTCAGATTTGAGATCCGCAATCTCTTGATATGAGCGGTCGGTGAGAAGTTCGTAGTACTTCCACATCATCTCGTCGGATATGGACATCACCTTGCCAAACATTTCGCCCGGCGGCTCTTCGATGCCGATGTAGTTGTTGAGCGATTTCGACATCTTCTGCACGCCATCAAGGCCCTCCAGCAGCGGCGTGGTCATAATAACCTGCGGTTCCTGTTGGAATTCGCGTTGCAGGTTACGGCCCATCAATAGATTAAATTTCTGGTCGGTTCCCCCGAGTTCGACGTCCGATTCGAGGGCAACCGAATCGTAGCCCTGCACGAGCGGATAGAGCAGCTCGTGGAGTGAAATGGGTTTCTCGTCCTTGATCCGTTTATCAAAATCGTCACGTTCGAGGATCTGCTTGACAGTAGTTTTTGCACAAAGGCGGACAAAATCGGCAGCACTAAACTTATCCATCCATTCGCCATTAAAACGCAATTCTGTCTTTTCGGTGTCGAGCAGTTTCGACATTTGCTGACGATAGGTCTCTGCGTTTGCGCTTATCTCTTCGCGCGAGAGCGGTGGGCGCGTGACATTCTTGCCGGAAGGGTCGCCGATCATGCCCGTAAAATCACCGATCAGGAAAATGACCGTGTGCCCCAGCTCCTGGAAGGCCCGCAATTTACGGATCACAACCGTGTGGCCGATATGAATATCGGGCGCCGTCGGATCAAGGCCAAGCTTGACCCGTAGCGGTTTGCCGGTCTTCTGGCTGCGTTCGAGTTTGGTTCGCAGGTCATCCTCGCGGATCAGATCAACCGTCCCTTTTTTGAGGAATTCGAGCTGTTCGTCGGTGGTCATAAAAACTAGATTCTATGCGAAACGCTGATACGCTACAATCAACGACATGAGCGACTTGAGCAAGATGCACCTTAGTTTCATAGGCTGCGGCGTGATGGGCGAATCTATGATCGCCGGGCTGCTGAGAAAGGATCTCGTCGATCCGAAGAATATCTCGGCAAGTCACCCGCGTGGTAACCGGCGTAAGGAAGTTGTTGAGAAGTACGGTATTTCGGGATTTGCCGATAATGCGGACGCAGCGAAGTTTGTTACCGATCAGGATAACTCGGCGATTGTGATCTGTGTAAAGCCGCAGCGGTTGGAGCGTGTCCTAAACGACTTGAAAGGCGGACTGCATCCTGAGCAGCTTGTCATCTCGATCGTGGCCGGTGCAACGATCAATCATCTGGCCGAGGAACTTGGCACGGCCAAGGTGGTGCGAGCTATGCCCAATACACCGTCGCAGATCGGTGCAGGGATAACAGCCTGGACATGCACCGTTGCGGTTGATGGTGCGGAGCGTCAGCACGTCCGGGAGCTGCTCTCAGCGTTAGGCACAGAGCTGTTTGTGGAGACCGAGAACATGATCGACATGGCGACGTCGCTCTCGGCGACGGGGCCGACATATATATTTATGGTCATGGAGGCCCTGACCGACGCGGGCGTGCATCTGGGCTTTTCGCGCGACATGGCGAAGGAACTTGTGCAGGAGACGATGCTGGGCTCCGTGAAATTCGCAATGGAATCGCACAAGCATCCCGCCGAACTCCGCAACATGGTCACCTCACCCGGCGGCACTTCGGCCGAAGCCATCTATCAAATGGAAAAAGGAACGCTGCGGACCGTGCTCTCAAAAGCCGTATACGCAGCGTATAAGCGTGCGGTCGAGTTAGGTAAGAAATAACTACTTCAGGTACTTATCAAACCAGTCTAGGTTGCTCTGCATCGCGGCGACCTGCATCTTTGGCTCGTTGGGCCCGTGCGGCTGGCGCGGCAGGACGATCATTCGCGTCGGGACACCCTGCTGTTTTAAGGCGTTGTAGAACTCGTAGCCCTGCGAGATCGGTACACGAATGTCAGCCTCGCCGTGCTGGATCATCGTCGGCGTTTTGACGCCCTTGACGTTGAACATCGCCGAGTGCCTCGCATAGACCTCAGGAATTTCCCATGACTGGCCGCCGAAGTAATCCGGAATGAATGCCGGTATGTCGGCCGTCCCGTTAAAGCTCATCAGGTTGGTCACAGGCGCACCGGCGGACGCGGCCTTGAAGCGATGCGTCTTGGTCACGATCGTCGAGGTCATGTAGCCGCCATAGCTCCAGCCCATGACGCCGAGGCGGTTTTCGTCCGCAACGCCCATGTCGATGACCTTATCGATGCCCGTCATCAGGTCGTCATAGTCGCCAAAGCCCCAGTCCTTGATGTTGTCCTGTCTGAACTTGGTGCCGTAACCGCTCGATCCTCGAGGATTTGGCCGCAGTACCGCGTAGCCGCGCGAGGCAAAGGTCGCCAGCGGATACGCGCCGCGGCCGCCGCGAATACCCCAAAAACAAGACAAACCTTTGCAAACGATCTCATTACAAACTCCCCCGGAAGATGGATTTACCGATATGCGTTTTGCATCGCGTCATATATCGGCCTGATACTGCTTTGAATTGCCCCATCATTCTACCTGACTTTTCGACGAACACATACTCAACGCCGGAAGTCAGATGTCGTCGTTGGAAAGAGGACCTTTGGACATCTCTTATTCTGTTGCTGTGGGGTTTGACAGCACAATATATGGTGATAAAATCCTAAGCGCCTTCAATGCTCTTTTGGGGGCAGTTCAAGTAATTCTCAATTTGGTGCTTTTGCGGGGTTGCGTTTTTGCGGAGCCCGCCGCTGGCCTTTTTGCATATCGAGGAGACAGATCAAAGTGAAAAAGTTCATTGCCCTTATCGTATTTCTTGTGCTCGGTGTGGTTGCGATCAGCGTGGTCTCGAATCGTGTTGATGCAAGCCGTGCTCTCTTTAGGACCGGCTCCGCTGATGAGATCGAGACCGCGAGGCGGCTGAGCCTCGACCTTTTGCGATCAACGGCCGCAGCCGACGCTGACGAACTTCGCGTCATGCGGGTCGAGATCGACGGTCTTAGAATGGCCCATACACATGTGCAGCAGTTGGTTCAGGGCGTTCCGGTTTGGGAAGGCGAGGCAATCGTCCATCTCATGGCCGACGGGACATTAGCAAGAATTACTGACAATCTTAAGCCGTCGATTGCCGTCAGCACCACGCCTAATTTCAGCGAAAAAGATGCGATCAGCCTAGCTGAGCGTATGTATTCTGGCACGGCCCGACAGACGGATCCGGCCGTGGTTGAGCTTTATGTCTTTCGCGACGATATGCGTGACCATTTAGCCTATAGGGTCGAGACGCCGAGGCTTGATGGCACAGACGCGACCTCAGCACCGGTTGTATTCATTGATGCCCATACGGGCGAGAAACTCTACGCATACAACAACCTACAAACCGGGAGCGGTAGTTCGCTCTACAGCGGGACCGTGACGATCGATACGAGTTCAACGGGCGGGACATTCTATATGGAGGACCTGACGCGAAAAATGGGCACCTTCAACATGAATAACACCGGCAATACATCGACCGGGACCGGCGGTACGCAGTCGCGGTTTACCGATGCAGATGACAACTGGACGGCAACGAATGCCCGAGCCGGCGTGGATGCACATTACGGTGCGCGCTGGACATATGACTATTTTCTTAATGTTCACGGCCGCAACGGTATCAATGGCAGCGGCGGCCCCGGGACGACGACCGCGGCGGCGAGTAGCTCGATCAGCCTGATAACGTCACGAGTCCATTTTGGCAGAAATTACAACAATGCTTTCTGGTATCAGAATAAGATGACCTATGGTGACGGCAACGGTACGACGTTCTCACCGCTTACGACGATCGACATTGCCGGCCACGAGATGACGCACGGTATTACAGAGAACACGGCAAACCTGACCTACTCAGGCGAATCTGGAGCTCTGAATGAATCAATGTCAGACGTGTTTGGGGCCCTGGTCGAATCTTGTGCCCGCGGTGGCGTTGTCAACGGTGATACCTGGAAGATCGGCGAACAGTCCTACACGCCGGCCACGTCCGGGGACGCACTGCGCTATATGGATAATCCGCATCTGGCCGGTAACGGAGGATTTACTTCGGATGATGACCCTGATCATTACTCCGAAAGGTACACCGGCAGCAGCGACAATGGCGGTGTCCACATAAATTCGGGCATCGCAAATCACGCATTCTATCTGGCTGCGAACGGTGGCACACATCACCGCAGCGGTGTTACCGTGACCGGAATGGGCACGACGGATGCTGCTCGTATCTGGTATCGAGCTCTCACGGTCTATATGACCTCGAGTACCAATTTTTCAGGTGCGCGAACCGCGATGCTAAATGCCGCAACAGACCTATTCGGATCGTCGAGTACGCAGTACGCGGCTACGGCGACTGCGTGGTGCGCGGTAGGCGTTGGGACATGCCCCGGTTCGACGCCGACACCCAGCCCAACGCCGACAGCAACGCCCACCGCAACGCCCACGCCGAGCCCTACTCCCGGAGGAAATCTCCTCATCAACGGCGGATTTGAGTCCAGTGCGAGCCCATGGATAGGCTCCGGCAGCGGATATTTCTATATTTCAAATGGCAACTACCCGCACAGCGGCACAGGCTATATCTATTTTGGCGTGAATAACAGCGTTTCCGGCCAATCATACCAGACCGTGACGATCCCATCCACGGCGAGTGGAACACTGACGTTCTGGCTTAACGTCGTGTCGAACGAGACAACAACGTCGGTCAAGTATGACAAATTGTTCGTTGAGGTTAGGAATACATCCGGATCGCTGCTCAAGTCACTGGTGACATACAGCAACCTTAACAAGACAACGGCGGGTAATTACACTCAACGAACATTTAATATGGCGGCATATCGTGGCCAAACCGTTAGGGTGCAGTTTCGCTCGACGACCGACAGCTCGCTCTCGACCACATTCAGGGTGGACGATGTCGATCTGAGATAGCTCAACCGTTCTCTTCTGTGCGAACATTAAGGGGGTCGCCTGAGTGGGCGATCCCCATTTTCCATGTTGATGCAGTTACTCGGCAAGATCTGGAAGCGTATGCCGAGATCGATGCGCGCCCGCGTTGCACGTAGTGTTCAGGTTAAGTTCACTGTGTCGGCTGCTGCGGTCGTTACTAACGGGGAAGGCCATGTGCTGCTTTTGAATCACATCCTGCGGCCTGATTCGGGCTGGGGTATTCCGGGTGGTTTCGTGGATCGCGGTGAGCAGCCTGAAGAAACACTCCGTCGGGAGGTGCGTGAGGAGACCGGATTGGAGCTGAGTGACGTGAGGCAGTATAGGGTCAGAACACTCGGCCGCCATATCGAGGTGATCTTTACTGCTCGCGGGATAGGTGAGCCTCGCGTTCTAAGCCCTGAGATCACTGAGGCCAAATGGTTCGATCTCGAAGGGATGCCGTTCGAGATGAGTGTCGATCAGAAGTTCCTTGTGCGCAATGCCCTGAAAACAAAGGAGGTTGAGCAAGATTCGCACTAGGCTTCCTGCGACTGTATAATATTCATCACAGTTAGTATGGAGGCTCAAATGGTTGATCTTGTTCCACCGCCTGAGACGGTAATGGACATTCTTGTTAGAACCGGGGCATATCGTCGCGGACATTTTATCTATCCGAATGGCAAGCACGCGTCACATTATTTCCAGATGCCGCTGGCATTGCGGCTATATGATACGGCTCGTATATTGTCCGTTGGCCTCAGCAGGCTTTTTCGGATGGAGAAGACCATCGCGAGCCAATTACCGAAAGTTTCGATCATCAGCCCCAGCCATGCGGGTATCATGGTCGCGTTTGGTGTGCGTGAGGCCTTGAGCGCCGAGCAGACATACTGGGCCGAGATCGAGGATGGTAAGCGGCAGTTTAGGCAGTATATCTCCGATTACGATATGCATCCGGCGATCATCGTCGATGACATCAATCGTTCTGGCAGGGCGATCAATGAGACGATAGCGATCGTGAGAGAGCTCGGTGTCGAGGTGATCGGCATTGGCACCATAGCCAAGTTTGACGACGCGCCGACGAGTTTTGATGGTATTGAAGCAAAATCTCTACTCAGCTTTGACGTTAACTTTTACGAGACAGAAGAGGCTTGGCGTGGTTCCCGAAGTGCTTCCGATGCTGAGGTAGAACACGTCCGCTTCTGACAGTAAGCTTAAGATAGCGGCATATTTCGTGTTCTGCACTAGATCGCGTGTCTATTAGCCAGAGCTCGATCCATAGTTACTTCGTCTACATATTCAAGGTCCGCTCCCACGGGCATTCCCATTGCAATTCTGGTCACGAGCGGTCCGAGTGGTTTTAGCAAACGGGCGATGTAGTTCGCGGTCGCCTCGCCCTCAGTCGTCGGGTTTGTGGCGACGATGATCTCGCGGACATCGACACCGGCATTATTCTCGGAACTGAGCCGTTGAATAAGATTCTGCAGCATCAATTCGTCCGGACCGATGCCGCGCATGGGTGAAAGCGAGCCGTGCAGAACGTGATAGAGACCCTTGTAGGAGCGTGTTTTTTCGACGGCGACCAGGTTATATGGCTCTTCAACAATGCAGATGATCGAACGGTCACGTTTGGGGTTTGAGCAGTAGTGGCAAGGATCGACGTCGGTCAGATTATTGCAGGTCGAACAAAAGACGATCTTTTGCTTTACTTCACGAAGCGCGTCCGCGAACTCTTCGACCTCGGCCAGCGGCCGCCTGAGTACGTAAAAAGCGAGACGTTGGGCCGACTTGCCCCCAATTCCGGGCAAACGCTTGAATTCGTCGATGAGCTTCGCTACAGGTTCGGAATAGTCCAGCATTACATCATTCCCGGCGGAAGCATGCCGCCGAGCTTGCCTTTAAGCGATTCCTCGACCTTGCGGCGAGCTTCGTTGAGGGCGGCAACGATCAGGTCCCGGAGCATCTCGACATCGCCGTCCTTCATAAGGTCCGGTGAGATCTCGAGGCTGACGACCTCAAAATCGCCGCGCATAACGACCTTTACAGCCCCGCCGCCGGCAGCCGCTTCTACCGTCATCTGTTTCATCTCGCGGCCCAGATGCTCCTGCATCTCCTGGGCCTGTCGCATCATGGCTTCAAGATCCAATCCACCGGGTAACTTCATATCGCAATTATACCTCACGTAACTATGACTTTGCCGCGGATGGGAATATCTTTCGGCTGTTGGTCACGTCAAACTCAATTGCCACAATCTTTGGTCAGTGATGCGGCTATTGGTTGAATCCAATGACGAAACTCCAAGGGAGCCTGATTCATGATAAAATAGCCGGGAAGTTTGGTAACCGGCAGCGATTTTCCCGCACATTCGTGTGAGTGCGTCGCCGCTCGCTTCAAATAGCGAGGCGCGGCCGCTCTTGCCGGTTACCAACTCGCGTCTTATATGGCGAGTATGCCGGTTACAAACGCCCTGACGATCGATTTTGAAGATTGGTATCAGGGCATCGAGATACCGTACGAGCGGTGGGGCGAGTTTGAGGACCGCATCGAGATGGTCGGCGACAAGCTGCTCCGAATTCTCGACGAAGCGGGCGTCAAGGCCACCTTTTTCATGCTCGGCTACGTTGCCGAGAAGCACCCTGAGATCGTCAAACGCATCGAGGCCGAGGGCCATGAGATCGGCACGCACGGATTCTCGCACACGCTGATCTATAAACAGGCTCCGGAGCTTTTCCAGCAGGAATTGACGCGGGCGATCGGTTTTCTCGAGGACCTGACGGGCCGGAAAGTGCTTGGTCACCGGGCGCCGTTTTTTTCTATAACTAAGGAATCGCTCTGGGC
Source organism: Chloracidobacterium sp. (assembly GCA_016715795.1). Classification (NCBI taxonomy): domain Bacteria; kingdom Pseudomonadati; phylum Acidobacteriota; class Blastocatellia; order Chloracidobacteriales; family Chloracidobacteriaceae; genus Chloracidobacterium; species Chloracidobacterium sp. Next base: position 890,759 of record JADJXP010000001.1, read on the forward strand.
ACTCGATATCCTCGGTGAGCTTGGGATCAAGTATGATTCGAGCATCTTTCCTGTGCTGAATTACCGCTACGGCATACCCGATGCGCCGCGATTTCCATACACGATCAAGCGAGAGAAGCACGAGTTTGTCGAGTTCCCGATATCGACGCTGAAGCTGCCGGGCTTTACGATACCGATCTCGGGCGGGGCGTATTTCCGCATTTATCCGTATCAGGTGACCAAACAGGCGATAAAGGCCGTCAATCGCCAGGGCCAGCCGGTGACGTTCTATCTGCACCCGTGGGAACTCGACCCCGACCATCCGCGGATCGATGTGCCGCGGCGGATCGCGCTGACGCATTATTTCAATCTTGGTGCGACGGAACGACGGCTCAAGAAATTGCTGAGAGACTTTAATCTAGCACCGATGAAGGATGTGCTGGCGATCGAGTCAGTACTACCTACGGTAGCGGGTGGTTGAACCTAGATGACACAAACCGTAGAAGAAAAAGTCCGCGACCATTTTCACGACGATGCAGGACGCTTTGATGCGATCTACGAGACGGACAAAAGCCCGCTAGGCCGCCTCGTCGACAACTGGTGGCGCGGCGTCGTGCAGAAACGCCTGGAACTGAACGTCGAGAAACTTCGGCCTCTTGCGGGCAAAAAGATCCTCGACGTCGGCTGCGGCTCGGGCCGTTTTTGCATTGCGTTTGCGAAGGAAGGTGCGAACGTTGTGGGAATCGACTTTGCTAGGGGCATGATCGAGATTGCCGACAAGCTGGCCGATGAGGCGGGCGTGGGCGACAAATGCGAGTTCCTCGTCGGAGCGTTTCCTGACGACATCGACCGCTCTGATGCACCGTTTGATGCATGCACGGGCAACGGCTTTTTTGATTACATCGAGCATCCCGTGCCGATCATCGCGGCGATGCGCGAGATGACGAAGGGCAAACTGATCATGAGTTTTCCAAAGGCCGTTGAATGGCGGGTTCCTGTTCGACGCTTCCGTTTTTGGCTAAAAGGCACCCCGCTGTTTCTCTATCGCGAACAGCAGGTCTGCGAAATACTGGCCAAAGCTCAAGTGACCGATTACGAAATGATCCATCTCGACCGCGATTATTTGGTTGTTGCCGATGTCTGATCCTGTCCGCGTTCTTCACATCATCACGCGAATGATCGTCGGCGGCGCGCAGGAGAATACGCTCCTATCTGTCGAGGGTCTCGACGCAATGCCGGAATACGACGTCACACTCGTCAGCGGCGTCGACAAAGGCAAAGAGGGCGAGCTGCTCTCGCGGGCTCGCGAGACGACAAACCTGATCGTGCTGCCCGAGATGGGCCGGTCGATCAACCCTTTCGCTGACCTTGTTGCCTTCTGGAAGCTCTACCGGCTGATCAAAAGGGGACGCTACACGATCGTCCACACGCACTCGTCGAAAGCGGGCGTCCTCGGTCGCCTCGCTGCGTGGCTCGCCGGAACGCCGATAATCGTCCACACGCTGCACAGCCTCGTTTTTCACGACTACCAACCGTGGCTCGTAAACCGCGCGTGGTGGCTGGCAAAGAAGATATGTGCGCCGATGACGGATTTCTATATCTCGGTTTCGGAGATCATCGTCAAAAAAGCCGTTGCGGCCGGGATTGCCGAACCGGAACGATTTCGCACGATCTACAGCGGGATGGAGTTGGATTGGTTCCTGAATGCAAAGTTCGACGTCGATGCGGTCAAGCGCGAATTCGGCATTCCGCTCGACGCTCCGGTCGTCGGCAAGATCGCACGATTATTTGAGTTGAAAGGCCATGACCAATTGATGGATGCCGCTCCCGAGATCGTCCGACGCGTGCCGAACGTGAGATTCTTCTTGATAGGCGACGGCGTGTTGCTCGAACACTTACAGGAACGTGCCCGCGGCTATGGCATTCTCGACAATTTCGTTTTCGCCGGCCTGATCGACCGCGAGCGAATTCCCGAGATGATCTCGGCGATGGATGTTGTCGTGCACACTAGCCTTCGTGAGGGTCTCGCCCGCGTGCTGCCGCAATCGCTCGCAATGGGCAAACCATGCGTGTCGTTTGACATTGACGGTGCACCCGAAGTTGTTATTACTGACCACACCGGATACCTCGTTGAGCCGTTTGATTCCGCCGGTTTGTCGGACGGCATTGCGCGTCTGCTTGAGGATGAGACGCTTAGGCAAAAGCTTGGCCAGAACGGCAGAAGGCACGTCGATCCAAACTTTCGGGCTGAGAAGATGGTCGCGGATATATCGGACGTATATCAGATGCTGCTTTCGAAAAAGGCAGATCGTGTCGCGGTATTCAATAGGCGCTGACGCTAGCGGTTTCTTCGCTTTTGCAGGATAATGAATAGCGCACCATGAAGTTTTTTTCGGACATTCGGCTGTTACTGCTGGCTATCTGGCTCGGAGCGGCGGTTTTCTTCATTGCGGTTGCCCAAGCGGCTTTCGGTGTCCTAGAACAGCGTGAACTGGCCGGTGCCGTCGTCAATCGGACGCTTGCGGTGCTGCAGTACGGCGGAATGGGAATCGCGGCCGTGCTAGTACTGACCTCACTGGTCGGGACGGCCCGCATCAGCGCATTCTGGCTCTGGGTCGAACGGTTTTTGTTGCTCATTCTTGCCGCCGCGTGCGCCGTTGGGCAGTTCGTGATTGGATTCTGGCTTTCGTCGCTGCGGTCGCAGATTGGCAGGCCGATAGACGAGGTCGCTGTGGACGATCCGCTGCGGCAACAGTTCAATACTATCCACGAGTATTCTACTTGGGTGTTGTTCGCCGGAATGGCTGCGGCGCTGATCGCGTTCTTTATTATCGCGAACCGGAAGTTCAACAAGCCGGCGGTGGATGCAAAGGACGATATTTACGATTTTTCAAAGGAATTCAAGACTTAGCTTATGCAGGTGATCGAAAACGTGGCGGACTTCAGTTCGCAGTTCGGCCGTTGGCGTGAAAATGACTCACTCGCCGGGTACCCATTCGTTCGGAACATACAAGCGCCGTTTACACCAGTTCGGCGGGCGTTGCCGATGCTGAACCTTGCCCTAATCTCGTCTGCCGGAGGCTATATCGACGGGACTGAGGCGTTCGATACCGACTCAAAGGACGGCGATCTTAGCTATCGCGAGATACCGATTGAGGTCGGGGCCGAGGACATCCGTTACGCCGCAAAAGGTTACGACACCACAGCAGTGACCGAGGACCGGAACGTCCAGGTTCCGATCGACCGCTTGCTTGAGTATGAGGCCAACGCCGTGATCGGCAGTCTGAACGCCGTTTGGTGGTCGATCAGCAGTTGGGTCCCGAACGCGGAGCGCGTTGCCGAGGAGTTCGGCCCGCGGATTGCCGAGCGGCTGCACCGATACGACGTGCAGGCCGCGCTTTTAGTTCCGGCCTCGAAGCTCTGCCATCAGACGCTCGGCATCGTCGCCCGCGTCATCGAATTGTCGGGAATTTCGACGATGACGCTGTCGGTAGATCCGGCAACGACTGACATGGTCCGGCCGCCGCGAACGGCATATTACACGGGTGAATTTGGTTCGGTCGCTGGCGAGCCCAATTGGCGGGAGCATCAGCTTCGTATCCTTGACGAAGCCCTTAGATGGACCGAGACGTTCGATCAACCGGGCTCACGAAAATTGGCGGTCGCCCTTGAGAGTCAGGTCGAAGCGGCTCGGGGCGAACGATAGTTCATCTGCCACCCATTTGCCAAGTCTTCAATTCGTCGATCGGATAGATCAGCATGATGATATTGATTACCAGACTGTCACGTATCCAGAAGATCAGTACGATCTCCGTTACGGCGAACAGGATCACCGAACGCAGCAAGCCTACCTTCTTCGCCAGGCCGAAACCCGCCGCACAGCACACGATATCGGCGAGCGAGTTGATTATCGAGTCGCCAAAGTAGTCAAGCGAGAGTGTTACCGTGCGATACCGCTCGATGATATAGGAAGAGTTTTCGGCGATCTCCCAGATCGCCTCGATCATGACGGCCATTACGAACCGCCACGCGACCGGTATTCGCCCAAAGATAAGACCAAGAAGCCAGAATTCCAATACGCCGTGCAGCACGTGTGTGAACGCATACGGATCGACCAGATGCTGGGAATTATGTGTCGTCCAGATATCCCATGACCAAGGCAACAGGTCGCCTGCCTGACACCACCAGACGCGCCCCTGCAGCCAAAGGACAATGGCAGATGTTGCCATTATCGCAATGAACGCGATGGTGGTCTTTCGCTGGAACAGGCTATTTTCGGTCAAATCCTATTCAGTCGAGATACTCTCGTTGCCTTGGAGCGCCGCATGCAATGTATGCCAGCTAAGCGAGGCGCACTTAACGCGTGCCGGAAATTCAAGCACGCCGGCGAATACTCGGAGCTTGCCTAGGTGCGTCGCTTCGACCTCGGGATCGAGGCCTCCGGTTACCATCCTATGAAACTCATCAAAGAGTTCTTCGGCTTCGTCTCTGGTTCGGCCTTTAACGGCCTGGGTCATCATGGATGCGGAGGCCTTTGAGATCGCGCAGCCTGAACCCTTGAAAGAAACATCCTCGACAACATCATCCTTCATCATCAGATATACGCGCAAGGCATCGCCACAAAGCGGATTGTTCCCATCCGCCGACCGGTCGGCGTTCTCGATCTCACGAAAGTTACGAGGATTCTTATTGTGTTCCAGGATCGTTTCCTGATACAGGTCGCTGAGTTCTGACATCTATGACAATCCTACGATATTGCCGTCCTTATCGATATCGACTTGTTCGGCGGCCGGGTGTTCAGGCAGAGCCGGCATTGTTCGCATGTCTCCGCAGATCGGATAAATGAAGCCTGCACCAACGCTCGCCCTGACCTCGCGGATCGGGAGCGTGAAGCCGGTCGGAGCACCTTTGAGCTTAGGGTCGTGGCTTAGGCTCAGATGCGTCTTGGCCATGCAGATCGGCAGGCCGCCAAAGCCGTTCTCTTCATACGCCTTGATCTGTTGGTCGGCAAATGGCTCATACCAGACGTCCTCCGCTCCGTAGATCTGTTTGGCGATCGTCTCGATCTTAGCCTTGATCGGTTGATCAAGCTCGTAAAGAAACTTGAACTCGCTTGACTGGTCGGCAGCGGCGATCACCATTTCAGCAAGCTCGACAGCACCCTTGCCTCCATTCGCCCAATGTGTTGAAACGGCGGCTCCCAAGGCCCCAGATTCGATGGCGACCCTCTTGACAGCCTCGATCTCATCCGCGTGGTCTGAATCAAAGGCGTTTATCGCCACGACCGGTGTAACGCCGTGCAGTCTGACATTCTCGATCTGTTTTCTCAGATTCGACGCACCCGCCTCCACGTCGGCTACGTTGTTCTCCAGCATCTCAGGCGGCAGCGGTTTGCCGGCGACGACCTTGTATTTGCCGCTGTGCGATTTTAGCGCCCGGATCGTGGTCACAATGACACAAGCGTCAGGCGTCAGGCCACTGTAGCGGCACTTGATATTAAAGAACTTCTCAGCACCGATATCTGCTCCAAAACCGGATTCCGTCATCACATAGTCTGCGGTCCTGACACCTATCAAATCTGCCAGGATACTGCTGTTTCCATGGGCAACATTAGCAAATGGCCCCGCATGGACGAGTGCGGGTGTATTCTCAAGCGTCTGCATGATCGTCGGCCTTATCGCATCGCGCATAAGCACGGTCATAGCTCCGGCTGCTCCAACCTCCTCGGCAGTAACGGGTGTCTTGTCGTGTGTAAGCCCGACTACAATGCGCCCGAATCGTTCCCGCATGTCGCGAAGCGAAGTTGTCAATGCGAGCACCGCCATGACCTCAGAGGCTACCGTGATGTCGAAGCCGGTCTCACGCGGTATTCCGCCCTCCATGCGGCCGCCGAGGCCAACGATTATCTTCCTGAGAGCTCGGTCGTTCGTATCGACCACGCGTTTCCACGTTATGCTGTGTGGGTTAATGTTTAGCGGATTGCCGCGAAGCAGGCGATTGTCGATCATCGCGGCGAGTAAATTGTTGGCCGCCGTGACGGCGTGGATATCACCCGTGAGGTTCAGATTGAACGTCTCCATTGGCACGACCTGCGCGTACCCACCGCCTGCGGCGCCGCCTTTGATACCGAATGTTGGACCCTGTGAGGGTTGTCGGAGCGTAACGACGGCACGCTTCCCGAGGCATTTCATCGCCTGGCCTAGACCGATCAGCGTTGTCGACTTACCTTCACCGAGCGGTGTCGGCGTGATCGCGGAGATATCAATGTACTTTGCCTTCGGCCGGTTCTTGAACTTCTCGAGTACGTCTAGGCGAACCTTAGCGATGTAGGGGCTGCCATAGATATCGATATCATCCGGGCCAAGCCCCAGTTGTTCGGCGATTTCTACGACCGGGCGAAGTTTGGCGTGCTGGGCGATGTAGAGGTCTGATTGCATCCGGTAATTATCGCCTGATTCCTGCTCTGAGTGAAGTGACGATACTCACAAGCATCAAGCAAAAACTTCGATCACTTTCTGGATAGAATCTGCGAGCTTATCAACCTCGTCGCGGGTATTGTAAAGGGCAAAGCTCGCCCTCGCCGTGGCCGGAACGTCAAAAAACTGCATTACCGGTTGGGCACAGTGATGGCCGGCTCGGATCGCAATACCCTGCTGATCGAGGATCGTGCCGATGTCGTGCGGGTGGACACCTTCAATAGTGAACGAAAGAACACTCGCCTTGTTGGCTGCTGTCCCGACGATCGTCACACCGGGAATGTCGGCAAGGCGGCTCGTGGCGTATTCGAGCAGTTCGTGCTCGTATGCGGCGGCGGCCTCGAAATCCAACGCGTTTATGTAATCGATCGCAGCACCGAGCCCGATGCCTGCCGCAATAGCAGGTGTTCCTGCCTCAAACTTTTCGGGGATCGGAGCAAATGTCGTTTTCTCAAAACTGACAGTGCGGATCATACCACCGCCTGTCTGGTAGGGCGGCATCTCATCGAGCCATTTCCGCTTGCCGTAAACGACGCCGCTGCCGGTCGGAGCGAACATCTTGTGACCCGAAAAGACAAAGAAATCTGCGTCGAGATCTTGCACGTCCACCGGAAAATGCGGCACGCTCTGGGCAGCATCGACGCAGACTGGTACACCGAATTTGTGAGCGGTCGTAATCATTTCCTTGATTGGATTTACCGTGCCCAATGAGTTTGAGACGTGTGCGACGGCGACGATCCGCGTGCGCTCATTGAGCATATTCTCGTACTCGTCGATTATCAGTTCGCCTGATGCGTTCATTGGGATGACCTTGATCACCGCACCACGTTCCTCGGCGATCATCTGCCACGGGATGATGTTCGAGTGGTGTTCCATCCGCGATATCAGGACCTCGTCGCCCTCTTGCACGAATTTTTTTCCGTACGACTGCGCGACGAGATTAATGCCCTCGGTCGTGCCTCGGACAAAGATGCACTCCTTGACGTCAGGCGCGTTGATAAAACGCTTTACTTTTTCTCTCGCCGCCTCATACGCTGTCGTTGCATGTTGCGACAAGTAATGCACACCGCGATGTATATTTGAATGCTCCTCGGCAAGATACTTCGACGTCCGGTCTATGACCGACTGCGGCACCTGCGCCGACGCAGCGCTATCGAGATACACGAGCGGCTTGCCGTTCACTGTCTGCGACAGCACGGGAAAATCGCGTCTAATCTTTTCCACATCGAAAGCCATTTCTTTTGCCGCAGAGGTCACAAAATTCACCGAAAACTAAATGCTCGTGCCTAGCCGATTCAAAACCGTTGCATCGAGTTCGGCCTTGATGGCGGTTATACCGATCTTATTTATGATCTCCTCGGCGAAGCCATAGGTCAGCAGATTGCGCGCGAGCGATTCGGGCAGACCGCGTGTTAGCAGATAGAAAAGTTCCTCTTCCTCAAGCTGTCCGACGGTCGCTCCGTGGGCGCATTTGACGTCGTCGTTGAATATCTCAAGCTGCGGTTTTGTATCAACGCGGGCGTCATTCGAGAGCAAGAGGTTCTTGTTCTGCTGCTGGGCATCGGTGCCGTGGGCATTCTCGCGTACGAAAACCTTGCCGTTAAAGACGCCCCGCGACTTGCCGTCAAGCACGCCCTTGTAGTTCTGGTGCGAAGTGCAGTTCGGCACCGTGTGATCGATCACCGAATGTGTGTCGCTATGCTGCGAACCGCCGAGCATATATAGCCCGTCAACCCAAGCCTCGCCGCCCTCGGCGGTAAATTTAGCGTCGATGTCATGCCGGGAGATCGCCGAACCAAGGTTGATCGAGGTCAGGTCATAACGGCTATCGCGCCCCATGCTTGCCTCGGTCACGCCGTAATGAAATGCCTCATCCGACTCACGCTGCACACGATAGTGCGTGAGGCTGGCGTTGTCCTCGACAATGATCTGAACGGCCGAGTTCGTAAAACTCTTGGTCTGCGAGTCGTAGCTCTCAACGATCGTCGCCTCGCTGCCCGATTCGGCAATAACGACAATGTGAGGAAAGATCGCCCTATCTTCGCCAGCCGCGAACGAGAATTCAACCGGTTCGTTGATAACAGTGTCTTTTGCAATTCGAAGGATGGCGATATTGGCGAATGCTAGGTTTAGCGCAGTAAAACCGTTGCGTGCAGTGCGGAATTGACCAACGACATCGAGCGGCACGTCTTGTCCGATCGCAATTGACGAGCTATCTACTGTCCAGTCAATAGCGGCCAACGGTGCGACGTTCGTGTATTTCCAGTCTTCGGTTTGCGGCGTTGGAAAACCGTTCGCTTCAAAAAACGAAAAGGCATCTTCGCGAAGCGAACGCAATGCCGAGTCCGGCTCGTTCTTTATCACTTCACGAAACCAGGCGCTTAGAGTTGCTTCCTTTGCCAGTTGTGGGCTCATCATTTCGCGGCAGCCTTGACCCAGTCGTAGCCTTTCTCTTCGAGTTCGACAGCGAGATCTTTACCGCCTTCCTTTACGATCTTGCCGTCGGCGAGGACGTGGACAAAATCGGGCTCGACGTAATTCAGCAGCCGCTGATAGTGTGTGACAAGGATGATCGCGTTGTCGCTGCTGCGCAGCTTGTTGACGCCCTCAGCGACGATGCGTAAGGCGTCGATATCGAGGCCGGAGTCGGTTTCGTCGAGTATGGCGAGCCTTGGTTCGAGCACGGCCATTTGCAGGATCTCGTTCCGTTTCTTTTCACCGCCCGAGAAGCCCTCATTGACCGACCGTTTGAAGAACTGCGGATCCATATCGACGATCTTCGCCTTTTCTTTCAGATAGTCGTTGAATTCGAGCGGGTCGAGTTCCTCCTCGCCCAGATGCTTCATCTTCTCGTTGTAGGCCAGCCGCAGAAACTGCGAATTCGAAACACCCGGAACCTCGACCGGATATTGGAACGCCATAAAGACGCCCGAACGCGCACGTTCGTCGGGTTCGAGTTCGAGCAGGTTGCTGCCTTCGTACAACACTTCGCCCGAGGTCACCTCGTAGCTCGGATGCCCGGCGAGCACTTTTGACAGCGTCGATTTGCCCGATCCGTTAGGGCCCATTATCGCGTGTACACTCCCAGCGTTGACCTGAAGATTGAGGCCTTTCAATATCTCCTTGCCATCAATACCGGCATATAAGTCCTTTATCTCTAATAACATCTAGTCCAATATCTTCTCCATTTCTATTCCCGCCATGCCGAACCATTCCTCAGGCGGTGTTTCGCGGAGGATATAAAACCCGTTCTTCTCATACAGCGGCCTCGCTCCCGGCAGGACGAAGGTTGTGTATAGATACAGACTCTTAAAGCCTTCCTCGCGCGCGTGCTTCTCAAGAGCTCCGAGCAGCTGTTGCCCGACGCCCTTGCCCTGGGCATCGGGGATCACTCCCATCGAGCGGATATAGAACCTCTCACCGTCCGGCAGGCCGGAAACCGTTCCAGCCGGTAAATCACCAAGATACGCAAGCCATATAGGCCCTTCGGCAAACCGTCCGCGAACGGCGTCGGCCTTGATAGCCGTATAGTCAAACGCATCAGGCGTATATAGGTTGCGGAACGGCCCAAAGGCAGCGGCGACAAGTCGTTCGATCAAATACTCATCACCCGGCCCGGCTAACCTAACCACGCTCATCCTACGGTACCCTCGAGTTTCAACCCCAACAGCTTCTGGGCTTCGACTGCATATTCCATCGGCAGTTCGCGAAACACTTCCTTACAAAATCCGTTGATGATCAACGAGACCGCATCTTCCTGCGAGATACCTCGCTGCTGGAGGTAGAAAAGCTGCTCCTCGCTGATCTTAGACGTCGTGGCTTCGTGCTCGACGCGGGCGGTGTTGTTCATCACCTCGATGTAGGGGAACGTATTCGCTTCCGACTTGCCGCCTATCAGCATCGAGTCGCACTGCGTATAATTGCGCGCACCGGCAGCTTTTGGCATCACCTTTACGAGGCCGCGATACGAATTGTTAGATTTCCCAGCCGAGATGCCCTTCGAGACGATCGTCGATTTTGTATTCTTGCCGAGATGGATCATCTTCGTGCCGGTATCGGCGATCTGGGCGTTGTTTGTGAGAGCGACGGAGTAAAATTCGCCGATCGAATTGTCGCCCTGCAGGATCACGCTCGGATATTTCCAAGTGATCGCCGAGCCGGTCTCGACCTGCGTCCACGAGATCTTAGAATTCACGCCGCGACACGCACCGCGTTTGGTGACGAAGTTATAGATGCCGCCCTTGCCGGTTTCATCGCCCGCGTACCAATTCTGAACCGTCGAATATTTGATCTCAGCATCGTCAAGAGCGACCAGTTCGACGACCGCCGCATGAAGCTGGTTCGTATCGAACTGCGGCGCGGTGCAACCCTCGTTATAGGCGACATAGCCGCCTTCCTCGGCAACGATCAGCGTGCGTTCGAACTGGCCCGATTCCTGCGTATTGATGCGGAAGTACGTCGAAAGCTCCATCGGGCACCGCACACCTTTTGGAATAAACACGAACGATCCGTCTGAGAAAACGGCCGAGTTCAACGCCGCGTAATAGTTGTCGTTAACCGGCACTACCGAGCCGAGATATTTCTGAACAAGCTCAGGATAATCAGCTACTGCCTCCGTAAATGAGCAAAAGATGACGCCCGCCTTCTTAAGTTTCTCTTTGTAGGTCGTCGCGACCGAAACGCTGTCAAACACAGCATCGACGGCGACATTTGCGAGCATCTTCTGCTCGCTCAAGGGTATGCCGAGCTTCTCAAAGGTTTTGACCAACTCCGGATCGACCTCGTCCATCGAGGCCTTCTTCGGCTTCTGTCGCGGTGCAGCGTAGTAGGAAATGTCCTGAAAATCGATCCGTGGATACTCAAAATTCGGCCAATGCTTTGGTTCCTCCATCTTGAGCCAGTTGCGGTAGGCCTTTAGCCGGAATTCGAGTAGCCAGTCGGGCTCGTTCTTCTTTGATGAGATCAGGCGAACGGTAGCTTCGCTCAGGCCCTTTGGGATAATGTCGGACTCAATGTCAGTGACAAAACCGTACTTGTATTCTCGGTTAGTAAGTATTTCCGCGGCAGTCGACATACTTAAATCCTTTGCGGTTCGATCGTTCGATCGATCCCCTGGATCGAGTGAAACATCGTATCAACGGTCTTTTCACTCCCGACTAGTTGAGCCAGGGTAATTTGCGACAGCGCGTTCTCGACGATCTCATGGAGGCCGACTATCACCGGCCGTATCCCACAGTCGCCGTTATGAACACATGTTTCCAGCACTCCGGTGTAGCTACCGCAATGTTTGTTGATCACCTCTTCATCGAGCACATGGATGATCTCGCTAAGACGTATTTCGGCGGCTGGCCTTGCGAGCAAGTACCCGCCCTTTGTACCGCGTGTCGAGAGGACGAAGCCGGCCTTGTTAAGGAGCCACATTAGCTTGCCGGCGTTAGCCGTCGATATGCCCTCGCGTTCGGCGATCTGCGGCAGCGTTAGCGAGTCGCCATTGGCAAGGTTGGCTAACTGCACCAGGCAGCGAAGCCCATATTCTTCCTGTGCCGATATCTTCATTACTACAACAACCGATCCTGCGGCATAGTTAAGGTTCGCAAAACATTATTTTTTTGTCAAGATTGCAGGCAGTGCACCAGCTGCACAAACTCCCGGTTATCCACTGTGATCAATCAGGGAGATGCGAGGTGCCGCCGAATCGGGATGCGATAAATATGGCCGATACCGCACCCCAATTACCATTCGAATCTCGGCCGCGAATATAAACGATATGTCGCGACGGCGAGACGATGACAGTCCGGATAGCTGATTCCATAGGCGAGTCAAATGCTCCGTCCTCGGCTGCCATCGGGATCGGTACACCGCCCCGCCAAGGCGGCACGTCGATATAGACTTCGGCACCGTTAACCGTTTGATTGCCATTATACCCATCGTTGATCGAGCCGCGAAGAAGATACGATTTCGAACCGGTGCGCGTAACTGTCAGCGTTTCGACCGTCGGGCCTTCGGAGGTCATATACGGCGTACGAGCAAGCTTTGCCAAATACAGCAGAACAGGCCTGTTCAGATTCCAGAAATTGCCGTTAGTTCCGCCGTCGATACAGGTGTAGGCCGGCATAAAGCCACCACATGTGCCCGAACCCAGGCCGATCTCCATTGCAAGGCCAGCAACGCCGAGTTCGCCATAGGCGTATTCACGTGCGGTGCCGCTCGTTGCATACAGATTGATGCTTTGGATCGGTTCGTAGCCGTTGAAGCCGGCCATCCGCTGCGCGATCGTTCGCAACTGCAGATTTGGCGGCGGAGTCTGATCTTGTCCCCAAGGATAAAGGATGAGATTCCCGGTGCTGTGCATGTCGAGGAATATTCCCGTCGCATCTAAGGGGGCAGGTGAGGTCTGGCCGGGTGCACGTTGGTCAGGATAGAGTTGATCCAGCAGGTCCTCGATATACGATGCTTCCGGCTCAGAGGCGGCTGAAAGGCCGGGGAACGTCTCGCTGCAAGGCGGCGTTGTCGGAGGATTCACCGTGCCCCATAGGTATGAGAAGTTGCGGTTCAGATCGATTCCGCGGCTGACATTCGTACAGTTGCCGCTCGTGGCGTTCATGTTCTTGCGCTTCAGCAACGATTGTTCGGCCAATTTGCGGCCATCCGGATTCACGATAGGAATGACAATGATCTCGTGTTCGTCCAAGAGCCATGTGGCATCGGCATCGATCCCATAATTTGACAGCAGGTAATCGACAAAGCGCGTTGCGATCTCGGGCGGCACCAACTCTCGAGCGTGGATCCCCGCCTCAAGAAAGAACCTTGGTTTGTTGCCTCGGATCGCCGAATTTGTCAAGCTGATCCCAAAGAGGTGATAGCCATTAGCCGCATTTTGAATCTTTTCCCAACTTTGGCCGTAGGTGAAGACCCGTGCAAGCGTGGGATACTGGACAGCTTTCTGGTCGAGGAATGTTCTCGTCTCTTCAACGGTGCGATAGCCGCCCAAATACGTGTCATTCAAGTCGATCGAGGCGAGCTCCGCAGTTAGCTTTTCGTCAACGCGGACACGCCAGCCTCCAGCAGCGAGGTTACTGAGTTGCTCCTTGGTCGTCCAGAATATCAGCTCGTTGCCGTCGCGATATTCCATCAGATCGAGATCCAGCGTGACAACACGCTGCATTTCGGCATCGTCGGTAATCGTAATGCGGGCCACGATCGGTGGGTCGCCTGTCTGGGCCATGATCGGGCCCAGCACGCACACGAACAGCGCTAAAATAAAGCAAATCCTGGCGCAGGCAAGGTTCATCTTGAATTTCTCCGAGTGTCGAAGAGATTATCAGAAGTAAACGCGTTTGTTAAGGCCTGGACGTCAAAGCGGCGAGCTTAGAGGTCGAAATTAAAGCTGACATAGCCGATCGCTTTTACCGGCTGCCCGTCCCGTGTAAAGGGCTTGAACCTCCATTTCTTGATAGCCTGTCTAGCGGCGCCCTGCAGCATGAATGGCCCGGATAATTTTTGGACCTCATCAACCTCGCCTTTTTCATTGATCGTGAGATCGACCCTAACGATACCCGTCATTCGCTGTGTTTTTGCAAGTGGCGGATAAGTTGGCGACACGCGATCGGTCGCAAATTCGAGCAGTGAGCCGATCTCAAGAGGGCCGTCGTTTGGCACCGGTGCCGGACCAGCGGCTATGACCGTTGCCGGTGGCTCCTTTTTCGGTGCAGGACTCGTCGGCTTTACAGTTGCCGGAGGTGACGGAATGTAGATTGGCTTCTCGTTGTCTGCAACAGTGCTCTCTACAGATGTCTTCTCAGGTGTCTTTACCTCGCGCTCTCGCATTGCAACCGTCTGAGCGACCGGCGGCGTGGTCCCAGGTGACGCCGTTTTCGCTGCGACCAGCTCGGTCGGTACTGATACGACCGGTTTTCCGTCGGCTGCATCCAGCACGACGCTGCGGGCATTCGCCATCGTCTCGCGTGTGTCTGTAACCTCATCTTTCCAGCGGCGAGAATCATAATCATCGCGCGCCAGGATGCTCCGCGAGTTTGTGGCCTCCTCAAGCAGGGCCATTGCATCGGCCGTCCGAATGGGTGATTTACCGATCTCTTTGGATTGAGTCACAACGATCTCAAGCGTCTCACGCATCTTTTCAAGATCGTTGAGGGCCTCGAGCGGCAGCGTGCGGTCAGAAACGCTGATCCCGAGTGCGCGATACCGTTCCGCGCGGTCGCGGGCATTCTTGACGACCTGACCGGCCACGGCCATGTAATTCGCCGATGCATTCGGTTTCGTCGTCTTCTGGAGGTTGAAATACTCGTTCAGAAAGTCCTGCGCGCGCTTGTAGTCGCCCTGTTCGAGGTAGCTGTTCATCAAGAGGACGCTGACGACAGACTGAACGGCCGCATCGCTCGTTTCCTTGCGAATGTTTTCGAGCTCGTAGCTCGCGGCCGCGTAATTGCGAACGGCGATGAAAGCCTTTGCCTTCGAGATGCGGTCACGCATCACGTCACCGGAAGTCGGCGGTGGTGCCACGTTTGTTGTTTGCTGAGCGACCGTCTGTGCGTGAGAGCCGACGATCAAGATACCTAAAACCAGAAAAACCGAAGTGCAAAACCTTCTGACATTTAACGGCATTCCTTCTCCTCCTCTGAGTTGAATAATTTTCCGTAAAGGTCAAGCGAATATGCCCAAGAGAAGGCTCACTTATACGACCCGAACTCGCAACCGAATCTCAAGAAAATCATCAAATCGACCGTGTTTCCATGGTACGCAAGATCAGTTACGTAAACTCTTGATGATTTTATCGCGATAGCGGAGCGCGTCTCTTTTTATAGCACTTTCGTCCAACGTGAGCAAACGCCGGTCGCGCATGACGACGCGGCCGTTAATGATGACGGTGCGGACGTCAGAGGCTTTTGTCGAGTAAACAAGGGCCGAATAGACATTGAACCAAGGCGTTTGGTGCAGTGCGTCGATATCGACGATCGCGATGTCAGCTCGCTTGCCGGCCTCGATCGAACCGATCTTGTCCGCCAAGTGCAGGGCGCGAGCTCCGCGGATGGTAGCCATCGCGAATGCTTCTTCGGCAGGCAGGGTCTTAGGGTCGAGCGACCATTGTTTATGGAGCTTGGCAGCCGTGTCGATCTCTTCCCAAAGGTTAAGGTCATTGTTCGACGCGGCACCGTCGGTGCCGAGGCCGACGGCGATATCTTCGCGAAGAAAGTAGGGGATCGCAGCCACTCCCGATGCAAGTTTAAGGTTTGACTGTGGGCAATGTGCTGAGCCGACACCGCGTTCTTTGTAAATGCGAACTTCCTCAGGCGTGAGCCAGACGCTGTGCGCGGCGATGGTCCTATTAGATAGAAAGCCGAAGCTGTCGAGGTATTTGACCGGTGTCATCCCGAAGTTCTTCTCGGCATCGTCGCGCTCCTTCTTGGTCTCGGCAACATGAATGACGACCGGCGCCTTCAACCGGTCCGCGAGACTGCGAACTGCCTGGAGATGCTCCTTCGACACCGTGTATGGGGCATGCGGTGCGGCGGCCGGCACGATCAGTGGGTCGTTCTGCCATTTCTTGATGAACCGCTCAGTATAGGCCATCGCCTCGGCGTGCGTCTTGTTGTCGGCGACCGGAAAGTCAATGATCGTTTCGCCAAGCACGCCGCGAACGCCAGCCTTCTTTGTCTCATCGGCGATGGCGTCCTCGAAGTAGTACATATCGCAATACGTCGTCGTCCCACCGCGTATCATCTCGGCGAGGCCCAGCCGCGTTCCGGCCCTCACGAAAGCCTCATCGACGTTCTTTGCCTCGGCCGGGAAGATGAATTTCGTCAGCCAGTCGTTCAGGTCGAGGTCGTCCGATATTCCGCGAAACAGCGTCATCGGCACGTGCGTATGCGTATTGATCAGCCCCGGAATGATGACCTTGCCCGTCGCATCGATCGTCTGCCTGGCTCGCACGTTCTGAGTCACGATCCGCCGCGTGCCCATAATGTCGATCTTGCCTTTAGTGATCGCGATAGCTCCGTTCTCAATGACCTCGCGATCCTCGCTCATCGTAACGATCGTACCGCCGACGATAAGGAGGTCGACACTAATAGCAAGAGGCGGCGGCGTTCGTGGCGCACCCATCGATCGTCCGCCGGCGCTGACCGTTCTCACCGGCTGAGCGACACTGAGGGCCTGCAATACTAAGACGCCAGTTAGAATCGCTACTAAAAGTAAAGACCTTTGTGTTCTCTGAGATTTCATTTTAAGTACTTCGTACGGATTTGATGCGGTTCAAATACTCGACATCAGATAGGTCTTTATGGCGTCCGACCGCAATCTTGTTTCTTATGAGATCGTCATAGCTGATCACATTTATTTCGACGCCTTCGCAGGTCACGATCTTTCGCTTCTCAAACGCTGAGTCAAAGTCTACCGATTTGAGGTAATTGAGAATATCGACCGCTAGGGGCGCGACGCCCATGACCACCAAGCTGTTTTCACGAGTAAAAATCTCGGTTTTCAGCGACGGGCCGCCAAGTCCAAATTCGGTCAGAGCTTCGACGATTCGTTTTGCATTATCTTCTTCGCGCGCAACAAAAACATCGATATCCTCTGTTGCGCGAGAATAGCCGTGCATTCCCACCGCGTAGCCACCAATTAACAGATACCTAACTTTATGCTTATTTAACGATTCTAATAACTCTTTGAATGTGTCCGGTAGCTCGAACTCCATAGTTCAATCGTCTTAGCCTTTCTATGTGCTGCAACCTTTCGGTCAAGGTCGAATTGCGATACCACTCAATCAGGTCAGATTCTGCATCGTCGAATCCGGAGAAAACCTTGAGCTTTGTTTTGTCCAGACGCAATTCAGGAAGGTGCTTTTTGGCATTCATTTCTCTGTCTTAATTATATCTAAAATACTCGGATTTGACAGACGCTTTTTCAGGGTTATCTAAGAAACTTCGTGTCAAACGCCCGCGGCAGCAGGTCTTTCATCTGGACGGTCTCGGCACTGCCGTGGAGGTTGGCGAAAATGACGGGAATATCGCCGCCGAATTCCCAGATGATCTGGCGGCAGACACCGCACGGCGGCGTGAGGTCCTCGGTGTCGGCGACGACCGCGATGCGGCGGATCTTTGTCTTGCCGAGCGAAATGGCCTTCCAGACGGCGACACGCTCGGCACAGACGGTTAGCCCGTAGCTCGCGGATTCGACATTGCAGCCGACCACGATCGAGCCGTCCTCGGTCTCGAGGGCCGAGCCGACCTTGAATTTAGAGAACGGCGCGTAGGCATTCTCGCGCACCTTCATTGCTTCCTCTACCAATCTCTCATCTGTGATTTCCATTAGTGTCTGTTACTCATTCGCGGCACTTCGTTCCTGCTTTAGCTTCTCACGCACGAGGCTGCACAGGAATTCGATGCTAACGCCGGTCTGTGCGCCTTCCGGGATAATGATGTCCGCATGACGCTTTGACGGCTCGACGAATTCAAAATGCATCGGCCTGATCGTTCGCATGTACTGGTCCATCGTGTGCTCGTATGTCCGGCCACGCTCGGCGTGATCTCGTTTGAGGCGGCGGATCAGGCGGACGTCGTCCGGAGTGTCGACAAAGACCCGCACATCCAACAGGTCAAGCACGCGAGACTCGGCAAATATCAGTATTCCCTCGACTATCACGACCGGACGCGGCTCGATGACCTCAATGTTCGTCGTTCGCGTGTGTGTCTTAAAGTCATACAGCGGCATCTCGGCTGGCAGGCCCTGTTTGAGACGCAGGATATGATTGACCATCATGTTGCTGTCAACCGAATCAGGATGGTCAAAATTTGCCTGATGCCGTTCGTCAAGCGGCATGTCGGCGAGGTCGCGATAATACGAATCCTGCTCGACAA
This sequence comes from Chloracidobacterium sp., assembly GCA_016715795.1. NCBI lineage: Bacteria > Pseudomonadati > Acidobacteriota > Blastocatellia > Chloracidobacteriales > Chloracidobacteriaceae > Chloracidobacterium > Chloracidobacterium sp. The sequence continues at coordinate 909,087 of JADJXP010000001.1, forward strand.
GTACGACATTCTCGGCGCCGACGGCCTCGACTATCGAACGTGCGATCGTCGTCTTGCCTGACCCTGTACCTCCGCATATGCCGATTATCATATTCTCGAAATGACCCTCGTCAGCAATTCACCGAACACTTCGGCCGCGTCGGCACCTGTCGTCATCACATGCGAATGGTCGATCTCCTCGTCCGTCATGCCCGCCGCATAATTTGTGATGCACGAGATGCCGAGCACGCGAACGCCCATATGCCGCGCCGCGACGGCCTCGGGAACGGTTGACATTCCGACCGCGTCGGCCCCGAGCAGACGATACATACGCACCTCCGACGGCGTCTCGTACGTCGGGCCCGACAGGCCGCAATAGATACCTTTATTAAGGAAATCGATCCCGTTTCGCTCGGTCGAGATGGCGGCGGCCTCTTCGTCAACGATTCTCTGCAGCTCGCGGTCGTAGACCTCGGTCATATCCGGAAATCTCGCTCCAAACCGCGAATCGTTTGGCCCGCGAAGCGGATTCACGCCAAAACAGTTGATATGGTCAGTGATCATCATCAGGCTGCCCGGCGGCATATCAGAATTCAGGCTGCCGGCGGCATTCGTAAGGATCAGGTTCTTGATGCCCATCACGCCAAAGGTCCGGACGGGGAGCATCACCTGTTCCATTTCGTAGCCTTCGTAATAATGAAAGCGGCCCTGCTGAACGGCAATGGTCACTCCGTTAATGTCACCGATCACAAGCTGCCCCGCGTGCCCCTCGACAGTTGAGCGGACAAAGCCTGGTATCTCCGCAAATGGGATCGTCATCCCCCCATCGACCTTCTCCGCAAACGCACCCAGCCCGCTGCCTAACACGATCGCCGCGCGGATATCGCTCGGATATCGTTCCTTGATGAATGCGGCGGCTTCAGCGGCCTTTTCGTAGGTCATAACGGCCAGAGAACAAAAAGATTAACATATCGCCCTGTTTCCTATAAGCTGTCCCACCGTGGGACAGTTATGGGACAGCCCGCAGATCAATTAACTACTTGAAAATACAACACTTACTATCGTGTATCGGTGGTGTCCCACTGTCCCGCAAAGATTTCAAATTCTGGCAGGTTACATAGCCGAATCGATTTTGAAACGCCTGCCAGCGCGCATCAAGGCTGTTGCAAGTATAGCACGGCCTTGCACACAAATCAATTTTCCTTTCTATAAGGAATCCCTAACGCTTTTGGGGCACGTGAGAGGCCGATAAAGCCGGCCAGGACGATTATCGTCAGGACATACGGAATTATTTGGATGAACTGGACGGGTATGTCTTCGCCTGACGGCATCTTTATGGCGCCCTGGATCTGGATCGTCAGGGCCTCGGTAAAGCCGAAGAAAAGACAGGCGATCAGGACAGGAACGGGACGCCATTTGGCGAGGATCAATGCGGCAAGGGCGATAAATCCGCGACCAGCGGTCATGGCCCGTGTAAATAGTGATGATTGGCCGATCGATAGATATGCGCCGCCTGCCGCGGCGAGCATTCCCGAGATGACGACGCAGATGTAGCGGAGCGTAATGACCTTGACACCTGCGGCGTCGGCGGCTGACGGATTTTCGCCGGTCGCCCGCAGCCGGAGGCCAAATGGCGTTTTGTAGAGGACATACCAGCACACCGGCACCAACACCAGAGCGATAACGGTTGCAACCGACGTCCGGAAAGCCTCGGGCAGCATCACGTCCTTTGCGATCTGCGGCGTCGAACCGGTCGAATCATAGAGAGCACCCGAAATGAGCGCCGGCAGGCCGAGCATGAGAATGTTCACCCCAAAGCCGGCGACAACCTGATCTGCCTCGAACTTGATGGTTGCGACCGCGTAAAGCAGCGCTGTTAGGCCCCCGGCGACTATCGCCGCCGCGAGGCCGATGAACGGCACCATCGTGTGCGGCACACTCGAGCCCGGCTGGCTTAGCTCATACGTCACGACAGCGCCGGTAAACGCTCCGGCGAGCATCAGGCCTTCGAGGGCGATATTGATAACGCCCGAGCGCTCGGAGAACAGTCCGCCGAGCGCAGCAAAGATCAGCGGCGTTGCCAGGCGCAGGCTCGAAAAGATCAGTGCTATCGTAAATATCTCGCTCATAGGCAATGTGAAAATGTGAAAAAGTGAACAGGTGAAAAAGAGGCACGATCTGTTGCGATAACCTTTTTCACTACTTCACATTTCCCCTTTTTCACTTTCTCGTAAACCTCTGTAGGCTCGCGACCAGCAATATCACGACCGCCTGAAGCACCTCGACGAGGTCCTTTGAAACATACTCGGTAAAGGCATCGACAAAAATGCCGCCACGCCGCAGTACCGCAAAGAACAAGGCCGCAAAAAAGACGCCCAACGGATGATTACGGCCCAGTAACGCTACCGCGATTCCCAAAAACCCGACCTCGCCTGAGAAATCGTGATAGTAGCGATACCTGTCGCCCATCACCTCGCCTATCGCGACCATTCCGGCCAGTGCACCCGATATCGTCATCGCGAGAATGATCTGCTTTTTGGGATTGATGCCGCCGTATTCAGCGGCTGACGGATTTTCGCCAACGGCTCGCAGTTCGTAGCCCCATTTTGTCTTCCACAAGAAGATCCAGACCAGCACGCACATCAGCACCGCGATAAGGAATGCGATGCTCAACGGAACAAACTCCGGCATTCCCGGAACGTATTGACTGATCCGCGGGATGTGAGCCGCCTCACCGACGGGCACGGTCTGCATTATTGGGTCGCCCGGCTGCTTGTAGTAATACTGCGTAAAGTAGCTCACCAGCGCTATGCCGATGAAATTGAGCATGATCGTATTGATCACCTCGTGCGAGCCAAACTTTGCTTTTAGAATTCCGGGAATCGCTCCCCAAATACCGCCGACGATCATTGCCGTAGCGATACACAATGGGACGAGCAGTATCGCGGGCAGCGACGCCCACGAGTAATCGACATCCTGTCCGAAGGTGTTGACGACAGTGCCGCCGAGCTTGATTCCCACCCAGGCGGTCGCGAAAGCCGCGACCGTCAGCTGCCCTTCGGCGCCGATATTCAATAGGCCACAGCGAAACGCGACCATGACCGCCAAGCCTGTAAAGATCAGCGGCGTTGCGTAGAAGAGCAGGTAGCCGATGTCTTTCGTCGAGCCGAATGAACTGCCGACTAGCAGGCGAAATGTCTCGATAGGGTTATCGCCGATCAACAACACAATGAGGCCGCCGACGATAAACGCGGCAATGACGGCGATCACGGGCCAGAGGACTTCGCGGAGGACCTTCATTGAGCTCTGAAAGAGTGCTCAACAAATATAACCGAGAAACGCCAAGACTGTCACCCACAATTCACGAAAAAAATCATGAAAAATAGACTTGACAAGAATACACTCATATTTTATTATTCTAACGGACTAAGTATTTAGTCCGGTATCCTGTAATTATTGGAGGAAACAACTATGTTTTTAGCAAAATATGACCCTTTTAGAGAGATGCGGAGCCTCCAGGATGAGGTAAACAGGCTTTTCTCTGCGAGTTATCCGGGCACAAGCGGCCGCGAGGACGTTATGAATGCCTGGAATCCACGCGTTGACGTCTTTGAGAATAACGACAGTCTCGTGATCGAGGCGGAGTTACCCGGTATGACCAAGGACGATTTCGAATTGTCGTTTGAGAACAACATGCTCACATTAAAGGGTGAGCGGCGATTCGAGAAAAAGGATGAGGGCGACAATTATCACCGCATCGAGCGCGGATACGGATCGTTTGCCAGATCATTCACGCTGCCGCCGACGGTGACGGCGGAAGGCGCTAAGGCTGATTTCGAGAATGGCGTACTCCATGTAACGCTGCCAAAGCGTGAGGAGACCAAGGCCCGCAAGATCGAGATCTCGGGAGCTAACCCCGAGGCCAAGACGATCGAGGCCAAGACGGCCAAAGCGTAATACATTGAACCGCCGAGACGCGGAGACGCCGGGAATGAAGGTTTTCTTAATATTCTCTGCGTCTCCGCATCTCTGCGGTTAGAATAACGTTATGAGATTCGATAGATTCACCATCCGCGGCCAAGAGGCCGTGCAGGAGGCCATCGGCGTCGCCGAGCGGAACGAGAACCAGCAGGTTGAGCCCGAGCACGTTCTTGCGGCGATGATGGCCCAGGCCGAAGGCGTCGTTAAGCCCATTCTCGGTAAGATCGGCGCAAATTCGCAGGCCATTTTGACCGAGGTCGAGGCAGCCATTGCCAAGTTTCCGAAAGTTTCCGGCGGGCAGCAGTATTTTAGCTCTCGCACCAACACCATCTTTCAGGACGCCCAGAAAGAGGCCGAGAAGATGGAGGACGAATACCTTTCGACCGAGCATCTGCTGCTTGCCATCGCGTCGGAGAAGACGGGAGATGCAGGACGCATTCTTCGCTCAAATGGCGTGTCGAGTGAGGACCTCGAAAAGGTCGTGACCGAAATGCGCGGCGGCTCGCGGATAACGGACCAGAATGCAGAAGAGAATTTTCAGGCACTTGAAAAATACGCACAGGACCTAACCGAGCGTGCCCGCAAAGGCAAGCTCGACCCAGTGATCGGCCGTGACGACGAGATACGACGAACCATTCAAATTCTCTCGCGTCGCACGAAGAATAACCCTGTCCTGATCGGCGAGCCGGGCGTTGGCAAGACCGCCATCGTCGAGGGCCTTGCTCAGCGTATCGTCTCGGGCGATGTGCCGGAGACGTTAAAGAACAAACGCCTTGTCTCACTTGACCTTGGTGCAATGCTCGCCGGTGCAAAGTATCGCGGCGAGTTTGAGGACAGGCTCAAGGCCGTTCTCAAAGAGATCGAGAAGGCCGAAGGGCAGATCATTCTCTTCATCGACGAACTGCACACACTTGTCGGTGCCGGCGCATCGGAAGGAGCTATCGATGCTTCGAATATGCTCAAACCGGCTTTGGCACGCGGAACCTTGCGCGCGGTTGGTGCGACGACACTGGCTGAGTATCAGAAATATATTGAGAAGGACAAGGCCCTTGAGCGTCGATTCCAGCAGGTCTACATCGGTGAGCCGACGGTCGAAGATACGATCGCAATCCTGCGCGGGCTGAAAGAAAGGTACGAGGTCCACCACGGTGTTCGCATCAAGGATGCCGCGATCGTCGCCGCGGCAACTCTCTCTAACAGATATATCACGGACCGCTTCCTGCCGGACAAAGCCATCGACCTGATCGATGAGGCCGCGTCGCGGATCCGTATCGAGATCGACAGTTTGCCGCAGGAGATCGACGTGCTTGAGCGCGAGATTTTGCAGCTTGAGATCGAGAAACAGGCATTGGGCCGCGAGACGGACAAGAAATCGAAGGAACGTCTCGATGATATCGAAAAGCGCATCGCCGACCTCAACGAGAAATCCTCCGCGATGAAGGCCAAGTGGCAGTCGGAGAAAGAAGAGATCGAGAAGATGCGTGAAGCCAAGGAGCAGCTCGAGCAAGCAAAGCTCGAACTCGAACAAGCGCGTCAGGGCGGCGATCTCACCAAAGCGGCTGAATTGCAGTACGGCCGCATCCCCGAGATCGAAAAACTGCTTGAGACAGAGCAGACGCGACTCGCCGAATTACAAAAAGACGGCGTTTATCTAAAGGAAGAAGTTGACGAGGAGGACGTCGCCGAGATCGTCGCCAAATGGACGGGCGTGCCCGTCTCAAAGATGCTTGAGGGCGAGATGCAAAAGCTTATCCAGATGGAAGTGAACCTGGGCAAACGCGTCATCGGCCAGAACGAGGCTTTGGAGGCCGTCGCGAACGCCGTTCGGCGTGCTCGCGCGGGATTGCAGGACCCGAATCGTCCGATCGGATCGTTCATCTTTCTCGGCCCCACGGGCGTGGGTAAGACCGAAACGGCGCGGGCGTTGGCAGAATTCCTGTTCGATGACGAACGCGCCATGGTGCGGCTCGATATGTCCGAGTATATGGAGAAGCACGCAGTCGCTCGCATGATCGGTGCGCCGCCGGGATACGTCGGCTATGAGGAAGGCGGCCAGTTGACCGAGGCCGTGCGTCGCCGGCCGTATTCGGTCGTGCTATTCGACGAGATCGAAAAGGCGCATCCCGACGTATTCAACGTGCTGCTGCAGATACTCGACGACGGCCGCCTGACCGACAGCAAGGGCCGTGTGGTGGACTTCAAGAATACGGTCCTTATCATGACCTCGAACCTGGGATCACGCGAGATCCAGGCGGCCGCGGAGAATCCGCTCGCCGACCGCGATATCCGCAAGGACGTTCTGCAGGTATTGCGTGACCATTTCAAGCCCGAGTTCCTTAACCGCATCGACGACATCGTTGTGTTCAAACAGCTTGGCAAGGACGAGATCGCGACGATCATCGACGTTCAGCTCGAAAAACTCAGGGCTAACCTCGCCGAGCGAAACATCGCCCTCGAACTCGATCAAACCGCCCGCGACCTGATCGTTCAGGAAGGCTACGATCCCGTTTACGGCGCCCGCCCGCTCAAGCGTGCGATACAGTCGCTGATCCAAAATCCGCTTGCGGTAAAACTGCTCGGCGGCGAGATCGGTGCCGGACAAACGGTCAAGGTCACGGCCGAGAATGGCGAGATGAAGTTCACCGCCGCGGGCAAGGCCGCGACGAGCTAGTTTTTGAATGCACGGCACAAGCCGTATGATTTAGTTGTGTTTAAAAGAGCAATGAAGCAAGAGGAAGTTCACGCCGACGAGGCGAACTGCAAGATCCCGATCAACGATAAGCGGCGTTTCAATGCCGATGGCGAGTTAGTGGCCGAGCCCGAACCGGCCGCTGAGCCTGTAAAACCGGCCGCTGAGATCGCTCTCGAGGCGGAGCTAAAGGCCGAAACCGAACGCCGCGAGGCTGCCGAGGCAAAGCTCGTGGGCGTTCAGGCACGCTTTGAGGAAGAAAAGACGCGGCTCGAACGCGAAACCGCGGAGATGCGCGAGCGGCTAAAGAAAACGCTTGAGGACAAGGCAAAGCAGGGCCAGCTTGACTTTCTGACGACGCTGCTGCCCGTGCTCGACAACCTCAACCGTGCAGTCGAGGCGAGCGAGACCGATCCCGACGTTACGCATCTTCGCGAAGGCGTCATCGGCACGGCGCGTTCGTTCGAACAGGCCCTGATGAGCGTCGGCGTGACGGCCGTTCCCTCGGTCGGCGAGGCATTCGATCCCGAACTGCACGAGGCCGTCGACATGGCCGAGGCCGACGAGGACGGAAAGATCCTCAAAGAATATTCGCGCGGCTACAAATTCGGCGACCGCCTCCTCCGTCCCGCCCGAGTCCAGGTCGGACGGGCGGCATCGGGCTAGGTCCTAGATAAGTCTGAGAGGTAAATTATGACAGCACAAACGATGGATATTATGGACCGCGCTGAAATGCTGCCGATAGATCTAAAGCTCGAACTTGTAGACAGACTTTTGGAAAGCGTTTCTCCGTCACAGAAGGAGATCGACGAACGGTGGAAGATCGAAATAGAACGCCGCGTCGAAGAAGTTCGCTCCGGCAAGGTTAAGACAATTCCGGGCGAAGAAGTCTTTGCGAGGATCCGCGAACGCTACCACAAATAGCGATTGCAAGTTGGTCCTTTTTGAACGACCTGCGGACCTTAAGACGATCTCCCGAAGGGCAATTAGCCACGTCCTTCAGGACGAGGTAGGCGATTGAAAAAGACTCATAGGGCGTTTTAACGTCCTTTCGATTTTAGCTTGAGCACAATGTCGGACAGCGTATACTCCGAGATCAATTTCCACATCACCTGGCACACGAAGAATAGTCTGCCGATGATAACGCCCAGGATTGAAGACCGCCTCTATCATTACCTGACTCACAAGATCATTGAGACGCCGGGCGTTTACCTTCACGCGATGGGCGGTATCGAGACGCACATGCACATCGGTTTGAGTGCTCCGCCAAACCTCTTGATCTCCGACTGGATCGGCAAGTTGAAAGGCGGCAGCTCGTATTACATCAACCACGAGGTTCAGCCAAAATCGCTCGAATGGCAGCGAGGCTACGGGATCGTTACGTTCGGAACGCGGGATCTGAAATGGGTTGTTGAGTACATTAAGAACCAGAAGGAACATCATCGACGCGGTTCGATCCACGAGCGCCTTGAGCGGATTTCGAGCGATGATGCTAAAGCTGCCGGAGAAGGACGTTAAAACGCCCTTTAAACCATTTTTTCAACGCTGACCACGCCGTGAACGGCGTGGCTAATTGCCGCGAAACGCGGTCGGACAGAGTAGAACGGAGCAACATTCCTATGAAAAATCGTGTGTTTGCTGAAGAGATGGAAAAGAGTGTCCTGTGGCAAGTAGTTCACCAAAATCCAGCTACGGATGAAAGGTTCATAGTCAAGAAAGACATGGCGAAACAAGAAGCGCGCGATTTCGCTCAACAAATGCAGGCTGCGATTAATAAGAGTGATGAAAACGAAGGAGTGCCGGATGAAAACTAGTTTTCTGATAACCTTCTTTTTAGTTGGTTGTTTCACAACTGTTGTCGTGGGACAAGTCAAGAAGAAAGCCCCGGCCAAACCGGTCACGACCCAGACGGCGACGACGAGCGATGGTCGAGCTGTAATTTTAAAAAGTGATGGAACTTGGTCTTACGAGAAGACAGGACCGACGGCGAATCTAGTTACCTTAACTGGCAAATGCCGATTGCAGTTAGTTGCAGGATTCTTCCCGTGTAATTCAAAGGCTCTGTTCCTTTCAAGGCCCAATGCTGTTTCTCATGTGACCTTCGTAAAGGTGGAGGGTGGTGGAGAAATGATTTTCGATCTCTCAGGCCGCTCGGACCGACAGCCTAACTTAGAAAACTACTATCTACAAATCGATACGTTGAGCCTGATTCGTGACGGCGAGACGGCTGCGTCAGATGACGGAATGGAAGGCGAGTGTCATTTCAGAATGAACAGGGCTGGAAGTCACATCTTCAGCGTTAAGTGCGATGTCTACAATCGGTCAAAAGGTTCTCTCTACAATTTCTACCTTGAGAATATTACGAAGACAGATCGCAGAGAGATGGAATAGTGACGAGGTCGAAGGATTGGTGGCATAGCCGCAGGATCGATATTTAGCTAGACGGAAAAGCAGAGCTTTTCCGCACATCAATGGGCAAAGCCCAAGAAGCCTATTTGCGAATAGAATGAGACTAATCGAGTGCGTTCCTAATTTTAGCGAGGGCCGCGAGCTTGGGGTGATCGGGCAGATCACGGACGAGATCGAACGCGTGCCGGGCGTGAGGCTGCTTGATGTCGATCCGGGGGCGACTACTAATCGGACGGTCGTGACGTTTGTCGGTGAGCCGGACGACGTGGTCGAGGCGGCATTTCAGGTCGTCAAGAAGGCGCAGGAACTGATCGACATGCGGCGGCATAAGGGCGATCACCCGCGTTTTGGGGCGACCGACGTTTGCCCGCTCGTGCCGGTTTCGGGTATCTCGATGGAAGAGACGGCCGAGTACGCTCGAGCGTTGGGCAGGCGGATCGGTGACGAACTCGGTATACCTATATATCTATATGAGAACGCTGCGAGCGAGGGGAAGAGGCGTAATCTGGCGAATTGCCGCGAGGGCGAGTACGAGGCGTTAAAAGAGCGTGTCGGCAGCGACGACTGGATGCCCGACTTTGGCCCGACCGAGTTTACCGAGAGCGTCGCCCGTTCAGGTGCGACGGCGGTCGGGGCGAGAGATTTCCTTTTGGCCGTCAATTTCAACCTCAACACGACCTCGACGCGGCGGGCGAATGCGGTCGCGTTTGACGTTCGCGAGAAGGGTAGGCCAAAACGCGAGGGAAATCCGATCACCGGCAAGGTCGTGACCGACGACAAAGGTCAGCCGGTGACAATTCCGGGCACGCTCAAGGGCACAAAAGCCATCGGTTGGTTCATCGGCGAATACGGCATCGCGCAGGTTTCAATGAACATCACGAACCTGACTGAGACACCGCTGCATATCGCATTTGATGAGGTTAGCGAAAAGGCCCGTGAGCGTGGGCTTCGTGTCACGGGCCTTGAGATCGTCGGGCTGGTTCCCAAAAAGGCGATACTCGACGCCGGCAGACATTATCTTACGAAGCAACGCCGCTCGCTCGGTATTTCAGAGGCCGAGATCGTCAAGATCGCGGTCAAATCGATGGGCCTCGACGACCTGAAACCGTTTGTGCCCGAAGAGAAAATTATCGAATATATGCTCGAAGCCGAAGACAAGACAGACAGCCTGGTCGATATGACATGCCGCGGCTTTGCCGAGGAGACAGCTTCCGAATCGCCCGCTCCCGGCGGCGGTTCGATCTCGGCCTATCTAGGCGCTCTAGGTGCGTCGCTCGCGACGATGGTCGCGAACCTCTCGTCGCACAAGGCCGGCTGGGACGACCGTTGGGAGGAATTCTCCGACTGGGCCGTCAAAGGCCAGGCGATTAAAGATGATCTTCTCCGACTGGTCGATGAGGACACCGAGGCATTCAACCGCGTGATGGCCGCGTTCGGCTTGCCAAAGGGTTCGGACGAAGAAAAAGCCGCGCGAACCGAGGCGATCCAGGCCGCGACCAAATACGCGACCGAGGTCCCATTCCGAACAATGGAACGCACGATGGACGCATTCGAGATCATCAGCGCCATGGCCGAACACGGAAATCCCAATTCCGTCTCAGACGCCGGCGTCGGTGCCCTATGCGCGCGTTCGGCTGTGATGGGCGCATACCTCAACGTAAAGATCAACGCCGCCGGCCTGAAGGACCGCAAATACGCCGCCGACATCATTGCTCGTGGGGCCGAGATCGAGCGCCGTGCGGCCGAGGCTGAGACCGAGATCCTTGAGATGGTGAATGCCACGATAGCAAAGTGATTGTCGTACCCCAAACAGGGTATTGACACACCGCCCAATTGAGCAGAGAATGACCGAAACGGTCATTAACGGGAGTTTTCTCCCTTTTACATCCCACATAGCTTCCGTTGTCCGTATCTGGAGGTTTTATGAGGGTGCACATCACGCTGAAAGTCTTATTTCTATTCATCCTTCTGACCGTCCCCGCGACAGTCTCGCTCGCTCAGAAACAATTTGTCGTTCAGGTCGAGGATCAGCAAGGAAAGGCCGTCAAAGGGGCGACAGTTTCGGTTGATTGCGGGGACGGCATAGCCCGAAAGGGCGTCACCAACTTGAAAGGCGAGGCCAGCGTGGCGTTTTCGAGGGCTGACAAGTGCACTATTTCGATCAGCGGCCCTGACCTCGTGCCGCAATCGGATCGGGTAGCAATGGCCGATTATCCGACTGGGATCGTACTGCCGGCGCTGCGCCGAAGCGTTGCGGCAAAAACTACCGGTTGCCCTCCCGAGCGGACGCTAAGAAACGGTGCGTGTGCCACAGCAGTTCAAGCCCGCGCCGAGGCCGAAGTCTATTGCCGGTCTGTCGTGCGTGACGGCATAGCCGTAAACGACCCGTCGGTCGGCTATCGATGCGGATGCGCGGCCGGCAGAGCGGTCTTCAACGAAGGTGGTGATTCTCGTTGCGAAACCATACGCAACATTCGGCTCATGGCGGCGAACGAATGCCGAAATCGCGACCGAGATCTCATCGCTTCGCCAGTAGATTCCGAGGGGCGTTACGAATGCCGCTGTCCCGACGGTAAGCAGTGGCGCGATGCGACACGCGACGCCAATGGTGGGTGTGTGGCAACCGCTGCTCTGGATGAGAGAGCCAATTATTGTGAAAGTCAGCTGTCCGGAAGTATCTGGACGAAAGACCGAATGGGCAGGCTCGGGTGCTTTTGCCCGCCTGGGACTGAGTCCTCGGGCGGCAAGTGCCTCGCATCGGGCGAGCCCGGACAGAATTGCCCGCCCGGTCGAACCCGCCGAGACGGAACTTGCGCGACGGAGGCGGAATTTGAGGCCGAGTTTAACCGCTTGTGTTCGAGGTCCGTCCGCGGCGGCATCGCCGTTCCGGACGAGGATGGCAAGATCGTCGCCGAGTACGCACGCGGCTACAAGTTCGGCGAGCGATTACTGCGTCCCGCCCGCGTTCAGGTCGGCCGAGGCTAGGACGTATCGAGCGTTCGATTGACCTTTTGTCTTTTCGGCTGTATAGTTCGCCTGTCTACTAATACGATCTCAATTTCGACCATCGCTATCATAAAAGAAGGAGACGGCTGTATGAGAAACATCTTGGCTCTTGGCTTGATTTCGGCGCAATTCGCGTACGTGAGCGCCCGACCTCGCTTGCGCGCGGAACGAAGGATGATGCTGCTCGCGAAGAGAGCGCTCATCACATGCCTTCCTTTACTACTGTATCTCGTGCTGTTTGGTTTTTCTTCCGAGACCACCGCACAGACGACCATAGTAATTTATAAAGCGCCCAACGAGCTGGTAAAGAACGTCACAGTTGATCTCAAATGTGGTGGAGAAACGCGGCGAGGGACTGCCGATTCAAGCGGTCTGTTCAAGGTCGATCCGCCCACCGGGGGGCAGTGCGATATACGGATAACCGGGGGCACTCTAACGGATGAAGTCCGCTTCTTCGACTACCCGATCTCGGAAGGGGCTGAGAATCGGATTAATATTAGGCTCGCAAATAAGTTTGCCAAAGAAATGCGGTCGGGCGGCGGGACCGGTAAATCTCTTCTGATCATGGAGAAGGGGGGAAATAAACCGATTCGCGGAGCAGAAATAGTCGTGGATTGTGCTGGCGATTCTCCGTACGGATTTTCGGATGCCAGCGGCCGCTTCTATTTTGACAGTAAGGCGAGTGGTTTTTGCACTTACAACGTCCGACATCCCGATTTTGAAGCCGCGGACGGAGGGATCGATATAGCGAAAAATCCCCGCACCAGTATCTTTAACGTTTTCCTTGAAAAGAGGAGGCTGGCGGGGGCGTTTACAGTGACTGTATTGGACGCGGACAGCCGACAGCCTATCGCCGGAGTGGATGTTGAGATCTCGTCGGGCGCTGATAGTTGGGCTCGAACCACTGACGCGAGCGGCGTAGCGAGCGTCAGCAGACTGATCCTGCCCACGAACTACCGCGTCACCGCCCGGCACCGCAACTATGACGACGCGAGCACAGAGGTAAACGTCGCCGTCGGAGCGGGGCGCGCTGCCACAGCGAATCTGGTGATGCGCCGAAAAGCTCACATCAAGACGCTGACGGTCGTGGTCACCGAGGATGAGACCGGTAGACCGATCAACGAAGCAACGGTCCGCCTGGTCGGTTCGTGGTTTTCGGGTTATTCGGGCACTACCGGCCCGGATGGTGTCGCAAAAATAGTCGTTGACCGGGCCGGGCGTTTTTCGGCGGAAGTGACACGGGACAACTATCTTCCAGCCAAAACGGTGTTTAGCGTTGAACCGGGAGCTAACGAGGCCGATCTGCTTTTCAATGTGTCGATGTTGAAGAAGCGCGTGAATGCCGGCGGCTTTCCGATAAAGGTCAAGGTGGTCTCCGACGAAACAAACGAACCGCTTAGTGGGGCAAGTGTGAGGACCGAAAGCGGCGATGCTGTCCTTACCGGAGAAGATGGATGGGCTACGGCTCAACTACCGGGTTTTGTCGGTGATCGTACCCTTTTTTTCGTATCAAAACCCGGATACGAGGAAATTAGCCGGGAATTTACCGTGCCCAGGATTTCATCCGTGACCGTCGCGCCTGAGTTTACGGTCACCCTAAAGAAAAAGGCTGCGGATGCGATCAAACTCTTGGTCGAGGTATCGGATAGAGACACTGGAAAGACCCTTGCCGGCGCAACAGTGAGCCTTGATGGGTTCAGCTCGGCGACAACCGGAGCCAATGGTATCGCGGAGTTTAGCCTGCCGTTCGACCGGATCAAAGGGCTAACAGCGATTCAAGCCAAGGCTACGCTTAGCGGGTATAACGACGGTCCAAGCTCGGTTAGCACCGAACTGCTACAGCCAAGGTCAGATCCGCGTTACTATTCGATAGCTCTACGCAAAAAGCCCACAAATTCCAGAAACAGTCCTTATGGGCCGGGCGGGGTTTGGAAACTGCGCAAGGACTATCCGATGATGGGGGACGATCTGAAGGCGGTGAGTGGAAACCCGAATAATTCGGCATCGCCGGGGACTTTCAGCTTTGAGCACACGAGCGGCATCGTTACTAAGTTCTCATTTGATACTCCTCCCGAGGTTTTGTCCTGGGGCGCGACCTTAAGACTTTCGATAACCGGGACCAGCTTGACCCCCGCCGACGCCAGCGAGCAGACGATGGCAAAGATCGAGGTTGGCCCTTCGCCGAGGCTGCGGAGCAAGTGGGTTGGGCCGTCGGGGAAAAACATCAGACATGATAGTTCAGTGGCGACGTCCGATACGGTCACGTTTGTCTTTGATCCAAAGGAGGGGACAGTTTTCAACATATATTTTTGTGTTGTGCACAGACCGACCACTTGCTTTATATACAGCTACGAACCTTACCCGGACTGGGCGCCGTTTGCGTCGCCGCGATAGTCTTGCGATGAGTTTGGGGTAAGGTTCCCACCGCAGCGAGTCTAGATTGCCTCTCGCGCGAAATGATACAATGCATTTGCGGGCGGGCGCTGAGTGCGTCCGCCGACTGTCGGGTTTTATTTTATGGCAGACATAGACGCATATAAGGACAAATTCAGCGAAAGCGGGCAGCGCGTTTTAGAGACCGCTCTGAGCGAATCCAGAAAACGCGAACAGAACTATGTCTCCATCGAGCACATTTTACACGCGATTGCGTTTGAAGAGGACGACCTCTTTTCCGCGACGATGCGCGACCTGTCGGTCGACCCGCGTTCGGTCAAGATGCTGATCGAAAAGCGTATGGAGGACGGCCGCCAGCATTCGGGCAAAGGTTTTCGCATCGCACCAGAGACGACTGAACTGTTCAAACGGGCGATGGACCGGGCACGTTCGCAGGGGCGGCGTGTGATCGATTCGGGCGACATCTTTTACGTTCTTTCAAACGACGAGCGGAGCGTCCTAAATGATGTTCTGCAAAACCTCGGTGTCCCGTCCGAGGAGGTCGCCCAGATTGCCCGAACCCGCATCAAGAAACGCGAAAAGGAGGAGGAACGCGTCCGGCAGAAATACGAACTGCCGTCTTTCCTGCGGCACTTTGGCATATCGCTCAATAAGCTAGCCCGCCAGGACAGGATCCCGCCGACCATCGGCCGCGAGAAAGAGATCCATCAGATGATTGAGATCCTCTCGCACCGTGAGCGGTCAAACTCGCCCATGCTCGTCGGCGAGCCGGGCGTCGGCAAGACCGCCGTCGTCGAGGGGCTTGCACGGCTGATCGAGTTGGAGCCTGAAAAAGTTCCCGCCCGCCTCAGAAACACGCATATCGTCCAGCTTCAGATGGGCGGAATTGTCGCCGGCACGATGCTTCGTGGAATGTTTGAGGAACGCATCAAAGGCATCATCGACGAGGTCAAGGAAAAGGATCACATCGTCCTCTTTATCGACGAGGCGCACTCTATCATCGGTGCCGGTGCCGCGATGGGCACCACGTCAGACGCCGCAAACATGTTCAAGTCGTCGCTGGCCCGAGGCGAGCTTCGCATCATCGGAGCGACGACGATGACCGAGTATAAGGAATACATTGGCGAGGATGAGGCTTTGGCCCGCCGCTTCCGGCTCGTAAAGGTCGCCGAACCGTCGATCGACGAAACGCGAGAGATATTGATGGGCCTCAAGCCGCGTCTTGAGAAGAATTATTCGGTCAGCATCTCGGACGAGGCGATCGACACGGCGCTCGAAATGTCGCCGAAATACATCCGCAACCTCCACCTGCCGGACAAGGCCATCGGTTGGCTCGACACGGCATCGGTCAAGGTCGAGATCAACGAGCCCGAGGCGATGATCGTCCGGCCCGAGCACATCATCGACGTCATCAGCCAGGAATCGCGCATCCCGAAGGACATGATCTATCGCGACACGAGCGACAGGTTCGCGGCGATGGAAGCCGACCTCGGTAAACGCGTCATTGGCCAAAAAGAGGCCGTCACGGCCGTCGCCGAGCGGCTGCGTCTCAACAAAGGCCCGCTCAAGGAGAATCACTACGCGCCCGATGGCGTACTCCTTTTCCTCGGCCCGACGGGCGTCGGCAAGACCGAGCTTGCAAAGGCCGTAGCCGAATTTATGTTTGGCGACGAGTCAAAGATGATCCGCATCGACATGAGCGAATATGGTGACGGCACCGTCGGCATCGAAAAGCTCATCGGCATGCCCCGCGGCATCGTTGGCTCGGAGCGCGGCGGCATCCTGACCGAACAGTTGCGAGACAATCCATACACGGTCCTACTACTCGACGAGGTCGAAAAGGCGTCGCCGTATCTGATGAACATCTTCCTCCAGGCCTTTGACGAGGGCTGGATCACGGACGGACGCGGCAAGAAGGTTTACCTCTCGGACGCGATCGTCATTATGACCTCAAACCTCGGCAGCGAATCATTCAAACGATACGAAAAGCCACTCGGTTTTGGCCAAAAGACGCTCGGTGAGGTCAAGCAGATCAAGGGCGAGGTGATGAAGGCCGCCGAAACGCGCTTCACACCTGAGTTTCGCAACCGCATCGACGAGATCATCGTGTTTTCGCCGCTCACGCTCGATGAGGTCCGCGAGATCGCAAAGCTCTATCTCACCAAGCTGCAACGCAACATGGAACGCCAGGGTAAACTCGTCGAGATCACCGAATCAGCTCTCGACCTGCTCACCGAGAAAGGCTATTCGCCCGCATACGGTGCCCGCTTCCTAAAACGCCACATCGACCAAAAGGTTAAGCTGCCCATCACCAACGAATGGAAGGCCGCGATGAAATTCACCGTCGATGTGCAAGACGGCGAGCTCACGGTCACGCCGGGCGACGCATTCAGCCTCAACTGAGGCTTTCCGTGGCATTAGGAAGTTCCGCAAGGTGCTGTGAAACGCCCGCCTTGGCCCATATCGTCTTTTCCTCGAGGCAGCAGCTTAGGACCTGCCAGTTGCGGTCGAGGTCAGGATTCTCTTTTTGCGGATGGTGAATGTGGTAAGCGATCGCGTTAAATTTCAATCTTTTGCCGGACAGGCCTTGGTGATGAAACCGTGCCGCGAGGTCTGTATCCTCAAGGCCCCACCCGTTGAACTCCTCGTTATATCCGTTGATGCTTAAGAAGTCTTCTTTCCAAAAGGAGATATTGCAGCCCAGAACTTTCCATTTCAGGAAGGGCCGCGGCCGCCCGACGATGTCCGACAATAGGTCGCTGTGCAACGCCCGAAACGTCCTCGCGATGCCCGGAGAGAAAAGTGAGAAATCCGTCTGCCTCTTTGAAAAGAGGATCGGTAGGAATTTCTCAAGGATACGGACTCTCGTGCCGTATAGGTATGTGCCATGTCGAGCCGAGCGGAGATGGTCTCTAATAAAGCTACGATGAAGAATTATGTCACCATCGATCTGAATGATGTATGGGCCGCTTGCCCGAGCGATGGCCTTATTCCTAATGGTGGCCGCGCGGAACCCGTTATCTTCGTGCCATATGTGTGTGAGCGGTACGGGCGATCGTTCAGCGAAAGCCTGGACGACTGCTTTGGTCTCGGGTGTGGATCCGTCATCTGCGACGAGTATCTCATCAGGCAGCGTTCGTTGTCGGAAAACACTTTTGAGTACTAACTCCAAGGCTTGGGGCCAGTTATAGGTACTTATGACGAGTGAGCATTCCATCTCTGTTGCAAGAGATTATAACCCAAAGCCAACATGCTCTATCCGTGGACTACGTTCGTACAGATACCGATCCATTTCTTGCATCAAACGGCTTTGGTGATAAAATCATCAAAGCCTTTTTTGCGGAGGCGAAGCGAATGGAAATGCATCGCGCGAAAATTCACGGAAACACCATTGAGTGGAGCGGAGACGAACCTGAGAAGGTAAAGGTCAGTGATAGCGTTGACGTCTATGTCACGTTTGTTGAGGATGCCCCCGTTCAATCGGAACCAAACGGCAAACTGGCGGTTGAGATACTCAAGCGGATCGCCGATCGCGGCGGCATTCCGTCGATTCCCGATCCCGTCTCCTGGCAACGCGAGATCCGCAAAGATCGACCTCTTCCCGGCCGTGAATGATACTGCTCGACAGTAACATCATCATATACCTAACCGATCCTGAGAATTCGGCTCTGCAGGAATACGTTTCGGGTCAGACGGTCGGGGCGTCGATAATCAGCCTCGTCGAGGTGCTGGGATTTCACGGCATTACGGACGCGGACAAGAGTACGTTTGAGGAATTCTTCGAGATTTGCACAGTGCATTTCTTGTCCGCCGAGATAGCGGAGCGAGCCGTCCGTCTGCGACAGACCAGAAAGATCGGATTGGGAGATTCCATTGTTGCGGCGACCGCCCTCGAACAAGGTCTGCCGTTGGCGACGAACAATATAAAAGATTTCCAATGGATAGAATCGCTCGAATTGATCGATCCGCTTACCGCTTGATCGCGGCTGTTGGCGGTGTACTGCTTCTTGCTTTCGGCGTCATCGGACAAACAACGCCCAAGCCGCCGCAGACCGACAAGGCCGAGGCTATTATCCGCAAGGCGGTAGACTACCTCGGTGGCGATAAGTACCTACAGGTCAAGACAACTGTCGGCAAGGGGCAGTTTACGCAGATACTCGACGGGCGAGCTTCGTCGTTTCAGACGTTTCTTGACATCATCGTGTTTCCTGAGAAGGAACGCACCGAGTTCAAGGGCGGTGGGACGCATACGGTGCAGGTCAACACGGGCGACACGGACTGGATCTTTGATGACGAGAACGAGATCATAAAGGTGCAGACCGAGAAACAGGTTGCGAACTTCAAGACCGGCATGCGCGTAAGCCTCGACAACGTCTTGCGCGGCTACTGGCGGGGTCAGGCCGAACTCAGCTACGTCGGCCGCCGGGCCGCCAGCTTGGGCAAACGCAACGAGGTCATCAAGCTAACGTACAAGGACGGCTTCACCGTCGAGTTCGAATTCTCATCCGACGACGGCACCCCGCAAAAAGCCGTCTACAAACGCAAGTCCGCCGAGGGCGACGACATCCCCGAAGAAGACCGCTACGCCCAATTCATCGAATCCGCCGGCCTCCGCCACCCAAACATCATCGACCACTTCACCGACAACGTCCACACCTCACGCATCAACTACGAATCAATCGATTACAACCGCCAAATCCCCGACACCGCCTTTGCCAAACCCGCCACTCCGAAAGAGGCGAAGAAAGCTGTAAAGTATTGAGGTCATACGATTCGACTGAGGTTCATTTCGTCACTCCCCTAGCATGTGAATACAGTTGGAACGCGCAGGCCGGCGGCCTGGGATTCAACGGTGAGTTACAATGTAGGAAATGGAGATCTATTTTGAGCTGGTCACGGATGCGGCGGGGTTGAAGAAGGCTTGTGATGAGCTGAAGAGTGCTCCGGCGTTGGGGTTTGACGTTGAGACGACTGAGCTTGACCCGTATAGGGGCGAGCTGCGGCTGATCCAGCTTAGCGACGGGAAGAAGACGGTGGTCGTGGACCTCCGGGGCTTCGGTGGAAGTCAGAATTCAGAATTTAGAAGTCAGCTAAAAGACAAATCGGAACTTGGGCCGCTCAGGGAACTGCTTTCGTCGGAGAAGCAGGCGAAGATCGCTCATAATGCGAAATTCGATACGAAATGGGTGCGGCATCATTTAGGGGTCGAGGTCGGCGGGATCTATGACACTTACTTGGCGAGCATCCTGATCGCGGCGGGCGAGGGTGACCGGCGGCACGGGCTGGCGGATGTGGTGCAGTTCTTTCTAGGGCGGACTCTGGATAAGACCGAACAAGTTTCGGACTGGTCGGCGAATGAGCTTTCGCGGTCGCAATTGGAATACGCCGCCCGCGACGCCGCGATCATGCCCGAGGTCAAGGCCAAGCTCGACGAGCGGATCGAGTCGGACGGCCTCGCTGCAGTGATGGAGATCGAGAACCAGTGCGTCATGCCGATTGCCGAGATGGAGTTGAACGGCTTTTTTCTCGACCGCGAGCGGTGGCGTGAGCAGCTCGACAAGGTATCGGCGATACAGCAACGGACGGGTTCGGAATTGCAGCATATGTTGGCGGCGGGCGTCGCGCAGGCATCGCTGTTTGGTGCGCCGCAGATCAATCTTGATTCGATCGATCAGGTGACGGACGCGCTGGTGAACCTTGGGGTACCGATGCCCGCGACGACACGTGCCTGGCAATTGCAGCCGCTTGCTGAGCAGTATCCGCAGGTTGCAAAACTGCTCGAGTATCGCGCTGCAGCCAAGGCGACGTCGAGCTTTGGCGAGAACATTTTGGAATTCATCGAGCCGTCCACAGGTCGTGTTCACGCGGATTTTCGCCAGATCGGGGCACCGACGGGCCGCTTTGCGTGCTCAAAACCAAACCTGCAGCAGATACCGCACGAGGCTGAGTATCGCCGATGCTTTACGGCACCTGACGGGCGGCGGCTGGTGATCGCAGACTATTCGCAGATCGAGTTGCGGATACTGGCGGACTTTAGCGAGGACGAGAATTTTATCAACGCTTTTGTGTCGGGACAGGACTTTCACGCAGCGACGGCTGCACAGGTGTTTGGTATAAAGACCGAGGACGTGTCGACCGAGCAGCGTTCGTTTGCCAAGCGGCTGAACTTCGGTGTCGTTTACGGCATCGGCGCTCAGCGGTTCGCGATGATGACCGGCCTCACCGAACGTCAGGCCGAGGAGACACTGCGGCGATACTTTGCGACGTATCCGCGGATGGACGCGTGGCTGCGTGACGCCGCAAAGAAAGTGTTGACGGACAATGCTGCACGGACAGCCTCGGGCCGCCTGGCAAGGATCTCGTTTGACCCGACGCAGCGTTCGTCGGTTGGTGCGGCCCAGCGTTATGCCAAGAACATGCCGATCCAAGGAACGTCGGCGGACATTCTTAAACGCGCCTTGCGGCTATTACATGACGACATCCGCGATACATCGGCCCGGCTCGTTAACATCGTTCACGACGAGATCGTTGTCGAATGCGACGCAGCGGACGCCGATGAGACGGCGGCGACGTTGAGTTCCGCGATGACGCGAGCGGGTGAAGGATTCGTCAAACGCGTTCCCATCAAGGTCGACGCCCACGTTGCCGATGAGTGGTCGAAGTAGAATTGCCCACGAAAAGCACGAAAGGCGCGAAACAGGATATTCCTTAATTCGTGCCTTTCGTGTATCTCGTGGACTAGGTTCTCATGCCGTTGCTTCTGCTTTGGGCTGGATGTAGAGGATTCGCGTGCAGCTTTCGCAGGTGATGATCTCGTCGCCTTTCTTGACGTTGAGCTGGACCTGCGGCCTGAGCGACATAAAGCAGGCCGAGCACGAGCCGTTGACGACCTCGGCAACGGCAATACCGTCGCGGCTGCGCTGTGCGAGACGGTTATATACCGACGCCAGCCGGTCAGGCAGTTGGGCGAACGCCGTTACACGATGGCCCGTAAGGCTTTCAAATTCTGCCCGGTCAGCAGCCAGAGCAGTATCAAACTCGCCAAGCGCCGCATCGCGCTTGCCGTCAAGCGAATTGATCTCGTCGGCGCGCTCAGCGAGTTCCTTTTCGACACTCTCAAGCTCGTCCATGCCCTCGACGATCTGCGTCTCAAACGCCGCGATCTGCTTTTGCAGCGCGTCGGTCTCACGCATCGCGGTCTCGTATTCCTTTGAGTTCTGGGCGTGCTGCAGGTTGCGCCCGGCGCGCTCCAAATAGGTCTTGTTTTCGGCTATTTGCTTCTCAAGGTCGGCTCGCTTGGTATTTATCGAATCGCGTCGGTTCTGCACGTCGCGAATAGAAGAGGCGTGCTGTTCAAACTCTTGTTCGATCTCGGCACGCCTCGCTTCTGCGGTCTCAAGTAATTTTTTTAGTCGACGGAGGTTTGTGTCCGTCCGCTGCAGGTCTATCAGTTTATCGAGTTCGGCTATCACTGGTGTTACTCCCGTAAACTAATAGAATATCGCAGGTCCGACGCGCCGCAAAGCCTAATGGCCGAGGAAAATTTCAACATGTCGGCGAACCGTTTCAAGGTTGATCACAGTTTCGGCGTGGTCGAGCCATTGCGGCAGGTCGTCGCCGTGAACAAGTCGATATTCGGCGTCGGCCTTTGGCATTCCGAAGTGCGAAACCCGAGCAAAGGCGAGGGCCCCGCCGCGCATGATGCCGTCGGACGGCACACGTGCCCAACCGGCTGCGACCGACAGGCATCTCACCCCTTGGCGAAGTTCGACGTGAGAGCCGACCATGCGCGACGTTCCGCGTTGAAAGCCGTGCGGCTCTTCGCGAGTGATGGCGAGATTGGTGTGACGGGCCTGTTCGGCCGCTGCGAGCGAGACGAAGGCATCGATCAGCCATGCAACGCCTCGGCTGCGGATGGCGTCATTTGTCGCTCTCAGTCGCAGGTATGCGGCCACGGCGTGACGGCCGAGATCGCTGGCCTTCTCACCGGCTTCCGTCAGCATATGCGACCAGATCAGGTCGAGTTCGTGCATACCGCGAGAATAGCGGTAACGGCCAGGTGATAGCAATTTCGTGGTATGATTTTCAGGCCGCACGCATCATTTATGAGATCTCTGGCCCTCGCTTTGCTCATCTTCCTGTTTGTCTTCCCCACCGCCGCACAACCGGGCCGGAAGCCAAAGCCGACAGCCAAACCGTCAGCTACGCCGGTAAAGAAGCTCAACGAGAGCACTGAATGGGAAAAGGCGTCGGCGGTTGTCGGCGATGCCGATCGCGTGGCCGCACTGAAGAAGTTCGTAACGGCCTTTCCAAAATCGACACGTCTTGGAGAGGCAGCGGTCCTGATAGCGACCGCTGAGGCTTCGCTCGGGAACGAGCGGTTGGCTGCGGGTGACGTTGACGGGGCCGTGGGATATTTCAAGGCGGCGGCGAGCGACGCAGCCGCCCCGATGCCTGAACAATTGTTTAACGATACGCTGATCAAATTTCCGGCGAATCTCTATTTTCGCGGTGCGCGACAAGAGGCGATCGACATAGCAAAGACCCTCGAAACCAAAGCGAGTGATAATGCCGTTCAACTGCTGTCCCTGGCGGCATTTTATATCAGCATCGAGAACGGTTCTGAGGGAAAACGCCTTGCCGAGGCGGTGATCAAGATCGATCCCGGCTCGGCCGCCGCTTACCAGACGCTTGGACTCGCGAACCGGATTGATTTCCTCCTCGATGATTCGGCAGCAGCGTATGCAAAGGCCGTCGAGATCGAACCGGATTCTCTGGCCGCAAAGCGTGGCCTCGCCGAGATGAAACGCTCGCTTGGAATGTCAGATGAGGCGGCCGCTCTTTATCGCGAGATCCTCGAAAAGGACGCCACGAACGTGCCGGCTCAGACGGGCCTGATCCTGTCGCTGTTTGATGCCGGCAAGCGTACAGACGCTGAGGGCGAGCTCGCCAAGGCGCTCGAGGCGGTCCCGGATAATGTGATGCTGCTCGCCGGTGCGGCCTATTGGTATGCCGCGCACGACGCGGCCGACAAGGCGGTCGAGTATGCACGCCGCGCGGTCGATACAGATCCGCGCTTCATCTGGTCGCACATCGCTCTGGGCCGCGGCCTGATGGCGCAAGGAAAACTGCCCGAGGCCGAACGAACTCTCCTGGCGGCACGGCGATACGGCAATTTTCCGACGCTCGAATACGAGATCGCATCGGTACGCGTTGCGGCAGGCTATTATCGTGAGGCGGCTGAGGGGCTGGCGACGGTCTTTTCTGTCAAGGACGGTGTTGTGAAAACACATTTGGGCGGCCGTGTAACACGTGAGTCGGCGAACATCACAGAGTTGATCGGTTATGAACGCCGTGCGAGCATTTCCGCACCGACAGCTGCAGACAATCCTGCGAACGCTGCCCGGGTGACCGCCCTTCTTGGGCTTAAGCAGCTGATTGACGCGCCGGAGCCGAATTCGGAGCTGCTTGCCAAGGCCGCAGATGATTTTATCAAGGGTGACGACCGGATGAAGGTCCATCGCCAGATATTTGCGGCCACGCAATTGCTCGACAAGAAAACGGCCTTTCAAAAGGTTATAGAGATCGCGGCCGCCGCCGTGCCGAATGTCAGTGCCGGGCTCGATGACCCGAATGCGTCTCTGGCGGTGACCGCCGGGGAACTATATGAACCACGGGCGATCGCGGCGGCACGGGGCGACTATGTCAATGTACCCGTGATCCCACGGATGACGCTGTCTGCGATCATTCGCGGCCAGATCGAAGAGATCGCCGGCTGGGCCAGCTTTAACCTGGACGATATGGACCAAGCCGTCCTGCGGCTGCGAAGGTCGGTCGCGGTGCTGCCGGCAGACAGCGCCTGGTGGCGATCGAGCTCGTGGCGGCTTGCGACCGCGCTGGCAAAAACAGGCAGCGAGGGCGAGGCGCTGGACCTTTTCATTAAGAGCTATAAGAGCAGCGGGCCCAGCGCATTCAGGTACACGGCCATCGAAACGCTCTACAAGAAAGTAAAGGGTTCGGCTGACGGCCTCGACGCCCTGATCGGTCCAGATCCGGCGAGGCCCGCAAACGCGGTCGCACAAGTTTCGTCGTCGCCAACGCCCGAACCTACCATGACGCCGCTTGCCGCCGAGACGCCGGCAGTAGAACCGATGCCTACCGCGCGTGAGATACCATCCATCGTTCCTGTCGCAACGCCTGAGCCTTCGCCTGTGGTGGCCGAGCCCCTGCCGACGCCCTCAATAGAGCCGACACCGACAGTCGATGTCGAGCCGACGCCCGTTGCGACACCGGAGGCAACACCGGTCAGGTTGACGACCCCGGATTTGATCCCGAATGCAGTCCCGGTTGCGACGCCAACGCCCGAAGCTTCACCGATACCGGCGGCGCCGGCTGAGGTCTTCCCGTCGGTCGTCATATTGATCCCCCAGCCAGGTGCGTCGACGCCATTACCCACGCCACAACCGACAGCAGTTCCTGACGCTACACCGGAGGCGACTCCTGAGCCGTCGCCGACACTGACGCCGGAGGGTTCGCCGTCTCCAACACCTCAGGAATCAACATCAACGCCTGAAACTGCACCAGCAGAGCCAACTCCGGCCCCGAGTCCGTCAGTCGTCGCCGAACCTACGCCGACCCCGACGGCATCACCAACGCCGGATGGACAACCCAAAGCGAATCAGGAACCTGTCGTCCGCTCCCGATTTGCCGATGTTGGCGGCCCTGTCGCTACTCGCATTAAACCGTGCAAGATCACATTCAGCGAGGAGGCGATCAACCTGCAGACCGGAGGCGGTGATCTTGCCGTGATCGTCGGCCGTGAGGATGATGCCGAGGTTGGCGGTATCAGTGCTGTCTCGTCAAGTCCGGCTGACATCTCGGTCCGTCGACAACAGATCGCAGGTATGAAGACTCGGGCTCTCTTTGTGGTGCGGCCGTTGAGCGAGCGTGTGGGTTTGTATCAGATCACATTTGAGATGGCTTGCGCGAAAAGGGACCTGATCGTCAACCTTCGTTAGGCACGCCTTCGGCGATGATGCCCGGCGGCGACAAGGGTCGTAGCCACGGCACAGAGCGCGAGGAAGAAGAAGGCGTTGGATGGCGTTCGAAGCGGAAAATCGAAGAAGCTGTGCACCAGTACGCCGAAGCATCCCGCCAAGGCCCCGATAGCGGCTTC
This sequence comes from Chloracidobacterium sp., assembly GCA_016715795.1. Taxonomy (NCBI): domain Bacteria; kingdom Pseudomonadati; phylum Acidobacteriota; class Blastocatellia; order Chloracidobacteriales; family Chloracidobacteriaceae; genus Chloracidobacterium; species Chloracidobacterium sp. The sequence goes on from JADJXP010000001.1 coordinate 934,721, forward strand.
GCGCCGAAACCCTGACGATCCGCCAATGACTGACCAGCCTTTTGTGAGGAGCAGACAGATGAATACTGCGAGGCACGCGAAGCCCGCGATGCCCGCTTCAGCGAGCATCTGGAGATACTCGTTGTGGGCCTGCTCGACGCGAAACATGCCGTTCCATGTGTCGTATCGCGTGAATGCGACGCCGAATGCGTCCAGCCCGGCTCCGATCAGCGGGTTTGCGGCGAATATCTTTAGTGCGATCGCCCAGAAATGGAGCCGGCCGCTTGAGATATCACCGGTGAGTTCGCCGGCACCGACTCCTCTCAGCAGTGAATCGCCGCCTCCGACAAACACCACGACACCCAGCGTCAACAACACGAACGCGATAGCCGAGAGAGACAGAACGACACGTGTACCACGCCCCGTCTCGCGTGTCTTTCCTCTGGCCTTGTAGCTCGCAATGAACGCGAAGATCGTAACGGACAGTAGTCCCAGCAGTCCGCCCCGCGAGCCTGTCAGGACGACGGCGGAGCTCATCAAGACAAGAGCGAACGCAAGCAATGCCTTACGGTTTCGAGCCACATGCCGCCCAAACAGCATCCCCAGAGTGACTCCGGCGGTCATTTCCATAAACGCCGCGAAATGGTGCTGGTTGACAAACGGGCCGAATGGTATCGCCTGTGGCGTGGCCCTCATGCCGTAGATGGCGTCAGGATCCGACAGCCGCTGAATAATGCCGAAGAAGGCGAGCGCGGCGCCGAACACGATCACGAGCAATACGATCTTTCGCATTCTCGCTTCGGTATTGACAAAGACCAGGCATGCGGCGAAGAAGACGAGATAGACGATCAGCCTGGTCAGGAACATCCTAGTCGCAAAGGCATCCATTGACAGGGATCGAACGACGCTGACGCCGTCGAGATCGTAGTGGCCGAACGGCAGGATCTGAATGCTCCCGATAAGAGCGAGAGCGGCAAGCGGAAGCTGGAGAGCACTCCCATTGACGATAAGTCCGCCACTTCGCCACGACTCGGCAAGCCAGAGCAACGTGACTGAAAGAACGAAGAGCGTGACGAGAATCCACGTGGCATTATCAACGCCGCCGAACAGCAGTGTCGCAAAGATGGGAACAGCACAGATCAGGCCAAAGGCCACCTTGCTGAGCCGCGAGGCATCTTCGCCGATGACTATCGGCTCGGTTGAGATGAGTTTTCTCTCGTTGAGGTCTTCCATCTTGACTACAATTGTTTCAGCGAGAAGCCATCTACCGAGAGCTTTCCGCTGGCCGGGCAAGCGGGCCCGGTGCACCCGTCTCGATTGAGCCTGATCACGATGCCGTCGCAGTTTGGCGGCACGTCGACACGCATGTTCAGCGTTGCCCAATCTTCCGATGGCGTCATCGGTTCCGTCGATGCGACCACGGTCAGGTCGCAGGCACTCGCAGCCTCAAACTTGAGGTTTGCTGCTGATTTGACGTCGGAGCGATAATGCAGGACCAGCTCGTATGTGCGTCCGGGTTCGACCGCAACGGTCTGCGAAACAGGTCGAAATGCTGCCGTCTCGAACGAATTAAAGAGCAGGAACAGGTTCTTGTTCCCGGCGAATGCCTGTCCTTCAGCGATGCCGATGACGGGTTGTGCGCCATCTGCGATCTGCCACTCGAAGATGCCCGCGTCGCGGACCCTGACGTCAGATTCGAAGCCTGCGTTGGTGATATGACCGATCGCCGGCCGGTCGTCTACGGGCCACAGATCGGCGGCAACCCTCGCGGCTAGCCCGAACCGCTTGGCCGTTGCCAGTTGGTCGCGAAGAGTTGAGCCGAGCTTCGCAAATGTCGTCGAACGGCTCTCGGCCGGGATCGTCGTCCACAGATCGACGGCCTCATCAAAGCGTTTGAGTGACATTAGCGCATCGACGAGTGCTGCGTTCATCGTTTCGCTGTCGCCCAGTGACCGGCGGGCGGCGTAGATGTCGCCATCCAGCATCTGGATCGCCGTAATGGCAGTCGGCCGAGCATATTCTGTATTTCCGGCCGATGCCTTGGCCAGATATACAAGTCCGTCGCCGAGGCGTCCCTGGCGGATGAGAGCATTTCCGTATGCCCATTGCACCGCGGCATAGGACGGCGCTAACCGAAGCGCTCGGTCAAGGGCTGAGATCATCCCTCCTCGATCGCCACTCAGCCCGCGAACTCGGCCGACGTTGAGCCAGACAACGTAGTCGTTTGGTGAAAGCGATGCAGCGGCCTCGTATTCACTCAGAGCGCGGCCGACGTCGGCGAGGTCAAATGAGCGTTCAAAGGCCGCACCCGCCGCAGAATGTGTAAACGGGTCGTCCGGCGATGTTGTCGAAAGCCAATCGGCGATGATGCGCGCTTCCGGCCTGCCGGCCTCTAACTGCGAGGCGAGCATATTCGCAAAATTCCACTTTAGCGAGAGCCAGGCGGTACCGAGGCAGGCCAAACCGATCGCGATCACCGCGAGCCGTGTGCTTCGGGAGCCGAGTTTAAGAATCAATAGTGACAATTCGGTTTAGAGTACCTCAAGCGATTCGATCCTGATGGCGGCCCGCCGCAGCGTGATGCCTGTGCCACGAAACTCTTCACGGAGCCGCTTTAGCCGGTCGGGCGGCATATTGCGGATCGAGACGAATACTTCCTCGATGTCCTTCTCGCCGCACAGTTCGGCTAGCGGCCCATTGCCGTCAAATACGCGCAGGCCATGGAGCATCTTGTCGATCTTTTGTGGGTCGTCGTCGATAAAGCCGACCGCAAGAGCGTTCCATTCAGGATTGTTGTTCAGCTCGCGAAGTAGCATCTCACCACCATCGCCCGCTCCATAGATCAGTACCTTCCGGCCGCCGTCAGCCAGCGGTGCGGGCAGCATTTGCCTGATCACGCGAAATGCAAGCCGGCTGCCGACGATCGCCAACAGCAGCAGGACGCCGTCGAGAAAAAAGACCGTTCGCGAGAAACCGTCAAATCTATAAACCAGCAGCACCGCAAAGATGCTGAGCACCGAGCCCAGCATGACGCCTTTTGTTATCGTGATCAGGTCGCCGATGCTCGTGTATCGCCACAGGCCGCGATATACGCCAACGATCAGGAGCGCGGCCAACTTGACGAGTATCACAAGCGGAAGCGTTTTTAGAAAGAGCGGCCAATTGGTTGAGAACTCGAACATCCGCAGCATCGCGAATGATGTGTAATACGCCAGCGTGATCAGAAAGGCGTCGAGAAATACCTCGAATATACGGCGTTTGTGCGATACATTTACGAGGAACGAAAAGACCGCGTTATCGGCCGCCGCCCGTTGTTCATCATCGCCCTCATAAACCTTGACGCGAGAGAGGTATACACCGAGAATGACCAGCACCACGATGAAAAATCCGATGAGTGCAAAGCTCTTGACTGCCTCGATCCGGCCCACGAACACGGCCAGAGCACCCGACGCGATAGCGAATGCGTAGAGCATCAGCACGGCGTTGCGCTCGCTCAGGCCCAAGGCGACCAGGCGATGCGAGGTGTGGTCGCGGCCGCCCTGCGATGCCTTGCGGCCCCAGAGCTTTCTGAGGACCGTGACAAATGTCGTATCAAATATCGGCACGAACAGCACCAGCACCGGCACGGCAAGAATGGCCACGATCCCTCGTGAACGGCCGCCAACCTGATTGAGCAGAACCGACCCGGACAGCAAGAATCCGATAAACATAGACCCGCAATCACCCATAAAGACCGATGCGGGGTTGAAGTTAAAGACGAGGAAACCGAGCAATGCACCGATCAACGAGCTGACGAGCAATAATTCGCCGGTGAGGCCATTTGCGGCGAAACTAAGGGCCAGCGAGAATGCTGCTATAATCGCAATTCCGGTCGCAAGGCCATCCATGTTGTCGAGCAGATTGATCGCATTGGTGATGCCGACGACCCAAAAGACCGTCAGCCAAATATCGACGATCTCGTAGCCGGTAAGCGGCAGTTTGAGGCCCGCCAGAATAAGGATGCCGGCGCCGATTAGCTGGCCGATGAGCTTCTGGTAGGGCCGTATATTGATCACGTCGTCGAGGAGACCGACCAGAAAGAGAAAGGTGCTCCCGCCGACGACCGCCAGCGATTCGCTCGTCGGCGTTACTAATGCCAAATAGACTGTCGTAGTTGCGCCAAAAATACCGATGCCGCCGAGCATCGCCGTCGGCCGTTTATGCCAGCGATCGCTCTTTGGCCTCGCAACGTAACCGTATCGGCGCGCAAATGAGCGCACGCTGAAGGTCAACGCCGCCGACAGCAGCGCGGCAATTGCACCGGCAAATATCGGGTTTGTGGCAAGCCCGTTCATATCGCGAGACCGCTAGATGATGACCTTGCGATTATCGCAAAAATACACCGCTCTTGTCTGCGCGGCCGCGAAAATGCGCTTATGCTAATGCTAAACAGGGCGGGAACATCATATGAACATATGCGAGGCGATCGCTGAGGCGGGCAAGGTGTTAGACGCCGCGGGCGTAGCCGAAGGGCGGCGTGAGGCTGCCTCGCTCCTTGCTTTCGTGCTTGGTTGTGATAAGGCGCATCTGTTCGCTCATCCGGAACAAGCTCTCGCGGACGATGAAGCTGAGGCGTTTCGCCAAGCGGTCGGGCGTCGGGCAGTGCGCGAGCCGATGCAATACATTACGGGCCGGCAGGAATTTTGGCGGCTGGAGTTTCTGGTAAGGCCTGGCGTGCTGATACCCCGGCCGGAGACGGAAATCCTCGTTGAGGAAGCGGTGCGATTGCTGGCGACGGGCGAACATCCGCGATTTTGCGAGGTTGGTACGGGGTCGGGATGTATTGCGGTCTCGATCTTACATAGTGTGCCGGAGGCGACGGCGATCGTCACAGAGATATCGGCCGCTGCGCTCGATGTCGCATCAGAGAATGCCCGGAGACACGGTGTTGCCGGACGACTCGAACTTCGTGAGGCAGACACGCTGGACGGAGTCGAGGGCACGTTTGACCTCGTGGTATCAAATCCGCCATACGTCCCTGACGATCACATCGCAGGCTTGCAGGCTGAGGTTCGCGATTTTGAGCCGCTTATTGCGTTGTCGGGCGGCGAGGAAGGGCTCGACACGATTATTCAGGTGATCAGCACGTGCCCGCCGCTGCTCATTCCCGGCGGCCATCTGCTGATGGAGATCGGCTTTGACCAATCGGAGCCGGTTCGCGGCCTGTTGTCCGGCGAGATCTGGAGAGACGTCGAATTTTTGCCCGACCTTCAGGGCATCCCGCGCATCCTAAGAGCTAGGCTTGTGTAGATCGGGAATCGCTTGCTTTCTTGCACTGAGTAGGTTTACTATTAGGCGTATATTTGCAGCAGCATTTTTGATATCGTTCTTCCGGAGCAAGAATAGGGCCGAGACGGGACTCGGACTTGCATGACATTATCCGAGGCGGTCCCGCGGATGATTGGAGGTTAGAGTATGATAAACGGCTTGGTAGCGGTGGTTTCATTGATCGCCGCGGGCTTTTGTTTCTACAAGTTTCAGACGACGCCGGATGCGAGCACGATCTACATCATCGGCGGCGTTATCTTCGGTCTGCTGACGGTCGTATTCGGCGTAATGTTCCTTTCGGGCCGTGTCAACAAGTCCGAAGACATTCATATCACCGAATAGCGCCGCTCACCTCGGTTCACGATCGAGCATTCGGCTTTCGGGTCGTGATGCGCTCCCTTTTCTCTTCGTGGCAACGGTCGCGTCTTTGAACGCCGCGGCTGTTTCTTGTTATTCGCTACGGACTTCGGTAAGATAAATGTTGAAAAAAATGTAATGATTCGCGTTGCATTTTTTTGGATATGCCAAAGATCGCCGACATACAGGAAACGCCGAACCCGAACGCCGTCAAGTTCATTCTGAGAGAGCCGGTGTCGTGGGGAACATCACATTCCTTTAAGACGGCCGAGGATGGTGCGGCAGATAAGCTGGCGAAGTCGCTCTTTGACGTTGGCGATGTGGTCTCTGTCTTTTATATGGACAAGATGATCACGGTCGAGAAGACCGACGAGGCTGAGTGGGACGAGATTCTGCCTGAGATAGCCGTGCCGATCCGTGCGGCGGAAGCGGTCAAGCCGTCAAACGGCAATGGCCGCGGCGCCGCGTCCTCTATCGGCGGAGCTATCGCCGCCGCCGCGAGCGACGATCCCAAACTCCGCGAGATCGAAGCCCTGCTGGATGAGCGTATTCGCCCATACCTCGCCGGCGACGGCGGATGGCTTGAGATCGTTGAGTTGGCCGGTGACACGCTTCGTATCCGCTACGAAGGCGCCTGCGGCAGCTGCCCCAGCTCGCTGACGGGCACTCTGATGGCGATCGAGAACATGATCCGCGAAGAGATCGACCCAGAACTGACGGTCATCGCGGAGTAGATCGACCGAATCCAAGAAATTCTTGACTTTCCCACGTTGCATTAGGGATAATTCACAATGACGGCGGTTTGTGCCGACCGCGGTCAATTCCTGCTGGTTATTTCTGCCCAGTCCGACTACCCTGAAAACAATTCGGCATCTTTATCCGACGGAGGAGAACATTTGTGAATACCGAAGAACTCGAACAAAGTCTCAAGGCTGAATTCGAGAATTATATGAAGACAGCTCTTGCCGGAATGCGGCAGGAGGCGTCCGAATTCCAGTCGAGGCTGCAGGGGCAGTTTGATGAGACTTTTAGAGGGTTTGCCGAGCGTTTTGAAGCGTCGGCTGGGCTTGACGCGGCTTTCGCATCGTCAGTTTCCGAGCACCTTCGGCTGGCACGCGACGAAGGGGCACGTATCGCTGCGGACGCTATGGTCGAGGCGGAACAGTTGGCCGGTAACACGGCTGCGGCGGCGGAACCGGCTCGGTATGACGCGATCCTCAATGCGGTCAACGATATCAGCTCACAAGATTCTCAGTCGGCGATCCTAAGGTCACTGGTCAATCAGTCGGAACAATTTGCCGCTCGCGGAGCTTTTTTCATTATAAAGAACGATCATCTTGTCGGGTGGAAGGTCTTTGGGGCTGACGCTACGACTGAAGATGCCGTTCGCGAGGTCCATTTTCCAGCATCTGCTGACACTCTACTCGGCGACGCGGTCAACACCTCACAGACCGCGACAGGCGGACGTTCCGGCGACGGTGTTTTTTTGGATCCATTGAACTTCGGCCATCCTGACGGAATGCTTGCCGTTCCGCTGGTGGTTCGCGGACGAGCCGTCGCGGTCTTGTATGCGGACGGTGGTGGAACAAACCGTGAGGCCCTCGAAACATTGGTTCGCGTCGCCGGGTTGACGGTCGAACTCAGGGCCGCGGGACATTCGATGACCGAGAACGAGGCTTTGCCTACAACATTTGAGGCCTCGCCGGCGACCGAACCGGCGTTTGCTCCGGTAGCCGAATCCATTCCCGCGGTTGAGCCGCACTTTGCTGAAACGATCAGCGACATGCCGACGGTCTCGATCGAGACGGAGCCTGAACGACAGCCGTCTGCTGATTTCTCCTTTGCGAGTGAATCGATACCGTTCGAGGACGCTGGGACTCCGGCGGCGACGGTCGAGGCATTTGACCCGCCTCCGTTCAACACTGTTCCCGAGCATCAGCCTGAGCCGGAACCGGCAGCAGCTTCGACGGCTGGCTCAATGGTATTTGAATCGGGCGGCTCGATCGAACCGGCTGTTCCGGCAGCGTCACCTTTCGAGGCTCCGGTTGCTGAGGTCCAGGCAGCTCCGGTTGCGGTGCAGACAGCATACGAGACCGCGATCGAACCGGTCGCCGTTATTGGTGCGCCGCCGGCCGCGGGCTCGAGGTTAAGCGACCGTCCGGTCGATCTTCCGATCGATGTGCCCGAATCCGAGCGCCGGATCCACAATGATGCTCGCCGTTTTGCCCGCCTTCTGGTGTCTGAGATCAAGCTCTACAACGAGAAGAAGGTGCTTGAAGGCCGCCAGGCCCACGACCTCTACGATCGACTCCGCGAGGCGATCGACCGCTCGCGCGAGATGTATGACAAGCGCGTCCAACCGCCGGTTGCAGCAAAATTTGACTATTTTCACTACGAATTGGTCAACTCACTTGCCGAAGGCAATGTCGAGCGTCTGGGTGGCGGTTATCCCGGGGCGAGTGTCTAAGAGTATTTAGCCCACGAATCACACGAAAGACGCGAAAAGGATATCTTCTTTCTCGCGTCTTTCGTGTATTTCTTTGGCAAGTGTTCTTACGGTTGGCGTTCGGACGGGAAGACCGGCCGCGTGGCGTCGGGTTTGTCAGGCGACGTGTGGCGATGCGTGATCTTCCACTCCTTGCCGACAAGCTTGAAGATGAGCGTCATTCGGCCGGATGCACTCTCGCTGGTGCCGTCGTTATCCTGGGTTTGTTTCCATTTGCACGTGAGCACGGCGGCGGTCTTACCGAGCATCTCGACGCGCAAGCCCGTGATGTCGAGCGTTACATTCGAGATGTGCGCGTAGGCCGAGGTGACGTTTGAATTCACATTGTCCCAGCCGTTTGTTGCCGTGCCGTTGTTGTTGTAGATCAGCAGCCGCTCACTCTTTTGATAAACAGACATTACCTGTTCTGCGTCCACACGCTTGATACCGTCAACCAGCTGGTCAAAAGCATCACGAACACCGCGCGCGGGATCAGGCCTGCCGGCCGCGGCCTTTTGCGCCGAAATGTTGAATGTAAAGGCGAGAATGATGGCTGCGATGAAGGAAATCGGTCTCATATTTAATGCTCCTGTTCTATGGCTTAAATCTAGCAAATTGACGGTCAAAATTGCACTATTTCGTATCGGTAATAGGTATTAGATGCACTATTTAGTAAGCGCGGACGGCCGAAGAGCGAACTGTTGAGCCCTATTTTCCGAAGACGGGTAATCTCGGCAGTTAGGGAACGCAATTTGCTGTAAATATCGACAAATGGTAGGGATCGTACGTTCTCCGATGCTCATGAAAAAAGGCGAACGAGGCCCAAACGGAGGTTCAATGCGTTTTTCCTTTGGCATATTCAAGTTTTCTGTCGTGGTTGCCTTTGTTTCGGCTATCGCGATCTCGGCTTTTGGCGCGACTGCGGCGCAGACGATCAATTTGCCCGCGGACGGCAATGTCGTCGTGGACGATGATCAGGCACCTGATGTAACGGCCCGCGTGGCCCGGATCAGTTTGCTCGAAGGCTCGGCAAAGGTGCGGCATTCGGGGACGGAAGAATGGGAGACGGTAGTGCTCAATCTGCCTGTTGTCGAGGGCGATGAGATCGTCACCGATGCCGGGTCGCGGCTCGAGATACAGTTTGACCGGTTCAAGTATCTGCGGCTGGCGGACGAGTCGTATCTGAAGGTGGTAGGCCTTAAGGATGAGGGGATCGCTCTCAGTTTGCCGCTCGGCACGCTGAGCGTAAGGATCACGTCGTTCGACAAGGAGCGATCTTTCTTTGAAATCGACGCTCCAAAGACCACGATCGCCGTTCAGGATGAAGGGACCTATCGCATTGATTCCGGCAAGCTCGATGATGCCGAGGTCCGCGTTACGGCGACTAATGGCGGCATGGCCCGCGTGTATTCGGATAACGCCGGTTTTCTGGTAAAAAGCGGCCGCAGCGCGCGTATCTATACGGGCGGCGTCAATGCCGGCGAGTGGGAAATGGCGGATGCGTCCCGATCATTTGACGGTTTCGATTCGTGGGCGGACGAGCGAGATCGCGTTTTGGCAAAACGCCTCGACGACGCTTATTACGACAAGTATTACGACAGCGATATCTACGGAGCCGAGGACCTTGACGGCTATGGCGACTGGGTCTATGCGAGCAATTACGGCTATGTGTGGCGGCCGCATCAATCCTCGCTCAACAGATGGTCCGATTGGTCGCCGTATCGCTACGGCCACTGGCGCTGGATACCGCCGTATGGCTGGACGTGGATCAACGATGAATCATGGGGATGGGCAACGTATCATCACGGCCGCTGGTTCTTTGATAACGGCTTCTGGTACTGGTCGCCTTATGGCTATTACCGGCCGGCGCGAAGCTGGTGGTATCCCGCATTGGTTGTGATCAATGTCTTTAACAACAACGTGTGCTGGTATCCGCTGCCCTATTACTACACGTACTACAACTACAATTGCGGCTGGCGCCGACGCTGCGGTGGCGGCCATAACAACGTGCCGCACAACAATCCGCCGAATTACACGACCGGCGGCATCAAACAGATACATCCTGTTCAGGCAACAGGCGGCATCAAGCAGATCCCGCCAAAGTCGGTGCACATACCGCCGAGCAGCGTCGTCGCTATGTCGATGGATGACTTGGGCGGAACAAAGGGCATCAAGAGGGCACCGCTCTCGGTGGCAAACACATTCATCGACAGATCGCCCGACGACGTCCAGCCGCCGGCGCTTCCGGCGTACTCGCCTGTGAAAGCATCGCCGACGATCGCGGTCAAATCACCAAAACTGATCACTTCGATGCCGACCCTGATCAAGACGGGAGCCGGGCCGAGAAAGGCTGACGTGCCGATGGACAATGAGCTGCGAACAACCAAGATGTTCAACGGCCGACAGCCAACTATCGACGGCGGCGGCATGAGCGGCACGGGCGGGACGAAGCCGATCTTAGCGGGCCCACAGCCGCCACGCCAGACCGGTGCGATCATTCGACAGCCAAGTGTTAAGCAGAGCACCGCCGGCGATCCGCCCGTGAAGAACGCGCCGGTCTTCGCGCCGCCGGTCAAACAGGCGCCTATCAAACAATATCCGATCCGTCAGCCCAACGTGCAGGCCGATGAACCGGTAAGGCAGCCGACATATTCTCCGCCGGTTAGGCAGCCGATAATTCGCAGCAATCCGCCGCCCGTCAAGCAGCCACCGCGGAGCATGCCGACCGTGCGAGATGATCCGCCACCGGTAAAGCATTCACCGCCGCCGAAAAGCCCGCCGGTGAAGCAGCCGTCAGTGATCAACCGAAAGGCTGCGCAGGACGGCTGATCGTAGGAACCTATTTTTGCAGAAAAATTGATCTGTCGGCAGCGGACGGATCACCTACAAAGGCGAAGCGAATGTTGCCGATATATTTATTGGCAACGGCCGTGACGTCCTCGGCTGTGACGTTGCGGACGCCTTCGAGAAGGTCGAATGATCTGCGCCAGCCGCCGCCGATGAGCTCGTAGCGGGCAAGCGTTGCCGCCTGGGCGGCATTGGTCTCCTGCTCAAGGTAATGGCTCGTCAGATAGAAACCGGCGATGCCCTCGAGTTCGGTCTCGGATATCGGCTCGGCCTTTAGGCGTGCGATCTCGCCGAGCATCACACGGATGGCCTGATTAGCATCGACTGCGGTGACGTAGATGCCGCCGATGTTGACGCCCTGCTCGCGCAGAAATGCGTCGGGCGCGTATGACAGCGAGCGGCGATTGCGAACCTCTTCAAAAACGCGGCTCTTTAGGATCTCGGTAGCTACGGTCATCGCAAACATATCGGTCGATGACAGCGGCGGCGCCGAAAAGATGCCCTGGATATAATTCGTCGGAATGCTCCGCCTGACGGTATCGAGTGTCGGTTTTGAGAAATCGAGCGACGGCAGCTTGGCGGGGCGATAGTCGCCCTTGGGCAGCTTGCCGAATGACGCCGTAACGAGCGAGCGGACCTTTACAGCATCCAGGTCGCCGACGACCACCAACAGCAGCCGCGAGGTTTGCATCAGCTCGCGATGGCGACGCTTGAGATCGTCGATCGAGAATGAGGAGACATTGGCGACCGTCCCCGAAGGGTCGTTTGCGTAGGGATGCCCGGCATAGAGTGTTCGCTCGGTGAGATTCTGAAGAGCGGCATCAGGATCAAGTTCGGAGTTTTTGAGCGACGTAAGGATAAGCTGTCGGTTGCGTTCGACGTCGTCCGGGCCGAATGCCGGCGTGAGCATCACATCAGTAAAGATCGCCCAGACACGATCAAAACTCTGCCTCGTCGATGCCAAGGCGACTACGCTGAAATCCCTCGTGACACCGGCCGAGATAGAACTACCTGTCCGGGCGATCTCACGGCGGACCATCTGCCGCGGGAATTGCCGTCCGGCCTCGATCGCGGAATTGAGCATCAGGTTGTCGATGCCGGCAGTTTTTTCGTCGATGGTGGTCGAACCTCCTCGGATAAAGAGCCCGGCAGCAACGGTCGGCGCTGCCGCGCGACGCTTGACGATGACCTTTAGCCCATTGACCTCAAACGCGGTAACAAGGGCAGACTGTTTCGCGGCATAGTCGGACGTTTGCCCGAAACTGATCCCTGCGAACAGGAATAGAACAATAACGGCCCGGCGTATTTTTATCGTCGTGAGTACGTTCATTTTTTGAATTTATTTGGCTGTGCCGATCAGGTCTTGCTCGGTCAGGTTTGCCTGGGTCTTGACCGCGGGCGGCACCATGGCGATGCCAACGTGCGGCTTGTCGAGAATGTAATTTCGCACGTAACGGTCGATGTCGGCGCGGGTAACGGCGTTGAGGTTCTTTTGATAGCCGCGGAAATAATCGACGCCCGTCGTAGACCACCAGAAACCCAGCGTGTGTGCGTATTCACTAAGCTTTTCGCGGTCAAAGAGGTCGCTCGATGCGAGGATCGTCTTTGAAGCGTCGAGCTCAGCATTCGAGTAATACGTTGGCGATGAGAACTGCGCGATCTCGGAATAGACGGCCTTCAACGCGGCCTTCGCCTTGTCCGGCGTCGTTTGAATGACGACACTGATGGGGCCAACATTCCGCTGTGTGTAATAATTGACGCCCACGCCCAAGACTAGTCCCGAGTCGACGAGATCCCGCTGAAACCGCGAATCAGGTTGCCCTAAAATGTATGAGAAAACGTCCGCAGCATACGTCGCTGCATTGTCCTTGCCGATCGATGGTCCGTGCCAGCCGAGCATGATCAGGATCACATCATCGCCGCTCTCGGCATCAGTTCGTTGGTCGATGATCAGCCCCTCGCTCCGCGGCAGCGGTGGATGCTCGACGAGCGGGAACTCCTTGAAGGGATCGACCGCGCGGCGTTCCCACGAGCCAAAGACCTTTTCCGCCATCGCAAAGACCTGGTCCGGCTTAGCATCGCCCGTCACGATCAGCGCAGAATTATTAGGCACGTAATAGCGCGACTGGATGAGCCTCATCTTGGCCGTCGTTGCCGATGCTACGGTTTCGCGCGTGCCGCCCGGGCGCTTTCGCGAGGGATATTTGTAAAAAAGTTTGTCCTGAAATGCGCTGTTTAGGTCGAAGAATGGGTTTGCCTCGTTCCGGTCGATCTCGCCGAGGACGACGAGCTTTTCGCGTTCGAACTCGGCCTCGTCAAAGACCGGAAACCGCGCGGAATCATTGATGTAGCGAAACGCCTCTTCGAGATACGTGCTCGTCGTGCGGACAAAATAATTGACCACCTCCTCGCGCGTAGAGCCGTTATACGCAATGCCGAGTTCGTAAAAGCGGTTGAGATAATCGGTGTTGCCGATCTTTCGCTGCATCGATGCGATATCGCCGCACCGTGGGCCGGCCATACCGCGTTCGCACTGGGCCAAAATTACGGCCTCGTTCGTGCGAAAGAACATATGCTCGAAAAGATGTGAGAGTCCGTTGAACTCGGGCGGCTCGGTGAATGAGCCGTTGCGAACGTCCAATTCGACCGTGATCAGCGGGAGGCTCGGATCGGGCAGCACTATGACCTCGAGGCCGTTCGCGAGCGTCTTTGTCACGATCGGCACCTCGGCCGCAAGCTGCTGCGTGGCGTTGACCGCGGGCTTTACCGGTTTCGGCTTTCCCTTTTGAGCAAATACGGCATTCGCCGACACCGCAACGATCAGGAGCGCACTAAAGAAGGTTCTTCTCATAGACGAAATTTGTTAATCGCGGCCTCAATCCAATAATCTAGCATACGAGGAGCAACTACATTATGGAACGCGACAATATGATGCACGGCGCCCGCGCGGCGTTGAACACTATCCCCGAAGCACGAGCTTGGGCGGAACAGTATCTAAAGGAAAAGACCAGGTTAGAAAACGGATCGATGTCTCAGGAAGAGTTCGAGACGTATTGGAAATATCACAAACCCGAGATAATGCACACTGGTGCGGCAGAGGCAATGCAGGCCTATAGGGAGGCGGGCAAGTCAGAACCGCCTGCGTAAGCGGGCGGCCAGTTGCTCTCGCGACGGCCAAGGCAAGGAGATTAGTCAAACTCCGGCAACGGCCCGCCCTGACCATGCACAACGTAATTGACCGCGGCGACGACGTGCTCCTCGATCCATAGGTAACGTCTGCTCCCCTTGTCAACCCAAGGACTATGGTCATACCCCACTCACCGGCCGAACGAAGCGCTTTCGTTGAATACGCCTTAAAATCATTCAGCATCCGTTCGGATCGTCGTCCGGAAGTAACGACATGCGCGTGATTAGTTCGCACGGCGAGCGCATGCAGGGCCCATTCGCGATAACGGCAAACCTCACGGATGGTTGCCTCGACTAGTTGGCGGCTCGCCGCATTGAGAATGAACGGTGGCGACTTCAATCTCGCCTGATGCATCTGGTTGCGTTTATCGCTCACAACTGCTCGCGGTCCGCCGAAATCGTTGTGATATTTGTCTATGGAACCGCGTTCGTCACCGGCAAGCCACGTTCCGTAAGTTCGAAAAGTGATGAGATAGGCGATCGGTTCGTCGGTGTCATTCCATTTGGCCATGCAATCAAGAAGAAGAGCCGCTCGCATGCGCGGGCGGCTCGGTTCTATTCCCGGAACTGGCCGCCCGCTTACGCAGGCGGTTCTGACTGCGGCCTAAACCCCTGGCATGGCCTTCTTAAGCGGCTTGAGTATCAGGAACAACACCACCGCCATGAATAGAGCCATGCAGGCGAGGACGAGGAAGAAGCTCGACTGGAGCCAGATGTCCCAAAAGACGCCGATCTGCGTCAGCTTGTTGCCGATCGCAGTTGCGACGAACCAGCCGCCCATCAGCAGGCCACGTTTGCTGATCGGTGCTACCTTTGACACGAGCGAAAGGCCCATGGGCGACAGCATGAGCTCGCCGAGAGTCACGACCATGTAGGCGAATATCAGCCAGAAGGGCGAGACGCGAAAGAGGTAGGCGTTCTGCAAGATCGCCGACTTGTTAGCGTCACCGGCACCCGGTGAGGCAGCATTGACAGCGGCAATCAGTTGCTGTTCGCCGGACGTCGTGGCTTTCGTCGTCTCGTCGAGCTTAGTGGCGAACTTAACGCCGAATATCGAGTGCTTGCCGTCATCTGCCTTCGCATTCTGGATCTTGTCGAGAACTTCTTTTGCTACACCGGCATTGCTGAGGTTAGTGAGAACTCGCTCGTTGATACGAAACTCACCCTTCGAGAGCATGTCGGCGGTCTTTGTCATGTTCTCGCCGATCGTCGCGCCATACCAGAGCACGAGGAACGAGAGGCCGGTGAGCGTCATGCCGATTGCCATCTTTGTCGGGGTCGAAGGCTCTTTGCCGCGACGGTCGAGAAAGCCCCAGAATGCGACGAGCGGGAATGTAAGGATCAAAATCCAGATCGCGTTGATCGAGTTTGAGATCGTTCCCGTAACGTTCCACGCCGTGTTGTCGTCGGCAAAATACGTGAGCGTCGAGCCGTTTTGATGAAACACCATCCAGAAGACGATCACGATCGCGAATACGACACAAAGTGCGACAATGCGTTTCCACTCTGGAACTGCGGTTATCGTGCCGGTCTTGGCATCCAGGTGAACAGTTCCTGAATCCTGATGACTCACGCCGTGCGGAGGCGCGTCGGTGGCGGTGGCCGTTGCGTCTGCTGGCTGATCATCGACATGCTCGACAGCTTGAATAACATGCTCACCCACGCGAAGAGCCTTTTTATCTGCGCTCATGACCAGACTCTTCCACTTCCACAACACAAACACGGAGATAACCATTCCGAACGCGGCAACGGCGAACGCGGCGTGGAAGCCGAAATAGTGTTTGACGATCTCCATCACGATCGGCGCTAGCGCGGCGCCGACGTTGATGCCCATGTAAAAGATGTTGTAAGCGCGATCCTTGAGGTGACTGCCCTCGGGATAGAGGTTGCCGACCATCGTCGACACGTTCGGTTTGAAGAACCCGTTACCGATGACGAGGAAGGTGAGCGCGAGATACACCGCCCAGATCGCCGGAATGGAGAGCGTCGCGTGACCGGCCATGAAGAAGAACCCGCCGATCATCACCGCCTTGCGATAGCCCGTAAATCTGTCCGCGATAAATCCGCCGACGAGCGGGCTCAGGTAAACGAACATCAAGTATGTCGAATACAGCCACGTCGCTTCAGCCGCGGTCCAGCCAAAGCCCTCATTCGGGTCGCGTAGGTAAAGCGTGAACAACGCCAGCATCGAGTAGAACGAGAATCGTTCCCACATCTCGGTGGCAAAGAGGACTGCCAATCCCTTAGGGTGTCGTTCCTGCATATGTGGAACACCGCCGTTGATCGTTTCTGCGTTTGCGCTCATCGATTCGATTTCCTCTGGTTTGAATTTACGGAAGAGTTAGGCAAATATAACAAATAATGTGTCTTACGAAAAGAAGTCTTATGCGTAAAAGAGCGATCTGTGTCAGCCTTGCCCTGATGTGTTTGATGTTCATATCTGTCTCGGCGTCTGCTCAAACATCGAGAAAGAGTGTGTCGGCCGCTGAAGTCAATGGGACCTACCGGATGAACTTTCGCGGAAAATTCCGCAAAATGTCGAACGAACTCAAGATACTCGCGCTGGGCAACAACAAACTGCGCGTCGCGTTTGACCTGATCTATCCGTACACGCTCAGAAACGGAGAGATATCGGTAAATATGGGCGGCCTCGATACGACGGGAACGATAATCGGCGATGTCGCTAACATATATCCCGAAGGGCTCCAGCAATGCGATATCACGATCAAATTCGTGAGGCCGGGAACTATCAAGGTGACGCAGGATGGCACGGACGCCGACTGCGGTTTTGGGCATAACGTCACATCCGATGGAACATACCTGAAGGTCAGCAGCAGAAAGCCCAAATTCGAACCTATTGACTAAATATGCTTCTCGCCATCCTCGCAGTTTGGTTCGGTTATAAAAAGGCCCGCGATACTGGCCGGAACGGTGTTCTCTGGGGCGCGATCTGCGGAGGCACGTTTATCGGCGTGCAGTTTCTGGTCGCCGTGGTGATCGGCCTGACGATCGGCATCGGGACTGAGCTTTGGGGCTGGAGTGAAACGCTCTATGACGACCTTGAGTGGGTCATCACGATCGTGGCGATAGCCGCAAGCGTCATTGCACTCTGGCTGATTTTCAAATTCCTCGACCGACTCCCTGCTGACGAATCAGCTCAGACCCCACCTCCGCCACCGATATTTGAAAGCGGCGAAGAACGTCCCGACGACTGACCTAGTCAGGTGATACGCAGAGAAGCAATTTGCTTGTCAACATTTGCCGCGCTTCTCTATACTTGAGTTGGATGGTGATGTTGTTTTGAAAACTGAACTTGAGCGTGAGAGCGTGTCAGCCGAAGGGTTTCGGTTTGCGTTGGTCGTGAGCCGTTGGAACCGCGAGTTCACATCGCGGCTCGAGAGCGGTGCGAACGAGGCACTTGTGGGGGCCGATGCGGTCGAGACGTTTTACGTGCCCGGGGCTTTCGAACTGCCGGTGGCGTGTCTGAAGGCCGCACGGACCGGGCGATTTGACGCGATCATTGCCCTTGGCGTCGTCATTCGGGGCGACACGCCGCATTTCGACTATGTCGCGGGACAGGCAGCGGCGGGCATATTGCAGGCATCTTTGGATTCCGGAATTCCGGTGATGTTTGGCGTTATCACCGCAGACAGCGTCGAGCAAGTAGTCGAACGTACCGGTGAAAAGGTTGATAACAAGGGTTATGAAGCCGCCGTCTCAGCAGTCGAGATGGTGAACTTATTTCGCTCGATGGACGAGCAGGACGGCAGGCAGGCAAGGGGTTTTTCGCATGTCGGTTGAAAAGCAGGAGAAATCGGGCAGTAACCGGCACAAGGCCCGCGAATGTGCCCTCCAGATGCTTTTCTCGGTTGACATGGTCCGTGGCGATCGCTCGGTGCTCTCGAAAAACTATTGGTCCGAGCTGGGCGACGAGGCCATCGACGAACGGACACGTGAATTCGCAGATTCGCTCGTCTGCGGCACCCTCGACAACCTCACGACGATCGATGACCGCATCCGCACTCGTGCCGAGCACTGGCGAATCGAGCGAATGGCTATTGTCGACCGCAACGTGCTCCGGCTAGCCGTGTACGAGTTTCTCTACGCCGACACGCCGAATACAGTTGCGATCAATGAGGCGTTGGAGCTGGCGCGCAGGTTTTCCAATTTTGAAGCGACGCAGTTTATCAACGGCATCCTCGACGCCATCCGTCACGACATCGAGGCGGCCGACAACGAATCTAAGGCCGACGCCGCTGTTGGCGACCAGTAAAATTATTCGCGCATTCGTGGCCATTTTCTTCCGTGGGCTTGTTCTTCTTCTTGTACTGGCTGGTCTTGCCTCGTCACAGGAATTTCCCGACAAGATACGCGGCTACAAGGTCTATGTGGCGAGCGCTGCAGATCAGCCGCCGGTTGTTCGCCTGGCCACACCGGTCATAAGTATCGACGGCCTGCTCAGTGTAGCGGTCGAGGCGGGCGTCGAGTTTACCAGTCCAGAACACAGCGGGCGAGTTGAATTTCTAACTTTTCAAGATATTCGCGTTAACGGGATAAGGGTCGATGTAGGAGAATATCGCCACGGTTTCAAATTCAGAAAGGGCCGGGCTGTTCCGTTGCCGGCCCCGATCCGCGGTCGTATCGGCATCGGCGCCGCCGCTCGAACGGCCTATCGAGAACTCACCGATTCTCATCCCGATTGGCGAGTTACCGGCACCGTGTTTGTATTCGGCAGGTTCAAGCGGTTTGGTTTCTCGTTCAAACGCGTCGTGCCTGTCCGACTCGATCTCAAGATAGATAACCCTTTGCGATTAGGGTAGCGAGGTCCCTACACCAAGGCACAACCACCTGCTTACGCAGGCGGTTCTGCCCTGCCCTGCCCTGCTCTGTTATAGTATTTAGCTGATGGCCATTTACGACGAAATGACCGAATCTCAGCAGTTTGCTGCACGCGTGATCGCCGACCACGCCCGGGCGACGGCGTTTGCGATCGCGGACGGCATCCTGCCGGGCAACGAGGGCCGCAACTATGTGCTGCGCAAGATAATGCGCCGCGCGATCTATCACGGCCGCGAGCACCTTGGCCTGAACGAGCCTTTCTTTTACAAGGTCTGCGACCTCGTGGTCGATCAGATGCACGGCGCTTTTCCCGAACTCGAAACGCAGCGAGATTTTATCGGCAAGATGGTCCGCCTCGAAGAGGACCGCTTTGGCAACACCGTGACCGTCGGCCTCGGCAAACTTAACGAACTCGACATAACATCCTCAACGCCCGCTGACGACGATCTTTTTGTGTCTACGGCCAAGCTTTATGACACATTCGGCACGCCTCGCGATTTGATCCGGGTTTATCTCGAAGAAAAAGGGCTGGCGCTTGAGGAGGACGATTTTAACGAGCGTTTTGATAACGCACTTCAAGCACTGCAGCAGCAGTCGGGCATCGGTAAGACCGAGCGAAAGTCTGAGGTGTCACCTGTTTATGCAGAGGTGTTGCAAAAGGTCGGCTCGAACACCTTTCATGGTTACGAATCGACGCATCTTGACGCGGCGAAGGTCGTTGCCGTGCTCGACGGTGACAAGCAGATCGAGTCTCTGTCCGAAGGGCAACAGGGCAGTGTCATTCTCGATAACACTCCGTTCTATGCCGAGAGCGGCGGTCAGGTTGGGGATACCGGCAGGCTGACGGCGGGCGAGGCCGGGGCGACCGTTTCGGATACCTATTCGCCCGTCGCCGGGCTTATTATTCACAAGGTCACCGTAAACAGGGGCTCGCTAACGGTCGGCGACACGGTTGCGGCGGCGGTCGATGTCGACAAACGCGATGCGACGCGACGAAATCACACGGCGACGCATCTTGTGCATGCCGCATTGAAGGAGGTTTTGGGCACTCACGTAAAGCAGGCAGGTTCGGTCGTTGCTCCGTCGTATCTCCGATTCGATTTTACGCATTACCAACCGATGACCGGTGGCGAGATCGCCGAGGTCGAGGATCTTGTGAACCGGTATATTCTTCGGAATGAACCGGTTACGACGGATATGATGGCACTCGAGGATGCGATGCGTTCCGGTGCGGTCGCGATGTTTGGCGAGAAATACGGTGGCGAGGTTCGCGTGCTGTCGGTCGGTGACGGGCAATTCTCAAAAGAGCTTTGCGGCGGCACACATGTGCGTGCGACGGGCGATATAGGCTCGTTCAAGATCACTTCGGACGAGGCCATCGCGTCGGGCGTCAGGCGAATTCGCGCTATCACCGGCTTCGACGCATTCGAGCGATTCCGCGAGGACGAGGGTTTGATCGACCGTTCGCTCGCAGCGTTAAAAACGCAACGCGACAATCTGCCTGATGCGATTCAGAAATTGCAGGAAGAACTAAAACGCACCCGCCGCGAGATGGATGATCTCAAGCTAAAGATCGCCACCGGCTCACTCGGCAACAGCCCATCCGCGGAAGGCAACGAAGCCCGCGACATCAACGGTGTTAAGGTTATCGGAAAGGTTGTTGAAGGACTCGATGCCAATGGGACACGACAACTGTCCGACACGCTGCTTGCGAGACTAAAGTCCGGCGTCGTCGTCTTGGGACGCACCGACGGAGGCAAGGTAGGCATCACCGTCCGCGTATCTGACGACCTGACCGGCAAGGTGAAAGCCGGCGAGATTATTCGCGAGATCGCCCCGATCGTCGGAGGCCGCGGCGGCGGCAAGCCCGACATGGCCGAAGGTGGTGGCACTGAGCCGGATAAGATCTCGGAAGCCATCGATGCCGCATATGGTTTTGTTGAGAAGGCTTTGAGTTAGATCGAAACGGGATATACAGGATGAACAGGATAAATGGTCTAGCTCCTTATCTTGTGTATCCTGTATATGCTGGTTGAATTTCCCCTTGAACCCATGAGCGCTGTATTGCCAATACAATCTGACGAGATCGTCTCCTTCAATCCCGCGACGGGCGAGGAGATCGGACGTGTTTCCGTAACGTCGGCTGACGAGGTTAGATCGGCCGTTGAACGTTCGCGCACGGCGTACCAAAGCTGGGAGGCAACCTCGTTCGAGGAGCGAAAGCGTCTCGTAATGGCAGCGCGTGACGTTGTTCTCGCTGAGATCGACGACATCGCGAAGCTGATCTCCGACGAGTCTGGCAAGCCGGTCGCGGAAGCCCTGTCGATGGAGATCGCGCCCGTGCTCGATCTGATGCAGTGGGTCGCTCGTGGAGCTGAGCGGATGCTGCGTTCGAGAAAGATCGGTATTGGGCTTTACAGCATGCTCGGCCGTTCGTCGCAGATCGTCTATCACCCGCTCGGCGTCGTCGGCATCATTCCGGCGTGGAATTATCCATTCTCGATCCCGCTCGGCGAGGCGGCTATGGCTTTGATGGCCGGGAACACGGTCGTTATCAAACCGTCCGAATTGACACCGTTCATCGGGCTCAAGATCGGTGAGATATTCGCGAAAGCAGGTTTTCCTGCCGACACGGTGCAGATCGTCACCGGCGACGGCAAGACCGGAGCCGCACTGGTCGAATCGGCACCGGACAAGGTAATGTTCACCGGCTCGGTCGCGACGGGTAAGAAGATACTGGCGGCAGCGGCCCCGAACATGATCTCGGTCGTGCTCGAACTCGGCGGCAAGGACCCGATGATTGTATTCGAGGACGCCGACCTGGGCCTTGCCGCACAGGCTGCCGTGTGGGGAGCATTCTGCAACGCCGGCCAATCGTGTTCGTCGGTGGAGCGGCTGTATGTTCACGAATCGGTCGCCGAAGAGTTAACCCGCAAGATCGTTGGGCTGACGAAACAGCTAAAGGTCGGCAGCGGCTCCGACCCGGACGTTTCGGTTGCGGCAATGTCGTCCGAACGCCAGATCAAGATTGTCGAGGACCACGTCGAACAATTCCGTAAGGACGGAGCGAAGATAGAGCTAGGCGGGGAGCGTAATAGCGACACGCTTTTCTACAAGCCGACGGTCGTTACCGAAGTAACCAACGACATGCGGGCGATGCAGGAAGAGACATTTGGCCCGACGCTGCCGATAGCAACATTCAAGACTGAGGAGGAAGCTATTCGGTTGGCGAATGACAGCGAATTTGGCCTGACCGCAAGCGTTTGGACGAAGAACCTTGCAAGGGGTGAACGTGTCGCCAGACAGATCGAGGCCGGGTCGGTTTGTGTCAACGAGGTTCTTTATACTCATGGCATCGGCCAGACGCCTTGGGGCGGATTTAAGAACTCCGGCCGCGGCCGCACGCACGGCGAACTCGGCCTGATGGAACTCGTCCAGCCGCAGCACATTCACATCAACAAACTCGCCCTCTCGCCCGACGCCTGGTGGATGCCGTACTCAAAAACGGCCGTCGAAACGTTCCGCGGGTTTGCAACCGGCTTCGCGAGCGGTTCGCTCCTCAAGACGGCGCAGATGCTGCCGAGACTGCTAAAGAGAATTCGGGAACTGCGTTAACGGATGAACTTTCCACAATCGAACTTCATTCCCTTGAATTTTGTCGACCTTCCTGAATCGGCTCAGGCTGAGAGGGCGGCTGAATTCTTCGAGCTGCTAAAACGGCGCCGGACGGTGCGCGAATACTCGGCCCGCGATGTCCCCTTCAACCTCATCGAGACGGCAATTGCAACGGCCGGAACGGCACCATCGGGAGCAAACATGCAGCCTTGGCAATTTGTTGTAGTCGGTGACCCCGCAATCAAGAAGCAGATTCGCAAAGCCGCTGAAAAGGAAGAGTATGAAAGCTATCACGGCCGCATGAGCGAGAAATGGCTGCGGCGCCTTGCCGTCCTGGGTACCGACGAGCACAAGCCTTTTCTTGAGATCGCGCCGTACCTGATAGTCGTTTTCCGTATTACCTCGGTCGAGGAGAACGGCGAGACGGAGCCGACCTATTATTCACAGGAATCGGTGGGCATCGCGGTCGGGCTGCTGCTTGCCGCTCTGCATAACATGGGACTTGCCACACTCACTCACACGCCAAGTCCAATGAGATTTCTGCAGGAGATCCTAGGTCGTCCGCGAAACGAGGTGCCCTTTGTCATAATCCCGGTTGGTTATCCCGCCGAGGACGCGCAAGTTCCGGCCATCGAGCGCAAGCCGCAGGATGAAATAATGCTCTGCATCTAAGCATCTGGTGTTCCAACAGAACTCAGCAGGTTAGGTGGGCTACCAGCCTTTGGCGATCTCGTCAGCCGTCCGGATCTCAGTGGCGTCGGCTTCGGGGCTGTAGGTCTTGAGCCAGAGAATGTGTACGGACACGCCAACTGCAATTGCAGCAAGCAGCAACGCCACCCAAAGCTTGCCGTTCATCAGCCAGATGCTGAGGCCGATCGATGCCCACAGGACCGTGATCGTGCTGACCTTTTGCCGAAGCGAGATGCCCCGGCCTGAGCGATAATTTGAGATATACGTGCCGCAATAGCGATTCGTTAACAGCCAGATATAGAATCGTTCGGAGCTCTTTGAATAGCAATAGGCCGCCATCAGCAGAAAAACGGTTGTAGGCAGCAGCGGGAGAAACATCCCCAACAGGCCGAGACCCACACATAGCGTGCCGACAAAGATGAGAATAGCCTTTCGGACGTCCATGACTTGCGACCTACTTGCATTCTAATCCTCTAACCTGTTGGATGTCCAACTAATACCGGAGGAGCGCCATCTGGCTACGGATGAATGCCTGTTGCGTGTAATTCACCATACATTTGCGCTTTTGTTCGGTCGTTCGCGTGGCCCAGGCCGACGCTGATCTTGTTGCGTTTGCCCAGGATTATCCCGGTTGCCGAAGACGGATCGTACGTGCAAGCGGCTGTGCCTGATGGGCCTGCATCCGAGGCATTTACCCGTGTCCTAACCTTTAGGCCATCGGAACTTCGAGCAAGCCTCAACGCCTTGTTCGAGGTGTCAACTTCCACCGCGACACACCCTCGGTGAACGAAATCGTTTGCCTTTTTGTCCCAGGTGTCGGGGGTCATTATTGCCATCAGCCGTCCCTGCTTATCTTTGGCCAAGTCGATCTGGGTAAGCCGTTCGCCGCCAAGTTCCTTCGCGTCTTGAGCTCCCGCAAGTTTTCCGGCATACCGCCACTTCCAATTTGTCGGCACACCATCGGTGCGGGCAGCAAACACCACAAGGTCATTCTTTTCCATATCAGGTGACTTGCCGCGAAAGGCCATGCAGCTCAAGGCTAGAAACAGTTCTGAGCCGTCGTGGAAAAGGGCAGGTTCGTTCCAAAGCATGCAATGACTCGTCTCAGGCGAAAGTTTTGCGAGGTTGATGTTCATTCCCCATGCCGCATCCGTTTTCATACTGCCGAGTGCTACCGTGGGAGCATCGGTAAGTTCGCCCGGTGATGAAGCTCTCCCAACGAGGATGCGGAAGCTCTCCGGCGGCCGTTTGGCGAAACCGCCATCATCGGGCAGAAAGTAGTCTAACCGAGCCCCGTACCAGGCCACGCGTTCGCCCTCCCGCACGGGCAGCAAATTCGCTACCTCATGGCTCATGTGCCCGTGCTCGCCGCCGGGTCCGCGAGTGCTGGTCGGCGACCACAGGGTCTTCGCCAATTGCCAGCTCTTTCCCTGGTCGTCACTATATGCAAGATGTATATCTACTCTTGGCGAGGTCGCGGGCTTTCGCGATAACAGGCCGGCTTTCTTGTTGTCATCAACTTGAACATTAGGCCACGAGTAGGCCATCCAGAGTTTTTCGGAATCAGGATCGCGCCTGACAGTCGCGTCCGCGAATCCGCGAAAGGGGCTGGGATCGCCATTGGGCAGTGTCGCCTCCGTGTCACCGCCAATTCGAATGGCAGGACATTTCGCACCCGCACAATCGTTCGGTTCATTCTGCGCCACGTTGGTACACGCCGCCATCAAAATAACTACAAGTCCTATCAAACAACCTTGCATCTTTACCTCCACCGTAACCCCCGAGCCACAAACAAAACGGCCCTAGCCTGTTCCGCAAACTCGGCCTCGCGAACCGCGAGAGCCAATCGGCAACCTCCAATACGTCCAATGCACTGCGCATGTTCGACAAATTCCAAGTGACGTCCTGACGCGATACAATGCCGGAAGAAGACTGGTCGGGAGGACTTGAATAAAGATATGCCAGAAAAGGTCAGAGTACTTGGAATTTCAGGCAGCCTGCGGGCCGCGTCGTACAACACGGGTGCGTTGAAGGCGGCGATCGAGCTTTGCCCGGACGATGCTGAGGTCGAGATCTGTTCTATCGACGGTTTTTCGGGTTTTAATCAGGACGAGGATAACCCGCCGCCGAAGAACGTCCTTGAATTCAAGGCGAAGATACGCGCGGCTGACGCGATCCTCTTTGCGTCGCCAGAATACAATTATTCTATCCCGGGCGTGCTTAAGAACGCCATCGATTGGGCATCGCGGCCATACACTGACAATGCGTGGGATGGGAAACCGGCGGCGATAATGGGATGCTCGATCGGGGGTATAGCAACTGCTCGGATGCAGTATCACCTCAGGCAGGTGATGGTCTTTCTGGACATGCATCCGCTCAACAAGCCAGAGGTCATGATCGGACACGCAGCGGACAAATTCGATGCTGACGGTCGCCTGACGGACGAGAAGACACGCGAACACATTCGCAAGATGCTTGTCGCGCTCGTCGACTGGACGCGGCGGGTCAAAGGCTAAATTCGGCGATCACGGGCGCATGATCTGACGGCTTCGGCCAACCGCGCGGTGTGCGGTCGATCCAGCAATCGGCGCAGCGTTCGGCCAGCGCGGGCGAGGCCCAGATGTGGTCGATGCGGAGCCCGCGGTTCTTGATGAATGACGATTCGCGAAAGTTGTCCCACCACGTGTATTCGCCCGGCTCGTCGTTCATCTGACGAAAGACATCGACGAATCCCCACTTTTTCAGGTTTTGTATCGCCTCACGTTCCTGCTTGGTGAAGTGCATCCTGTGCTGCCAAAATCGCGGATCCCAGACGTCGGATTCGTGCGGCGCGACATTGAGGTCGCCGCAGAGCATCACCAGATCGCTCGTTGAATAGTGCTTATCAAAGTGCTTTCGCAGCCGTGCTAGCCAGGCGAGTTTGAACGCAAACTTCTCGCTGCCGAGCTTCGTGCCGTGCGGCACATAGACGTTGTAGATGCGAAGGCCACCCGCCGTTGCCGCGATCAGCCGCCTCGGTGCATCGGCCGCATCTCGCGGAAAGCCTTTTTGAACACTCGTGAGCGGCAGCCGCGACAGTATCGCAACGCCGTTATACGATCGCTCGCCAAACACCTCGACATGCTCATACCCTGCAAGGTGAAACCTCGCCGCCGGAAACCGCACATCAACGATCTTCGTCTCCTGCAGGCAAAGCACGTCGGGCCTCGCTACCTGCGACCACTTCAAGACATGCTCGAGCCGCGACGATATGCCGTTGATGTTCCAGGTGGCGATCTTCACCACGTCTTCCGATCGATCCAGTAATCGGGATGTCGATGCTGGTGGGCTGCCGCGATCACGAAAATGTGATCCGGTTCGATTGAATATAGGAGCTTGTATGGGGAGCGATGCAGTAGGTATCGTCGTACGTCACCGCGTTCAATGGACCATGCGAGAGGGTGTTTACGAACCCGCTCGGCGGCTTGTCTCACTTCGCCCTTGAAGGCATCTCCGAGCCCCTTAAATTCCAGCTCGAGATAGTTGGCTGCATCTTCGAGCTCTTCACGGGCGATCTCAGAAAATAGGACCTTCATTGGCGGGAACCGAAGACTTCTTCCATCGGGATCGCTTTAACCCGCCCTCACGATAAGCGGCTAGTCGATTCTCGGCCTCCACCGCCCAGATCTCGTCAATCGTCTCGTCTGGTGCATCGAGGCTTTTTAGCAGACCCTCAACGATGATCGACCGCTCGGCTGCCGGAAGGGTAAGAGCTTTTTCGAGTATCTCCAGATTGCTCATTTCACATTCTCCTGACTGCCTAATCTTACCTTATTTCTTGAATTCCGCGATCACCGGTGCATGATCGCTCGGCAGAGTCAGTTCGCGGGGCGATCGGTCGATGATGCACGAAGTGCAGCGAGCGGTTAGTGACGGCGAGGCCCAGATGTGGTCGATGCGAAGGCCCTGGTTCTTCTGCCATGCTCCGGCTCGATAGTCCCACCAGGAGAATTCTTTCGCTTGGCCGTTCTTTTCGCGATAGAGGTCGGTGAGCCCGAATTGTTTGATGTAATGGATCGCGGCACGTTCGGGCTTTGAGAAGTGAAGGTGGCCCTCGTATCGCGAGGCGTCCCAGACATCGACGGCTTCGGGGGCGACATTAAAATCACCGCACCAGATCACATCCGAGGCTGCGTCACAGGTCGCGTCGATGAATGCACGCAGCCGCATCAGCCAATCGAGCTTGAATTTGAACTTGTCCGAGCCAAGCTCGCTGCCATTTGGCACGTAAGTGTTAACGATCCGCACGCCGCCTACGGTCGCCGAGAGCAGACGCTTTGGCGCGTCCGGCGCGTCGTCGGGGAAGTTCAGCTGAACGTCGCTGATCGGCAGTTTTGACAGAATGGCGACGCCGTTGTAGGCCTTCTCGCCGGTAAATACGGCGTCGTAGCCCGCCGCTTTTAGCTCCAACACCGGAAAGCCATCGTCGATCGTTTTTGTTTCCTGCATGCACACGACGTCAGGCTGTGCCGCAGCCAGCCAATCGACAAGCTGCGGCATTCGGACGTTGATCGAATTGACGTTCCACGTGGCGATCTTCATAGCAGTTCTGAGTTCAAACTTTAGTTTGTATTTTACGCTGTCGGAAGAGCAAGCTAAAGGTCGAACTCAGAACAGGGCCCGTCCTTGACCCTAAAAATGGGCGCGTGATATCCTCATATCTTTTGAGAACCGGACGGTATTTTCGTCTGTTCTCGCCCTTAAATGTATATGCATCTGCTGGCGTTTGCCGAATCCTCGATCCAGTTGTTTCCCGACGGGACGATCTTTGTACACATCGCGATCCTGTTGGTGATGATCTGGGTATTGAACCGCACGCTCTACCGGCCGATCAACCGAATACTCGAAAGCCGCGAGAAGAGCAAGGGCAGCCACGCCGGAGCTGCCGGAGCGATCATTGCCGATGCTGAAGAGAAAGAGTCGCAATATACAAAAGAGCTGCAGGACGCTCGATCAAAAGGTTATTCAAACATCGCTAAGGAACAGAAAAAGGCCGTAGCGGCCCGCGAGCAGAAACTGGCTGAGGCAAAAGCCGAGACGGCCTCTGCGTTTGAGACTGAGAAGGCGGAGTTGGAAAAGCAGACAGAAGATGCCCGCAAGGCCATCGGGGCCGATGCAGAGAAATTTGCAGGGAGCATCGTTGCCGAAATTCTCAAATAGACGATATGTTCGCCACCCTTACAAGCTTTATGCTGCTCTCCGCCGGCTCGGGCGGTGGTGGCTTCACCGAATTCTACAATACTTGGTTCAACATTCCCGGATTCGAGGCTTGGAAGTTCCTGAACCTCGCGATCTTTATCGCGATCCTTGCCTACGTGCTCAAAAAGCCGCTGAGCGAAACATTTAGGGCCACGCGCGAAAAGGTGCGTGCTGACCTGATCAAAGCAGAAGAGGAACGTCAGGCGGCTCTCTCGCGGTTAAAAGCAGTCGAGACGAATCTCGCCGGACTCGAGGCCGAAAAGGAGACGATTCTCGGGAATGCGAAAGCCGAAGCTGCGGCTGAGAAGAAGCGCCTCGCGGAGCAGACCAAGGCCGATATCGAACGGATGCGTCAGCAGATGCAGAGCGAGGTCGCTCGTCTCACCGGTCAGTCGAAAGCGGCCCTAAGGCGTTTCTCAGCTGAGGAGAGCATTCGGCTGGCTGAGGAGAAATTACGATCACAGATCGACGATGCAGCGAGCGCAAAGCTCGTTCGCGGCAGCATTAGCGAGATCGGAGGTCTGAATTAGTATGAGTGTTGAAGCTATCGCCCGACGATATTCGACCGCACTCGCCGACGTTGTTCTATCGTCGGGCAGTTCTGAGGCGGTAAAGGCCGAGCTTGCTGCCTTCGGCGAGATGATCGACGGCAATGACGAATTAGCGAGCGTTTTTGCCAATCCGTCGATCTCGCACGTCAATAAAGAGAAAGTGCTCGGGCAACTCATCGCTCGGACAAAACCGTCCACAACGACAGCGAATTTTCTGCGCGTGCTGCTTCAAAACAGCCGTTTGACTGAGCTTGGCGGCATTAACGAGAGATTTGCAGCCGTGCTTGAAGAACGCGGCGGCGTCGTCTCGGCCGAGATCACATCGGTCCGTGAGCTACCGGACAGCGAGAGAGCGGAGTTTGAGCAGGCCTTGGCGAAATTGACCGGCAAGCAGGTCACGATAAATTACAGCGTCGATGCCGACCTTATCGGAGGCACAGTCACACGTATCGGCTCGACGGTTTACGATTCGTCCGTGCGGACAAAGCTCGATACGCTCAGAACCGAGCTGATCGGGACAAAGTAGATTAACGATAACTAATTACAAAATATTAATTATCAAATTAGCAACGAGATTCGATAACCAAACATGGAAGCAATAAAAGCAAACGAGATCAACGAGATAATTCGTGCACAGATCGAGAATTTTGACGCCTCGATGACCGTTGCCGAGGTCGGCACGGTCATCAAAATAGGCGACGGCATCGCCGAGATCTACGGCCTTGAAAAGGTCATGGCGGGCGAGCTGCTCGAATTTGACCACGGCGTTCGCGGCTTGGCACTCAACCTTGAGGAAGACAAGGTCGGCTGCGTGCTCTTTGGCGATTTTCAGAAGATCAAAGAGGGCGACGAGGCCAAGCGGACACGCCGTATCATGAGTGTGCCTGTCGGCGACGCGATGATCGGCCGAGTGGTAGATGCTCTCGGCAACCCGATCGACGGCGGCGGCGAGATCGTTACGGACACATACTTTCCGGTCGAGCGTATCGCTCCCGGGATCATCGAACGCCAGCCGGTTAAAGAGCCGCTGCAGACGGGCCTCAAGGCCATCGACTCGATGGTCCCGGTCGGCCGAGGCCAGCGTGAGCTGATCATCGGCGACCGCCAGACCGGCAAGACCGCCGTCGCGATCGACACTATCATCAACCAGAAGGGCAAAGACGTGATCTGCGTCTATGTCGCCATCGGGCAAAAGGCCTCGACCGTCGCTCAGGTCCGACAAAAGCTCGAAGAGTACGGTGCGATGGATTATACGATCATCGTCAACGCTTCGGCCTCGGATCCGGCCGCAATGCAGTTCTTGGCCCCGTATTCGGGGTGCGCCATGGGCGAATACTTCCGCGACAACGGCCGCCACGCTCTGACGATCTATGACGATCTCTCGAAGCAGGCCGCAGCTTATCGCGAGATCTCGCTGCTGCTCCGCCGTCCTCCGGGCCGCGAGGCGTATCCGGGCGATGTGTTCTATTTGCACTCACGCCTGCTTGAGCGTGCGGCAAAGATGTCGGATGCCAAGGGCGGCGGTTCGCTAACTTCGCTTCCTATCATCGAGACGCAGGCGGGCGACATCTCAGCATACATTCCGACGAACGTCATCTCGATCACCGACGGCCAGATCTTCCTTGAGTCTGACCTCTTCAACTCCGGCGTTCGTCCCGCTATCAACGTGGGTAACTCGGTTTCTCGCGTCGGAGGTTCGGCTCAGATCAAGGCCATGAAACAGGTCGCGGGAACGCTCCGTATCGACCTCGCGCAGTTTCGCGAACTGGCAGCATTCGCACAGTTCGGCTCGGACCTCGACAAATCGACGCAAGACCAGCTCGAGCGGGGCAAGCGGCTGACCGAGATACTCAAACAGCCACAATATTCGCCGATGGAGGTCGAGGACCAGGTCCTCATCATCTGGGCCGTGACCAATGGCCTTGCCGACGATGTCGCCGTCGACGATCTCAAGCGATTTGAGGACGAACTGAATACGTTCATCAAAGAATCACATCCTGCCGTGCTCAGCACGCTCCGGGATAAGAAGAGTATCGACGACGACCTCAAGGCCTCAATGAAGGAAGCCGTCGAGGATTTTAAGGCAACGCGTTGGGAGACGGCTAACGCCGCGGCGGCGTAAGTGATATGAATACCTACAACTTTACAGCGGTCGTTGAGAAGTGTCGTGAGACGGGTCTGTTCGTGGGGTATATTCCAGGATTTCCCGGCGCCCATTCACAAGGTGACACGCTCGACGAACTTAACGAGAACTTGCGTGAAGTTGTTGGAATGTTGCTGGAGGACGGCGAGCCGATGCTGGAGGCCGACTTTATTGGAACCCAGTTGATCGCGTTGAGCGAGTAATGGGAAACGTTCCGGTATTAAAGCCGCGTTAGGTTGTTCGTATTCTTGAAAACTTAGGCTTTGAGCAGATCCGGCAGCGTGGATCGCACCGACAGTTCAAACACCCGGACGGGCGGTTTACGACCGTACCGGATCATAAGGGAAGGGACATTTCACCTTTTCTGTTAAGAAAGATCGCGGACGATATCCGTTTGACGGTTGACGAGTTGATAGACAACAGATAGAGATGCCTAGTTTGTTAGACATGCGCCGACGCATTAAGTCGGTCAAGAACACACAGCAGATCACCAAGGCGATGAAGATGGTCGCTGCGGCAAAGCTCAAACGTGCGCAGGACCGCGTGACGGCGTCGCGTCCCTATGCAGGGAAGATGAGCGAGGTTTTGGGCTCATTGAGCGGCAAGGTCTCGGGCGAATTTTCGCACCCGCTGCTCGATGAGCGTGGCGACAATAAGTACCTGCTCGTGCTCATCAGTGCCGACAAGGGGCTTGCCGGGGCGTTTAACGCCAACGTGATCAAGGCAACGCAGGCGTTCATTCGAGAGAATTCCGATAAAAAGTCGTCAATGATGGCAGTCGGGCGCAAGGGCCGCGACTTTTTCAAACGCCGCGAGATCGAGTTGACCGATGAATACATCGGCCTCACCGGGACTGGCCAGGTCAATCACGCCGACGCCGTCGAGATCGCGAACAAGATCATCACGAAGTTCACCGAAGATGAATCGATCGACAAGGTCTTTGTCGTCTTTACCGAGTTCAAGACCGTCCTTTCGCAAAAGCCGGTCATCCAACAGCTTCTTCCGATTCCCAAGGCTGAAGCCGGCGACGGCGAACAAACCGCTGGGGAGGCCGAGTACATCTACGAGCAGCCCGCCGCCGAGATCTTCGGCAAATTACTGCCCAAACAGATTGAGACGCAGATCTATCGCGGCATGCTTGAATCCGTCGCCAGCGAGCAAGGCTCGCGAATGACGGCGATGGATTCCGCGTCAAAGAACGCCGGCGAGCTGATCGACACGCTCACCCTCAATATGAACCGCATCCGCCAGGCCGCGATCACAAAAGAAATCATCGAGGTCGTCAGCGGCGCCGCGGCAGCATAAAGCGTAGTTCAAAGTTCCATGTTCAAGGTTCAAGTTGCTAATGCGACCTTGAACCTTGAACTTTGAACTTTGAACTTTCCCGTTTGTGTTGTAGCATACCGTCGTTCACTTGAACATGGGCAAACGAGGTGTGTTTGCGGTTGGAACTTTAGCTTTACCAATAAATTCTTGGAGGAAACTATGGGTGGTATTCTGAGCATTTTGGGAGTTGTTCTGTTCTTCGTCGGCTGGATATGGCTGATGGTCGTGGCATTCAAGGCGAAGGGAGCCTTATGGGCCGTGCTGATCTTCTTCTTCTCGCTGCTTGCGGGGCTGATCTTCTGCATCATGGAGAAGACGGGCTGGATGCAGTGGGTGATAATGGTCGTCGGCTGGCTGATCATAGTCTTCGGGGGCGGTATGGCCGTCTTTAGCCAGATGTAGGCTGCCGCTAGGTGCAGTTTTCAGGTTCAAATGACCGGCACGTGTGGTTGACGGCCTATGTGCCGGTCTTTTTATGGCTGGGCGTCATCTTCTATCTCTCGAGCCCAGAGGGTGCGTTCTCGAATACGTCGCGCATCATCGGGCCGTTGCTCGATTTCTTTTTTCCCGAAATGCCTGAGGCGACCCGAATGGTCGTCCACGGCTATGTCCGCAAAACGGCACATTTCACCGAGTACGCCGTTCTCGCCTTTCTCGCCGCTCGTGCCTGCGTGATGTCGACGTCGGAGTTTTTGCGGAAATTTCGGTATCTGCTCCCGGTTTTGTTGGTTATCGTTATTGCCGTGGCCGACGAAACAAACCAAAGTTTTCTGGCGTCACGGACGGCATCGGTGTTTGACGTATTTATCGATGTTACGGGCGGCACGGTGATGACGATACTCCTGTGGCTGACGGGACGGCCGAGGTCAGAACCGCCTGCGTAAGCGGGCAGCCAGTTCCATGGCGAGTGCCCAGAATGATCAGTGGCGTTGCCGGCTCGTTTCTTCCGACGAGCTGACCGCCCGCTTACGCAGGCGGTTCTGACAAACCGGCAACTTTCTGTGTTATCTTATCGTTTAGAGTTACGCCTAAGGAGGCATTATAAATGAGCATTGTTGACAAGATTAAAGAAGCCGCCCTTAACCAGTTCATTGAGGTCATCGAGTGGCTCGATGACAGCCAGGACACACTGGTCTATCGCTTCCCCGTGGCGGGACAGGAGATCAAGAACGGTGCCCAATTGATCGTCCGCGAATCGCAGACGGCCGTTTTTGTGTTTGAGGGACAGGTCGCCGACGTTTTTACGCCCGGCAAGTATGAGATCGACGGCGGCAATACGCCGATCCTGAGTAAGCTCGGAGCTTGGAAATACGGCTTTAACTCGCCGTTCAAGTCCGAGGTCTATTTTGTTAACACCAAACAGTTTACGGACATGAAATGGGGCACGTCGAACCCCGTGATGATGCGCGATAACGACTTTGGCATCGTCCGCCTGCGTGCATTCGGGGCATACAGCCTGCGTGTCACCGATCCGAGCGGTTTTATCAAGGAGATCGCCGGAACGAACGCTCATTTCCAGACGGAGGACATCGACGGCCAGCTCAAACGAGCCATCGTCACTGAGTTTTCGGACGCTTTGGGTGAATTGAAAATTCCCGCCCTCGATCTCGCCGCGCAGTATAAGGAGATAGGCGAAAAGATCCGGGCCGTTATCAACGGAGATTTTAATAGTTGGGGCTTGGAGGTCACCAAGTTCTTTGTTGAGAACATTTCGCTGCCGCCTGAGGTCGAAGAGGCGATGGACAAGCGTGCGGCGATGGGAGCTCTCGGCAATGTCGATCAGTATATGAAGTTCCAGGCCGCAGATGCCCTTCGCGATGCCGCACAGAATGAAGGCGGCGGCGCTGGCCTCGGAGCGGGCCTTGGCGCCGGTTTTGCGGTGGGAAATCAGATGGCCGGGGCGTTTGGGGCAGGCCCACAGGGCAGTGCCGGCGGTGGTCAGGCGGCCACTACTCTGCCGTGTCCGGCTTGCGGCAAAGCAAATGCGGCGGGCGCTAAGTTCTGTGCCGACTGTGGCGGCAAGATGGAGGTCGTCCAGGTTCCATGCGTAAAATGTGGAGCTAAGCTCCGCGAAGGAGCAAAATTTTGCTCAGAATGTGGTTCAACGCAAGAGAAGGTCAAGTGTGCGAATTGCCAATTCGAACTTGCCGCCGGTGCTAAATTCTGTCCGGAGTGCGGAACGAAGACCGCCTAACGGCTATGGCCATCAGCCCTGAATTGCTAAATATCCTGCGGTGCCCGCGGTGCAAGTCCGAACTACAGGTCGACGAGGCCGAAACGCGTCTCAAATGCCTGAACGTCGAATGCTCGTTGGTCTATCCGATCCGCGATGAGATCCCGGTGATGCTTGTTGAGGAAGCTACACGGAAAATGGAAAAGTGACAACGGAAGATCGAGAATGGAAGGCGGCCCAAGGGCCGTCTTTTTGTTTGCCTCTATGACGCTTGATTGGACAAAGGTCAGACGTGTCCTCGTCGTCAAGCTGCGCTCGATCGGCGACACGGTGTTGTCGACGCCGTCGCTGATCGCTCTAAGGCGTTTCCTTCCGGATGCCCGGATCGACGTTCTGCTCGAGGATTGGGTCGCACCTGTCCTCGACGGTTTTGACGTCATCGATAGCGTGATCTCGGTTGGGCGAGATTTCGGTCAGCGGTTTCGGGTGGGCCTGGACCTTCGGCGCCGTTCATATGATGTCGCTTTCAATCTGCATGGCGGCACCACTGCGACGTGGTTCGTCCGCGTGAGCGGCGCTCCGCACCGCGTCGGGTACAAGAGCTTCAGATACGCGTTTCTTTACAACCATTTGCTGACATCGGCCGCTGATTTTTGGCAACGGACAGTAACACATTCTGCCGAGCAGCAGCTTGCACTCCTTGGGTTCGTCGGCGTCCCCGTGGATGACAGGCCCAGGAGCCGATTGATGGTTACCGATGCCGGCCGGACGGCGAAGATTCGTAACGTTTATGAGGGCGGCGATTACGCGTTGATCCATCCAACAACCGCCTTTTTCACAAAGCAGTGGCCTGTGGAGAATTTTGCTCGTGCTGCTGAGTTTCTGGCCGAGAAGGGACTGCGGACGGTTGCCATCTCATCTCGCAAGGAGGCCGCGACACTGAGAGAGCTTGTGAGTGCTGTGAATGTGCCGATCAGGACCTTTGATGACCTTAGCCTGCCCGAGATCACTGCGCTCGCGTCAAAAGCGCGCATTTTTGTCGGTAACGATTCGGGAATTGCCCACATTGCTGCGGCGGTTGCTACTCCGACCGTGGTGATCTTTGGCTCGTCAAACCGTGACCACTGGCGTCCGTGGACCGATGCTCCTAATGAGATCGTTTATGAGGAGTTTGCCTGTCAGCCTTGTCCCGGCTACCGGTGCGATGTTTACGGTGAGCCAAAGTGCATTTTGGGTGTCAATCCTGACACTGTCATATCGGCTATCGGCCGCCTACTTTCATAGGCGCGTTTATTGACACTAAATGCGCTAAATACTACTATTTATAGTTTCGACTATTGTCGCCGAAGTGCGTCTAATGGCCGGTAATTATGTTCGAATCGCTGTCTGACAAACTCAAGCAAACGCTGCGAAATCTGAGCGGCAAGGGCAAGCTCACGCCCGAGCACGTCGATGCCGCCTTGCGCGAGATTCGGATGGCGCTGCTCGGGGCGGATGTCAATTACAAGGTCGCCAAGGATTTTGTCGAATCCGTTCGCGTAAAAGCTGAGGGCGAAGAGGTTTGGAATGGCCTCAAGCCGCATGAACAAGTCGTAAAGATCGTCTATGACGAGCTTTCGGACTTGATGGGCGGCACGTCGTCGCGACTCGTCTTTACCAAGCAGACACCGAACGTGGTGATGATCGTCGGCCTGCAGGGCTCCGGCAAGACGACCTCGACCGGCAAGATATCTCGTTGGCTGGCTGACAATCAAGAGCGAACGCCGCTGCTCGTTTCGACGGACGTTTACAGGCCCGCGGCTCGCGAACAGTTGAAAGTCGTCGGCGATGCAGTCAACGTTCCGGTTTACGAGGCGAAAGAGACGAACGACCCGATGATGATCGTCCGTGGCGCAGTCAAATACGCTAACGAGACCGGCTTTGACACGCTGATGGTCGATACGGCGGGCCGGCTGCATATCGACGATGAGTTGATGGCCGAGCTCGAGGCGATCAAGGCCGAGACAAAGCCGATCGAGATCCTTTTCGTGGCCGATGCCATGACCGGCCAAGACGCGGTCAATTCCGCTCAGACATTTCATGAACGCGTCGGCTTGACGGGCGTTGTCCTGACAAAGATGGACGGCGATGCCCGCGGTGGTGCGGCGTTGTCTATCAAGCAGGTTATCGGACAGCCGGTGAAGTTCGTCGGCGTCGGCGAAAAGTACGACGCGATCGAGCCGTTTTATCCAGATCGCATTGCGCAGCGGATCCTCGGGATGGGCGACGTGCTCACGCTGATCGAGGAAGTTCAGGGCAAGATCGATGAGAAGGATGCTCAAGAGCAGCTTCTCAAGATGACGCGTAACCAGTTTACGCTTGAAGACTTTCAGAAGCAGTTGGGACAGTTCAAGCAACTAGGCTCGATGTCAAAGCTGATGAAAATGCTGCCCGAGCAGATGACCGGCGGCATGACGATCACGGACGAACAGTCGGCCCTGGTCGATCACCAGATGAAGCGAACCGAGGCGATCATCGGGTCGATGACGCGTCAGGAGAGGAACGACCATCGTGTGATCGATGCCAGCCGCAAGACTCGTATCGCGGGCGGTTCTGGCTCGACGATCGGCGAAGTGAATCAGCTTCTGCGTCAGTACGAGCAGATGAAAAAGATGATGGCCCAGATGAACCGCGGCGGTTTATTTGGCGGCATGGCCCGCAAGATGGCGGGCGGTCTGGCCGGCGGTTTGGGCAACATGCTTGGCGGCGGTTCCAATCCGCTCGGGATGCTTGGCGGCGGTTCGGCGATAGATCATTCGGATGACGGGCCGACGGGCTCAGCAAATAACGGTTTAAGGAAGAAAAAGAGACATAAGAAGCGACGTTGAATCCTGACGAGTGTCGGGACCAACCTCTCGGAAGTAGAAAACTATGCTAGCAATCAGTTTGATGAGAATGGGCGCGAAGAAGAGACCCTTTTACCGCGTCGTAGTTAAGGAAAAACGCTCAAAGCGAGACGGCAAGTACCTCGAAAACCTCGGGACCTACGATCCGCTCGCGGACCCGGCGGATGTGAGGCTGAACCACGACCGCATCCAGTACTGGATCGGCGTCGGTGCTCAGCCGACCGACACGGTCGCGAGCCTGATCAAGAACAACCCCGTGATGACCGACGAGGAGCGTGAGACCATGCTCGCCGCACGTGCCGACAAGAAGGCTGCGGCCGACGCAGCTCGCGCCGAGGCTCGCAAGGCCGAGGAAGAACGCCTCGCCGCGGAAGCCGCTGAGAAGGAGGCCGCCGCTAAGGCCGCCGCCGAAGCAGCAGCCGCTGAGGCTCCGGCCGAGGAATCGCCGGCGTCGGAAGAACCCACCGAGGCCGCAGCCGAAGACGCACCTGCAGTCGAAGAGCCAGTCGAGGCTCCCGTCGAAGACGCATCTGCGGCTGAGGAGCCGGTCGAAGTGGCTACTGAAGAAGCTCCTATAGCCGAAGCTGAGGCCGCGCCGGCCGAGGCTGAAGCTGCACCGGCCGAAGAAGCCAAAGCCGAGGCGGAGGAGACGCCGGCCGAGGAGGGCCAGGCGGCTTAGTTCCAGAGGATGAAGGAAGCAGTCGAGAAGATAATCACTTCGCTCGTGAGCGAGCCCGGCGCTGTCGAGGTGGACGAGATCGCGGATGGTAAAACTGTCCGCATCGAGGTTCGCGTGGCTGATAGCGACATGGGCCGCATTATCGGCCGCGAAGGGCGGACCGTAAAGGCGATCAGGAGTCTCCTCTTCGCGGCTGGGCAGAAACACGGGAAGCGGTTTCATCTCGACCTGATCGAGGACTGAATTGGAACTCGTTGCCGTCGCCAGGATCGCCAAGCCTCGCGGTATTAAGGGTGAGGCCATAGCCGACCTGCTGACGGATTTTCCTGAGCGGTTCGACGGACTGGAAACGGTGACAGCCGTAATGCCGGACGAGAGTCGGCGGGAATTGACAATTGAAAGGCATTGGTTCCAGTCGGGCCGCATCGTGCTGAAGTTCGTCGGCGTCGATTCGATCGATGAAGCCGAAACCCTAAGGAACGCTGAGATATGTGTTTCAGAGGACGAGGCGGTCGATCTGGAGGAAGGCGAGTTCTACGATTGGGAGCTTGCCGGATGCAGCGTTGAGACTGTCGCTGGCGACCAGATCGGCACAGTCCGAGAGTTGATGCGGACAGGCGGCACAGAATTGCTCGTCGTCGATGGAACTAAAGAGTTCCTGATCCCGTTCGCCGAAGCGATCTGCATCGAGGTCGATGTTGAGAAGAAGAAGATCGTGATCGATCCGCCCGACGGGCTGTTGGAATTTTAGATTTCAGATCTGAAATTACAGGAATGAAGATCGACGTTCTTACAATCTTTCCCGAGTTTTTTGAACAAGTGTTCGACTTCGGGATAATCCGCCGGGCAAAGCTAGCGGGAATTGTTGAAATAGACGTCCACGACATACGCGAATACGCGGTGGACAAGCACAAAATGGTCGATGATCGGCCGTTTGGCGGCGGCGACGGGATGGTATTGAAGCCCGAACCGATATTTGCCGCGATTGAAAGTTTGACAGGGACGAGCGATCGAGACGCCTATCCGCAGGGAACGCGCGTCGTTATGCTCACGCCGCAGGGCAGGCCGTTCAGCCAGCCGATGGCACAGGGCCTGGCGGATGACGCTGAGCATCTCGCCCTGATCTGCGGCCGTTACGAGGGCGTGGACGAACGCGTCAACGAGGCACTCATCACCGACGAGATATCGATCGGCGACTACGTGCTCTCGGGTGGCGAACCGGCGGCCGTCGTGGTCGTTGACAGTTTGGTGAGGCTGCTGCCCGATGCGTTGGGCAGCGACACGTCGGCCGAGAACGATTCGTTCTCCGACGGGCTGCTCGATTGCCCGCATTACACGCGGCCGGCGGAGTTTCACGGGATGAGAGTTCCCGAGGTTTTGTTAAGCGGCGATCACGCCGAAATTGAAAAATGGCGCTACCAGATGGCGCTTGAAAAGACGCGGGCCGTACGCCCCGATCTAATAAAAGACGAAAATGGTGAATGTGAGCGGTAAGCCGTTGACCTCTGGCCGAGGATAAAAATGAACAGACTAGACATTGTCGAAAAGACACAGTTAAAAGAGAACATTCCTGCTTTTCAGCCGGGCGATACCGTTCGCGTGCATGTCCGCATCAAGGAAGGCAACAAGGAACGCCTGCAGGCTTTCGAGGGCGTTTGCATTGCCCGCAAGCATGGCGGCGTTCGCGAATCGATAACGGTGCGAAAGGTCAGCTTTGGCGTCGGCGTCGAACGTATCTTTCCGCTCCACGCAACGGTCGTCGATCACATCGACGTGATCCGACGCGGTAAGGTCCGCCGAGCAAAGCTGTATTACCTTCGCGATCTTCGCGGCAAGGCTGCCCGCATCAAGGAACGCGATACCCGTAACAAGGCACAGTCGGCGAAATAGCTGCCGCACACTCTCAATTTAGCTTTCTAGAACACGAGGCGGTATAATCCGCCTCGTGAACGATTTCTTGCTTACAGCCGATCGCACCGTTTGGTCGATCGGCTGTGACTTTGAGGAACAGGCACGCAGCGAAGGCTACCGACTTGTCGCCGGTGTCGATGAGGTCGGCCGTGGCTGCATTGCGGGGCCCGTGGTGGCCGCAGCGTGTATCCTTGACCTCACAAAACCCCTTCCCGACGGTCTCGACGATTCAAAAAAACTCACTCCGGAGAAACGCGACGAAATTGCCTCCGAATTGCGTGAACACTCTGTTGCGTTCGCGATCGGCCAGATCGAGGCCGACGAGATCGACCGCATCAACATCCTCGAGGCCACCAAAAAAGCGATGTACGCGGCGATCAATTCGCTCACGCCCCAAGCCGATTACCTACTCATCGATGCCCTCAGGCTCAAGCTTACGCCCCTGCCGCAAAAGGCGATCATCAAGGGCGACGCGATCTCTGTCTCTATAGCCGCCGCCTCGATCCTCGCTAAGACCTATCGCGACGAATTGATGGCGAGCTACGCCGCCAAATTCCCGCAATACGGTTTTGCCGAGCACAAGGGCTATGGCTGCCGCTCGCATTACGACGCGATCCGCGATCACGGCCCGTGTCAGATCCACAGGATGAGCTTTAAGGGTGTAAGTGACGAGAAATCTGCTACTGCTTCCCTTTTTTGAGTTGATCAGAAAGCTATCCAGTCAGTCGGCTGTCTGGGCTGCGAGACCGATACCTTGGCGTCTGCTTTGAATAGCGGCCCGCGCATTTGCAGGGCGGCCTCGGCGTTGATCCGGGCGAGGTTCGGTTCGTTCGCTCGCTGCGAGAGATGGGCGAGAACGATGTGCCGGGCCGAGCCATCAAAATCGCCCGTGAGCCAGTCAGAGAGGGCTTCGTTCGAGAGATGGCCGGTGCGCGACATTATTCGCTGCTTCAGGTCCCACGTGTATAGCGAGCAGGCACGGAGCATGTCGCGGCTGTGATTTGACTCGATAACGACGGCGTCGCTGCCCCGCAGGTTCTGTTTGATCGTGTCGTCGATGTGGCCAAAGTCCATCAAGGTAGCGACCTTTACACCGCCTTGCTTTGCCACAAATCCAAAATTATCGACGGCGTCGTGTGGCACGCTGAACGGATGGAAATCGATGTCACCAATGCGAAACTCACGATCAGATTCGATCTCTACCGTGCGTCGGTCGAGGGCCGTCCGCCGTTTCGATGATTCGCTGCTGCCGTTGCGCCCGCCCGCCCGCGTGTCATAGTATGCATCCTCGGTAATTCCCGAGATATAGACGGGACAGCGAAGTGATCGCATCAGCACCCGAAGCCCGCCGATGTGGTCGCCGTGTTCGTGCGTGACGACGACTCCGTCGAGACGATCGTGCGGCACGCCGACCTCCGCCAAGCGGCGCATGATCTCGCGGGCGCTAAGGCCGGCATCGATCAGGACGTTTGTCGTCTCGCTCGAAATCAGCACGCAGTTGCCGGTCGAGCCGCTGCCGAGGACGGTAAATCTCATTTTTCTTCCTGGTAGCGAGGACGCAAAGCCTTTGCCATCAGACGCCTTGAGATAGCAGTTGGCAAATGTGCTCCGAGGGCGGCGCCAACGCGGTTGACAACTCCCGGAACAAACCGGGCCCGTCCCGCTCCGACGCTTCTCAAAAATGCACTGACGGCTTCGTCCGCGGTATGCTGCCCCTTGACCGTCACGGGCCGCTCGATACTTGATGCGGCGAAGAAATTGGTTTTCGTAGAGCCCGGGCAGAATGCCATGATCCGTATTCCAAACGGCTTGTTCTCCTCTACTAGACTCTCTGTAAATGAAGTAACAAAGGCTTTTGTCGCCGCATAGGTAGCCATGAACGGTATCGGCTGAAACGACGCGGTTGATGAAACATTG
Source organism: Chloracidobacterium sp. (assembly GCA_016715795.1). Lineage (NCBI taxonomy): Bacteria > Pseudomonadati > Acidobacteriota > Blastocatellia > Chloracidobacteriales > Chloracidobacteriaceae > Chloracidobacterium > Chloracidobacterium sp. The sequence goes on from JADJXP010000001.1 coordinate 976,849, forward strand.
ACGATCGTTCCGCGGCCCAGTTCACGCATTCTCTTTAGATAGCGGTGAGTGATCGCGACGAGAGCTCGGACGTTCAGATCTATCATCTCCAACTCGCGGTCCAGCGGCAGCGTTGAGAAATCACCCGCCGAGCCGAAGCCCGCATTGTTGATCAGCCAGTCGATCTCGATGCCGCGACGTTCCGTCTCGGCGAAGAGCTTTACGTCGGCGTCCGGCTTCGTCAGGTCGAGAACGACATAATCGGCCGAGACCTTTTCACGAACGATAAGCTCATCACAAAGGTCGTTCAATGCCTTTTCGGACCGGGCCACGAGCACGAGGTCGTGTCCCTGCGACGCGAGTTGCTTCGCAAAGGCCTCGCCGATGCCGCTTGATGCTCCGGTTATGAGTGTTGTCGGCATTTAAGAGGTCCGCAGGGCAAAATCCTCACGTGAGATCGCGTAAACGACACACTCCATTCCGTAATGGAGCTCGGTCTTTTCATACTGCATCCCGCACTTTTCCATGATCCGCCAAGAACCGGTGTTCTCGGGAGCCGCAACCGCGACGATCCGTTCCAATCCGCATTCGTCAAAACCAAACTTCAGCCAGCCAATGGCGGTTTCAAAGCCATAGCCCTGGCCCCAAAACTTTTCCGACATATTATAACCGACCTCGATCTCGCCTGTGTCCTCGAGCGGCTGCAGGCCGGCCGAACCCATCAGTTCCCCGGTCACTTTGTGGATCATCACACAGAAGCCAAAGCCGAACTTCTCGTGACATTCCATATAATATTTGATCCGTTTAGCGAGAGCGTCAGGATTCTGCATCGCCGTCCCGCCCAAATAACGATTGACGGCCTCAGGTGAACGCATCTCGATCAACCACGGCAGATCGTCGTCGGTAAACTCTCTAAAGACCAATCTTTCCGTCTCGATCATGGTGAAAGCCGTGCGATGCTCCACTCGTTACCATCCAGCGTATATACAATTCGATCATGGAGGCGGTTTGGCCTTCCCTGCCAGAATTCGACGCGGTCAGGTAATACGCGAAAACCGCCCCAGTGCGGCGGCCGCGGAACACCGGTCGCGTATTTGACGGCGAGCTTTGCGGCTCGAGCCATGATGACCGCGCGCGAGCTGATCGGCTCGCTCTGCTCCGAAGCCCACGCCCCGATACGGCTGAGATAGGGACGCGACTCAAAGTACGCATCGGATTCCTCGGTTGAGACTTTTGCGACATTTCCGCTTATGTTCACCTGACGTTCCAACTCCGGCCAGAAGAAATTTAGCGAGGCGAACGGATTTGCCGCAAGAGCACGTCCCTTTCGGCTGTTGTAGTTGGTAAAGAAGACAAAACCGTCGGCGTCAAAACCCTTGAGCAACACAACGCGCGATGATGGCCGGGCATCTTCGCCGACAGTCGAGAGCGTCATTGCCGTTGGTTCATCTGTCTCCGCCGCAATTGCTTCGTTCATCCACTTTCCAAACTGAACGAATGGGTCGGCCGAAACATTCGCCTGAGAGAGTTCCTCTCCCGAATAGTCGCGGCGAATGTTGGCGAGGCGTTCGTCCATTGTCAGATGAGATGAATGAGCAGGCCGTCCTTGAGCTTCGGCTCGAACCACGTTGATTTTGGCGGCATTATTTCGCCCATGTCCGAGACAGCAAGCAGGTCATCCATGGTCGTAGGATACATCGAGAACGCCGCGGCTGCTATACCTTCGTTCACAAGGCGTTCGAGCTCGGCGGTACCTCGGCGGCCACCGACAAAGCCAATACGATCGTCGGTGCGTGCATCCTTGATGTCGAGCAGCGGCCCAAACACATTGTCCTGCAGTATGCTTACGTCGAGTCGTTCGATCGGATCCGGTTCGCGAATGTACTGCAGATTGTGTCGGAATGAGTACCACTTGCCCGCGAGGTAGAGGCAAAACTCACCGTGGTTCTGCGGTTCTTTCTCGCCTGTCCCGATGAGGACAAATGATTCCTGCAGCCGCGTGAGAAACTCGTCGTCAGCCATGTCGTTCAGATCCTTTACAACTCGATTGTATGGCAGGATACGAAGGTCCTCGGCCGGGAACATGCCCGTAACAACGAAGTTGTATTGTTCCTCACCGGTATGATGGGGATTGTTGTGCCGCATCTCGTCACGAGCGAGCTTTGCACTCTCGGCGCGATGATGCCCATCAGCGATATAGAGAGACGGCACCCTACTAAAGGCTGAGATCCAAGCTGCAGTTTCCGTGACACGCCAGACTCGCTGCTGAGTGCCCGCAGGACATTCGAAATCGTATATCGGCTCTGTCGTCACGGTCGTATCGATCAGGTCGTGGATCTCAGGCGTGCCGCGAAAAGCGAGAAAGATCAGCCCCGTCTGAGCTCCGACCGCCAGCAGGTGTGCCGTGCGTTCCTCGACCTTGTCAGGCCGAACATTCTCGTGCTTTCTGATCATGCCCTGCTCATATTCCTCGATCGAGCAGCATGCGACGACGCCGGTCTGCGAATGCCCGTCAGATGCAAGCTGATAGACGTAGATATCGTCGTCAGGGTCCGGCGTCAGGATCTGATCGGTAATAAAGCGTTCGAGATTCTCACGGCCGCGGGCAAATACCTCCTGTGGCGTCGGTCCTGATCCCTCGGGAAAATCGGCCTCAGGCCGCGTGACGCGAAGAAAACTGAGCGGATTCTTTGCGAGATACTCTCGCACCTCTGATTCGTAGATCACGTCATACGGCACGCACGCGACGCGCTTTGCATTCTCAGCTGACGGACGCAGGGCCCTGAACGGTTTGATAAATACCACAAATGCTCCTTAGAGGCTGGGATCTGCCGCCCCGTTCAGCGGTTCCCCCTCGAGATCGTCGACGGGTGACAGCATCGGTGAGGGTGATGCGGACGGGCCGACGGTTGACGACGGCATCTGAGAATCACCCGTCGGTTTGTTGATGAGATCGTCGAGCTTGCGGTCGTTCTCCTGCTCGATGTCCGTGGTCATACGGTCAGCAAAGCCCTTCTTGTCGATCTTCCAGACGCCGTCCTCTTTGATGAACGGCACCGTCTCCCAGGATCCATACGAGTTCTTGACCATCAGCGTCGCCTTGTCACCTTCGATCTTCTCGTCGCGAAACTCCACCGACCGCTGATTCTCGGTAAAGAGCGTCTCGCGCTTTATGATCTCGTCAACTGTCGTTCCCTGGGCAACGGCCTGCCGCTCGTGCATCTTCAAGGTCGCCTCGGACAACAGCACGCGCATCGCCTTGACGTCCTTCGCCTTGATCGCTTTGACGTAGGTCTTGAATGTCTCGATCGGTGTCGAAGGCGGACGCGAGCACGCCGAAAGACAGGCCACTAACAGGCCCACGACAACGACGGCTTTGCTTCTCACACTCATTAGGTTGGATAATCTCGTAAGCATCAAAAATATGTAGTATAGCGTAAAGACCGGAGGCAATTAAGTGGAACGACGGATTTTGGATGACAAAGAGTTGGCCGCGGCCCTGGAAACTCTTGACGGCTGGGCGGCCCGCGACAATATGCTGACGCGAAGGTATGAGTTCCATAACTTTGCCGAGAGCCTCGCGTTTGTCAATCGTGTGAGTGAGCTGGCTGAGGCCGCCGACCATCATCCCGATATCACCTTTGGCTGGGGCTATTGCGAGATTGCACTTACTACTCACGACCGTGGAGGGATAACCGACGTCGATATTGCGTTGGCACGGCAGATATCGGCCGATTGAAATCGCCGCACCAAGCTGTCATCATTAGCGATTAGGCTGAAACCAAGGATGGTACAGAGCATTTTTGACACTCAGGACGAGAAGAACAGCGACGATCCGTGGCTTTCGGAATTCTCGGCGATCGATCCGTCGATCGCGCCAAACCGCCCCGACCCCGAGCCGGAGTTCATTCCGCCACCCGCAGCGGCGCAGCCGCAAACACATTTTGATCCTTACGCGGAGGAGCCTTTCGGCGGGTTTGAGACCGTTTTGCGCGAATCCCGTGATCCGTGGCTGCCGGAGCTGCCCGACGCCGAACCGCAGTTCGCCCCGTCGCCCTACGAACCGGAATCCACAGCCGAAACCGCCCGCCGCAGCGGCCTGGCATGGTCCCTTGGGATAATGTTCTTCTGCTCGGTGGCCTTCATGATGCTGCTCGGCTGGGGAGCCGACCTCGTACTGGGGACCGCACCATGGGGCTTGGTAGGCGGTATCGTCTTCGGATCAGTTATCGGGTTTATTCAGTTTTTTCGGTTGAGTTCGCGGCTGTTTAGTCCCTCGAAGAAAGCTACGGAGGTCAAACCATTGCTCTGGCAGCCGGATGAGGACAACGAGCATCATCGACTTTGAATTCTTGTGATTTCCTAGTAAAATTTAGGGTTTGCGATGCACGAGGATACTGATCCTTCAGCAACCGGCGACCATGCGGTTTCACATCGCGGAATACTAGCGGCCATGGCCATGATAGTTGTGGTCGGCGCGGCGGCGGGGCTTGCATTCGCCGGGGCGAGGTTCGGGCTTGGCGTGTTGTTTGGCGGCCTGCTTGCATTTGGCAATTATTTCTGGCTCGAGAGGGTCACGCGGCAGATTTTCCAGCCTGATGCAGTAAGGTCGACTGGGATATTGGCTGCGAAGTACATCTTGAGGTACTTGGCGATCGGCGGCGTTCTTCTGCTGGTTTACCTGACTGGTGCGTTTCCGATGCCGGCTGTGATATTAGGGCTGTCGGCTTTCGCGATCGCGATCGTCGCACAGGGATTAAAGAATATAGTTTCGAGTAAATTTTAGAATGCTGTTATTTGCCGAAAGCGGCGGCCACCACGTCCCGCTGATCGTAGAATTCATCAACCACTACTTGGGCGAGCCGGTCCATCGCATACAGATGGCGACGACATATCCGATGTGGAAGTCGTTCTTTGCGAAATTCGGCACGACGCCTGAAAAGGTATTCGGCGGTGAATATACTGCCGAGAATGCCATTCCGTGGTACACGATAATGTTTGTCATTGCGTGTATCATCACGGTCATTCTTGTCCAATTGCTGAAGGGAAAGCTGTCACAGGATGACCCAAAGCCGGGCCAGTTGACGCTCGAAGCTGGGTATCTAGCGATAAAGGACATGGTGGCAAGTGTCATTGGCGACAATGGCTTTCGCCATTTTCCGGTCGTGGCGACTTTTGCGGTGCTGATCCTCGTTTCGAACCTGATGGGCCAGTTCCCGATGTTCATGTCCCCGACGGCCTCCGTGAATGTGACGTTCGCCCTCGGCCTAACGTCGTTCATTTATTACAACTACGTAGGTATTGCCGAGAACGGCCTGCTTGGCCATATCAAGCATTTCGCAGGGCCTAAGCTGCCTGGATTGATGGCACTTATTATCACGCCGCTCATCTTTGTCATCGAAATTATTTCAAGCTCGATCAGGCCGTTTACGTTGGGCGTGCGATTGTTTGCAAACATGTTCTCGGACGAGCAGGTATTCGTTCAGATCACGAACCTTGCCCCTCCATTTACGCATTTCGTCGTTCCGTTGGTCCTGACGCTCCTAGGAGTTTTCGTGGCTTTTGTGCAGGCATTCGTTTTCACGCTGCTGTCGATGATCTACATTGGCGAGGTGTCGCATGCTCCGCACGATCACGATGAGCATCATGACAAAGCTCACGGCGATGCGGCCGTGGCTCATGCATAGGATTCACGCTTTGTGCGTGATGTTTTGACAATTGAAGACTGAGACGCGAACCTGCGTTTTATAGCAAATATGCCCGCACGCGTCAGGCGGCGTGGACTCTACGGAGTATAAAATCCACGCAATACCGGAAGCGAGGCGAACTCATACCGCGAGCAGGTACGTTTACCGTCTTCTTATTTACAAATATAGGAGATAACACAATGAATAAGTTCAAATACACTGTTTTTGCAACGCTCGCTATCGCTCTGATGGCCGTCGCGGCAATGGCGCAGCCTGCTGCTCAATACAATGCCGAGTACGTCGGTGCCGCTAAGGCAATCGGCGGCGGCATCGGATTCGGCTTAGCTGCCGGTCTGGCCGGTATCGCTCAGGGCCTCGTCGGTTCGCGTGCTGCCGAAGGCGCAGCCCGCAATCCGAGTGCTGCCGGCACCGTCCAGACGATGATGATCATCGCCCTTGCGCTGATCGAGTCACTCGTGCTGTTCGCACTGCTGATCGTTTTTGTGAAGCTTTAATCGGGGACACTGTCAGAACCGCCTGCGTAAGCGGGCGGCCAGTTCCGAGGCAATAAGTCGCTTTCGAAAGGTACTGGCCGCCCGCTTACGCAGGCGGTTCTGACATATAGTTGCAACCTGGCGGCGTGTCAGGCGTTCTAATTACAGATGATCGACGACGTGCTCGGCAAATTAGTAGCGGACAAATACCGCATCGAGGGCCTGATCCGCGAAAGCGAATCAGGCGACCTCTTCACTGCGCGTCACGAGGTGCTGGAGCGGCCCGTGACCATCAAGATATTGTCTCGTGCCCTCGCCATGGATCAGCGTTGGGTCACGCGCTTTGTCAACGAAGCCCGCGCTGCCTCGGCCCTCGAACATCCGAACATCCTCAACATCACCGACTTTGGCACGGATGCGAAAGGTGTCTCGTATGCCGTCTTTGAACACGCACCGCCGACTACGCTACGCGATATGATCGCGAGCGAGTCGATGCTCACAGAGAAGCGCGCTATCGGGATCGCCCGTCAGATCGCGGCTGCTGTCGGCGCTGCCCATGAGAAACAGGTCTTGCACGGAGCTCTGGAGCCGAGAGCGGTCTTTGTCGATCAGGCGGATGGCGGAGATACGGCAAAGGCCTACGGTTTTGGCGGCGACGCGACACATGTCGCTCGTGACGCCGATCCGAGATACCTTGCACCGGAACAATGCAGCAAGTTTCCGGCTGCCGATCAGCGTTCGGATGTCTATTCGTTGGGCGTGATGCTCTACGAGATGTTGAGCGGCTCCGTGCCGTTCGATGGCGCGACAACGGCCGAGGTTCTCGCAAAACAGAATTCCGAACCGCCTCCTCCGCTGTCGGCATTTCGCCGTGATGTGCATCCTGAGATTGAGCCGATCGTCCTGAGCGCCATCGCTGCCGACCCCGAGCGGCGCTATCAGACGATGGCCGCGCTCGTCGAAGACCTCGGCACGCTATCCGGGCGTCTCGGCATCGCAACCGCGGACGAACCAAAGGCCGAGGCCACTGCTGTTGCCGCCAAGCCCAACGTCTGGCGAACCGCATTCATCGCGATGGCCGGTATCGGTCTGCTCGCCGCCGCTCTGATCTATGCGACATCGACCCGACGGACCGATCCTACCACGCAGGCCCAGACGGATGCCGGCAGCCTTCCGGTCCAGCCGATCGGTCCTGCTTCTGGCATTCAGGACCAAATGATCGCCGATGCGTTCCTCAGGAACTATGCCGGCTACGACGCCAACACCGCGATGCCGCTCGATCCGCTCGCCAATGCGGGTGACGGCCTCGACTACTGGAGCAGCGGCGGCTATCCGCAGATAACGACCGGCCCGCTGCCGATGAATGTCGCTCCGGCCGGACCGATGATGACGGTCCCGGGTAGCGGCGGCAGCCAGTTCATGTCGGACATTTGGTACGACAAGACGAACAATCGCTGCTTTGACCTGAACGGCACCGTGCCGTGCCCGCCGGGCGTCCAGCGCCAGGAAACGGCACCGACTGCGAACACGCGGACCAATCCTGCGAATGCGAATATTGCCGGAAACACCGTGACCAGCAACCCTGTCAGGCCCGGCGGCCCCACGCCGTCAACGACGCCGAAACCGCTTGCGACACCGCCGCCGCGAACGACACGCCCCGGCCCGCAACCGGACAAGCCGATACCGACTAAGCCGAGCAGCAAGCCTAACGAAGAAGAATTCTAGTTTATCGGGGGATCTCGACCGTCTTGACGATGTCTGAAATGACGGCATCAGGGGAGGCTCCATCGAGTTCGGCCTCGGCACGGAGACTGAGTCGATGACGCAGCACCGGTGCGGCGATGTCGCGGATGTCGTCGGGGGTGGCAAAGTCGCGGCCGCGGATGGCGGCGAGTGCTTTCGAGCACAGCAGTAAAGCGACTGACGCACGCGGGCTGGCACCATAGAACACCGTCGGATGCGTGCGTGTTCTCCGGACGATCTCGACGATGTATTGCCGGACGCCCGGCTCCATTCGCATGTTGCGGACCTCGGCACGGCAGTGTTGGATCGCGGTGGCATCGGGCAACGGAGCGATCTGGACCTGTTCGAGATGCCGCGAATTAAAGCCTGCATCCCAACGGGCCACGATCTCAGCCTCGGCTTCCGCCTCGGGGTAGTCGATGAGGATCTTCATCAGGAACCGGTCGAGTTGTGCCTCGGGCAGCGGATAGGTGCCCTCGTATTCGATCGGATTCTCGGTCGCGAGCACGGTAAACAGTGGCGAGAGTTGGTAACGTTCGCCGTCGATGGTCACCTGCCGCTCTTCCATCGCTTCGAGCAGGGCGGCTTGCGTCTTTGGCGGCGTGCGGTTGATCTCATCGGCAAGCAGAATGTCCGTAAACACAGGCCCGTGCCGCAGCGTGAACTGCGACGTTTGCATATTAAATACGTTCGTTCCCGTGATGTCCGATGGCATCAGGTCAGGCGTGAACTGGATACGAGAGAACTGAGCGCCGATGATCTGGGCAAGTGTTTTTACGGTCAGCGTCTTTGCCGTGCCGGGAACGCCCTCGATCAGCGCATGCCCTTCGGCTAGCAGCGCGACAAGTATCTGCTCGATCGCATCGTCTTCGCCGACGATGGTCTTGCGAAGTTCGTTAAGGATGTGTGCAACCGTTGCCGGTGTGTGAGTCAGCATTAGAACAGTCCGTAGATCGTCCAGGCGGCTAGCAGAAATACGGCCGTCAGGAATATTCGCCTCAGCCATACCTCATCGAGTTTTGCGGCGTAATGTGCACCCACATAGGCACCCGCGAACATCGTGATCCCGAGGATCAGGCCGAGCTTATAGTCCACTAAACCTTGCCACATAAAAGCGATCGTGGCAACGCCCGACGATGCGACGTTGATCAGCTTCGTCGCCCCGACCGCCTCTCCGTACTGCATTCCATACATGCCGACCATGACGGCTGTCAGCACGGTCACATAACCTCCGCTGAACAATCCGCCGTAGATACCGAGGAGGAAAACGACCAGATAGGTCAATGGGGCAGCCGTTGCCTTAACCTTTTCGGTTCGCGGCCTGAGAAGGATGAAGAGGGCAACGGCGACCATTGCAATGCTGACGATCACCTTGATCCCGTCGGCACTAATAACGCCGACGAGCATCGCTCCGATCGCAGAACTGACGACTGTGAGTACGAGCATCGGCACTAGCGGCCGAACCTCGAACCGACGCTGCCTGACAAACGGAATTGTTCCGCCTATCGCCATAAAGAGCAGCCCGAACATGTTTGTAGCGACTGCGATCCTCGCATCAATGCCTGCCTGGAACATCACGGGAACGGCGATAAGCGAATTGCTACCGGTCACGACGCCGATGATACTCGTTACGAAGAAAACGGCGATCAGAATGAGGAGCGTATCAACCGGCATCTTTTGATCCTTGTATACGACGAACGCCGAGTTTCTGCTCAACATCGCGAAGTGCGGCGATCAAGGACAGCACCTCACGTTTGCCTGTCGGCTCGCCGCGAATGATCTCTTCACACTTGAACAGCGTCGCTTCGTACTCATCCTCTTTGCCGCCTATCCGCTCAACCAGGGCGACCGCGATCTCGCGTGGTTTCGCAGCCATTGTGTCGAGGCCGAGAGTTCGGCAGATGCGGACACGGGCATCCGTGTAGATGTTCTCTACCGCCAGATCGTAGGCGTTCGTCCGGCGCTGCAGTTCGGCCATCGCCGTCACGTACTCTAGTTTTGACAGGCGATCGGGCTCAGGTTCGGGAACAGGCCGGGCGAAGCGACGACTGCGCGAATAAAATATCAGGCCCGCAAGAAAGGCTGCCTGCAGAAAGATGCCGATGATTGGCGTCCCCGCAAAGAATTGAAGGAAGCGGTTCCTGTCGCTGCCAAAGCCGTGGTGATACTCATCGAACGCGATGATGCCGTCCTTGACGCTGACGAGGTTTATCCCAAGCCGGGCGTTATCGGCCAATGCGATGCCGCCGTTGGATACGATATAGGGATCGGCAACGAATACGATCTTTCCACTACCGAACGGCGCGTCAATGACCAACCCGTCATCAGCGAGAGGGAAATGAATGAGCGGTGCGATATGGCTTGGCTCGGCCGCCGGCGAAGCCGGGCTTTTCGTCCGTTCCTCGTCCCCGCCGGGAAACTGTACTGCACTGATCGACGAAGAAAAACGTGAAGGCTGAACCGCGACAATACTCTCGGTAAGGGTTGTCGGCTGCACAGGCTTGACCGCGGCTGTCTCAGCGATCATCTGCTGCTGGTCTGCCGGGTCGACCGTCAGGAGCGCAGGAACCTGCTGGTTCGAGACGATGATCCTCCAGTTAGCGGTCGTCGTCGCAAGTTTTGCAGGCGGCTCGCGGTCAATGATAACGAGGCGTCCGCCCTCTGACACCCAGCGGAGCAGAGACTCAGCCTCCTCGTCGGTTAACTCTCGTTTCAGTCTGCCGATCAGGACGAACACATTCGGCTTAGCCGATCCGCTCGTCAATAACGATGAGGGCGGCTCTTGCCAGCGGACAGCCTTTCGCCCTGTTTCGGTAAGAAGCGAGTAGTATGCCTGTGTGCCTGTGGAGCCCGAATTGTAACTCGAGCGGTCGGCGGCAAGTTCGCTGTCGGGCGTTTTTTCCTTTTGCTGATACGAAGCAGCATTAAGGCCCACCAGGACGGTGATGAGGAAGACGAATACTGCTAGCAGCAATAGTCGCTGTTTCATCTTCCTGTCTCCGTTACCGTCTGACGGCAGGCATTTCTGAAGCTCTCCCACTCTTCACCGCGGGCCGGCGTGAGGCCGTACCATCTGCGTTCAAAGGTACCGGTAAGTCCATGCATGCGGTCGAACAATCTCTCGTTACGACGAACGTCGCGGAGATAATCTCTATTCGTCTTGTGCCTGGCAAGGGCAATCACATTTCGATCGCTCAGGTCGCAAAGAACGGCGATATAGCCCTTGCGGATCGCACCGCGGAGATCACCCTCGCGGGCGAGGCGTTCGGCCTCGGCCAATAGGTCATGGCCCGACTCGTGAGCTTCGATCCTTTCGCCGAGGATCACGCGCGGATCGCGTTTCTCTTTGTTCCTGAGGCCGATCCGGCGCGCGAGTGCCGGAGCGAACTTGTAGATCAGGAAACCGACGATCGCGACCACAACCAGTAGAACGATGATCTGAAGCGCATAGGTCAGCGAACCCATGCCGGCGCTTGGTTCCGATGGGATATCGGGTTGCGGAAATTGCCGGGCGAGCCATTCTGTGAATTCGCGCCACCATTTTTGGAATAGGCTTTCCTCCTTTTGCTGTGCCTTTTGATACTCCTCACGACGGAGGATCTCGGCGAGCTTCTGTTTATCTTCGTCTTTAGAACGCGTTCCTACCTCCGCAGTTTCTATATCTTCGACCGCCCGAACAATTGCGGCCAGCCGTTCGTCGATACCGGTCAGGATCGCGAGGCGTTTTGTTCCACTTGGTTCCGCTTCGATGCGATCCAATTCAAGCGCTAGCCAGGCATTGTCCGTTTCGACGCTGCCTGACGGCCACTCGATCACCTCCGACGGCCGCAAGAGGCCGGCGAGCTTCTCAATGTCGCGGGCCGGCGGCCGCTCACCGGCGTTCTCGATGAGCCTTGCCACAACCTCGCGTGCCGACCCGGCACGCTGCTTATAATCCCGGAGCGTGACCGCCCCGACTACAGCCGTAAACACGGTGATCACGGCCGCAAATGCGGCAACGGAGCCTGTGATTGTCCTCAGCCGCATTCTCATTTAAGTCCGAGGGAAGTGAAGTGACCGTGGCCCTCTGTCGGATCGGCCAAGGCCGGCTGCAGTGGATTTAGATAGCTGGTGGGCACGGACGGAATGTCTCCAAGCCGGGCCGCGGCCATTAGTTCGATGTCATAGCCCTCACGTCTGACTCGTTCATCGACGTACAACAGACAGAGCCCGATCATCCACACCGGCGAGAGCAGAATAAAGCTCACCTGCCAGATCAGGTTGTAAGCGATCTCGTACCATGCCGGTATCACGTCCGCATCAAAGCTCATCAACGGCACACCTTGCGATGACGCATACCACGCCAGCGGGACGTAAAGCAATGCAAGCGCCGAATAGGTCGCCACGGTTGTAAAGATGAACAGCGCGGCCAGACGCCTGACGTTACGGCTGGCCAGCGTCGCGCTTCGGCCGATCGCGGCAAAGACGCCTTGGCCTTCGACGAGCATGACCTGCGGGACATATGCCAATCGCGAAGCGGCAAGGAAAAAGAGCCATGTCGTGCCGAATAGTATTGCCGAACCAAGAATGATCGAGAGCAGGACGGCGACTATCGGTATCGTTTCGAATGCAGCAGCGACCAGCGCGATCACTAATATCGCGGCAACCAGGCCGAGGTAATAGACGGCCAGTCCGACGGCCCCAAGAATGAACGTTATCAGCGTTGCTGCGACCAACAGCCCGCCGATGCGCTGTAATGCATCTCGATAAGTGCTCCTGAATGTGATCGCTTCGCCATGCAGCAAATGGCGGACGAAACCGCGCGACGCTCCGCCCATCACAATTAGCGTGGCGATCGTCTCGATCAGCCAGATGAAAACGCTTCCGAGCCAGACGAAGACGTAGTAAAAGGCGTTCTCGGCCGAGTACCTGTCAGCTCCGAGCGAGAATATCCGGCGCCCAAGCATTAGCCAGCCTAGTGAGAATATCGTGCCGACGATCACCGGTGAGGTGGCGATCAGTATGAATGTTCCAAAGGACTTTCGATAGAAGCGAAAAGCTCGGTCGATAAGGTCGCCGGCTCCAAGAGGCCTGATCCCGTTAGCAAAAGTTGGGCCCATACTGTCCGTCATTTGCTAAGGCCGGAGGTGATAACTCTTTATTTTCGAATTGAGTGTAGTTGCATTGAGCCCCAAGAGCCGTGCCGCCCGCGACTGGTGCCCGCCGGTCTGCTCCAACGCGCGTAGGATAAGATCGATCTCAAACTTCTTCACCTCATCATAAAAGCTAACGCCGCGCGCCAGATCAACGCTGCCCGATGCGCCTTCTGTATCTGCGACCGCCTTCATTGCCGCCTCGGGATCGATGACCTCAGGCCTGAGACATTCGACCGATATATGATCGTCGGGCGTTATGACGATGGCACGTTCGATAATATTCTCGAGTTCGCGGACATTTCCCGGATAGTCATACTTTTCCAACAGACCGAGGACGTCGGGAGAAATATTTTCGGAGACAGTCCGGTCGTTTTCCGCCGAGTATTTTCGAATAAAGTGTTGCGCGAGCGGCAGTATGTCCTCGCGGCGTTCGCGGAGCGGCGGAAGCTCGATCGGCACGACGGCGAGGCGAAAATACAGGTCCTCGCGAAACTGTCCGTTGCGGACAGCTTCCTTGAGATCGACATTGGTCGCTGCGATGATGCGGACGTCCACCTTGACCGGCAGCGTGTCACCAACCGGCGTAAACTCGCGCTCCTGAATGACCCGCAAAAGCCGTACCTGTGTTTCGGGCCGAATGTCGCCGATCTCATCAAGAAATATCGATCCGCTATCCGCTGACTCGAATAGGCCTTTCTTTGCGGAGACAGCACCGGTGAATGCCCCTTTTGTATGTCCGAACAACTCGGATTCGAGCAGTTCTGATGGAATATTGGAGCAATTGACGACCACGAATGGATTTTGAGCCCGAGGGCTGGCCTCGTGGATCGCTTTTGCCACTAACTCTTTCCCGGTTCCGCTCTCGCCTGTGATGAGAACAGTCGAGCGTGCGGGGGCGACCTGTTCGACGAGCCGAAACACATTCTCCATCTTGTCAGAGCGGCCGATGAACCCGTCGCGGTTCACCGATCGTGCCATTGCCTGGCGGAGCGTTCGCCGCTCTTCTTCCTTGCGTCGGCTGCGGATACCCTTGGCAACAAGCGCGAGGATCTGCTCATTCTGGAAAGGCTTACGGATCACGCCGGCTGCACCTTTCTCCCACGCGGAGATCGCCGTATCGAACGTCGCGTATGCAGTGACCATCAAGACCACGGCTTCGGGATCGGCCCTGATCAACTCCTCGAGGGCAGTGAGCCCGCCGATGCCCGGCATCGAGACATCCATTAGCACGACGTCAAAACTACGATCCTCGTATGCGGCGATTGCTTCTTCGCCGGTCTTTGTTAATTCGACCTTATAGCCCGCTCCCGAGAGTATTGTCTCGAGCACATCGCGCATGATCTCTTCGTCGTCACAGATGAGGATCGAGCCTTTTTTCGCCATAAAGCTAGAATATAGCCCAAATCACCTGTGCCGCGCACGTCTCTCGCGTCGTCGCGGCATTGAACCTTTGCCGCATGGGTGGCGTAATATGCTAATTGCGCGACCATTAGGTCCGAAAGACAATGGCTATCTCAAAAACAACAAAGATCTTTCTCCTGCTGGGAGGTATCCTGGCGGCGCTTTTGATCGTCGGCGTGATCGCCATCATCGTCGCTGCGGGATCATTTGGGCGTCCCTCGATCGCCGAAAACAGCGTTCTGATACTGAACATATCGGGCGACCTGCCGGACTATGTGGCAGAAGAGCCGCTTGCCAAGGCATTCGGCATTCCGCAGTCTCAATCGTTTACGGGACTTCTAACACAGCTGCGAAAGGCCAAGGTAGATAATCGGATCGGCGCCGTCCTACTCGACATCAACTTTCCTAATATCGGCTGGGGTAAGGCGGATGAGTTCCGAGATGCCGTAGCCGAGTTTAAGAGGTCCGGCAAGCCCGTTTATGCCTATATGCAGATCGGGACGAACCGTGAATATTACCTCGCGACGGCCGCCGACAAGATATTCATGCCGCCTTCCGGTGACCTGTATGTAAACGGATTTGCCGCAGAAGCGATGTTTTACAAGGGCTCGCTCGACAAGCTCGGTATCGAAGCAGACGTCATCCAGATAGGCCCAAAATACAAGAACGCTCCTGACCGCTATACGCGTAAGGAGATGTCCGACGGCCAGCGTGAGGTTATCAATGCTGTTCTCGACGAATACTTTTCACGGTTTACCGGTGCGATCGCAGAGTCGAGAAAAAAGGATCCAACTGACGTCAAGACCCTCATTGACGATGCCCCTTACAATGCCAATCAGGCAAAAGAACTGAACCTGATCGACGGAGCCATTTATCGTGAGAAGGTGGATGACGAAATCAAGACGACGCTTGGCTACAAGGCCGATGACAAGCTCCGCACGGTCCGCGGCGGAGATTATCGCGAGATACCGTCTGACAGCCTCGGGCTCAATAGCGGTGAGCGCATTGCGGTGATCTTTGCTTCCGGAGCGATAAATGTCGGCCGGTCGTCGAGCGGCCCGCTCAGCGGCGAGATGATCGGGTCCGACACAATGGTGTCAGCGATCAATTCTGCGGCGGCTGATAAGACGATAAAGGCTATCGTCCTTCGCGTAGATTCACCCGGCGGGTCGGCTCTGGCCTCAGACCTGATCTGGAATGCTATTGAGAATGCCAAGGCGAAGAAGAAGGTCGTTGTCTCAATGTCCGATGTGGCTGCCTCAGGCGGTTACTATATCGCCTGCAACGCCGACAAGATCGTTGCCGAACCATCGACCGTCACGGGGTCGATAGGCGTCTTTATGGGAAAGCCGGTTGTTAAGGGGATGTACGATTGGCTTGGGATAACGAACGAATATGTGATGCGCGGCAAGAACGCGGGCATCTTTCGCGAAACCGAGAAATGGACGCCCGAGGAACGCGAGAAAATGGTTGCCCAGACAAACTCGATCTACTACGACAACTTTTTGCCGAAGGTCGCAAAAGGACGTGGCAAGTCTCATGAGGAGGCCAATACGCTGGGACAGGGCCGCGTCTGGACGGGCACTCAGGCTAAGCAGAACGGACTGATCGACGAATTTGGCGGCCTTGAAAAAGCGATCGATGTCGCGAAGGCATTGGCCGAGCTTCCCGCTGACAAAGATGTCAAGCGAGTAGTCTTTCCGGAGCCACGGCCTCTCATGGAAGAGATCTTCGGTGACGACGAAACATCGCAGGTCCAGGAACAGGCCCGGGCCGCATTGATCGAATCTCTTCCCGCGGATGTCCGCAGGGCATTCCGTTTTTCAGCGCTCTTCGATCAAATGCAGCGGGGCGAGGCAATGCTGCTGCTGCCATTCGAGCTAAGCATCAGGTGATCCCGTTCAGCGGCGGCGTAACGCCAGCGGTATCGGCAGCCATTGCCGGTCTCGGCCATAGGTTCTTGCGTTGAGTGTGTCTATCGAATGCTCGGCCTGCTGCTGCAGGTCGTCGGGCGGCAGATGGCTGCTGTCCTCGTAGCAAGCGTGAACAATGCATGCCGATGGCTTTCCGTCATTATGCACGAGACAGCCGATCCCGGCCTCAAAGAGCGGACAGGCGTATTTCTGATCATAGCTGCCGTTGCCGTTCGTCAGGCCGTGGTCACTGATCGCGTTATCAATGCGCGTTTCGACAAGGGCTCGATGCTTAGGCGAAAGCCGGCCGAGGGCGCGATCAATGGCTACCGCCTCTAGCCGTGTTACCTGAACATTGACAAAATGGGCATCCAAACAACAGGCGCCGGGCGTCTCACAAGTTTGGCAGCTTTTCGCCCTCTGTTCGTAACTCGCGACGGCCTGTCGCAATGCTCGCTTTATTCGGTCCAGAGACCTCAGGGCCTTTGTTTCGCTTAGATATTTCACGCTTTTCGATGCTAAACTGATTTTACATTTTGCGGAGGCTTATGCTGAAAGAGGGAGACAAGGCGCCGGAATTCTCGGCCAAAGATCAGAACGGCGATCCGGTCAGGTTAAAGGATCTCAGGGGCAAGCGCGTCGTACTTTGGTTCTACCCGAAGGACGACACACCCGGATGAACGAAGGAAGCGTGTTCGCTCCGGGATTCGAGCGGCAAATTTGATAAGAAGGATATTGTCGTCGTCGGTGTTTCAACCGACAGCGCGAAGTCGCATCAGAAGTTCATTTCGAAGTACGACCTTCCGTTCACGCTGATCGCCGACACCGAACACGACGTCGTAGAAAAATACGGCGTTTGGGTCGAAAAGAGCATGTACGGAAAGAAGTATATGGGCATCCAGCGAACGACCTTTTTGATCGATGCCGACGGAAAGATCGCCAAGATCTTTGCCAAGGTTGATGTAGAGAACCACGCTGACGAGGTTCTTGCGGCGTGGGGAGAGTAATGATGAAAAACACGGTACTATTGCTGTTTTCCGTTGTCTTTTTGCTTCTTGGCTGCACGCCGCCGGCGGCACCGCTACTCGTCTACACAAAGTACGAGAATGACGACGCCGTGCCGCGTATCAAGGTAGAAGAGGCAAAGAAGGAATTTGATGCCGGCAATGTGGTATTTGTCGATAGCCGTCCGGAGGCGGCTTTTAAGGCAGAGCATCTGCCGGGAGCGATCAATATCCCGCTTGGTGCCGATGCGGAGGCAAAGTTTAGCCAGTTGCCGAAGGGCAAGAAGATAATCGTTTACTGCACCTGACCGCGCGAGCACACGAGTGCCAGTTTGGCATTCCAGATGAACCAGAAAGAGATACCCGCAACCTACGCCCTCGAGGGCGGCCCGCCTGCATGGAAGGCCGCCGGATATCAGCTTGAGAAAAGTGAGTAAGTCCTATAAGAGGTGGCTGCCCTGCGCCGCCGCGGCTGCCCTACTGGCAGTGATTCCGCTTGGCCTGTCCGCACAGACCAAGCGGCCCAAGAAGCCGAAGAAGGCACCTGCTCCAACGGCAAAAGCGACGCCATCACCGATCCCTGAGCCAACGCCGGCCGCGATCCCGCCAAAGCGTAATGAACGGCCATCGGACGGCCATTCCGCTGTTCGACCGGCAGAGCAGTTTGTTCCGGTATATTTGTATAAATTTGAGCGGCCGGGCTTCGTTTACGAGGTGATCGAGATCGAGCTTGATGACGCCGGAAAGGGCAAGATCGCCTTCTCAAAGAGCGGCTTTGACGAGCCTGTCAGCGATCCTGTTCAACTCTCTGCTGTCACGCTCGATAATCTCAAGAAGGCGTTTACAGCACTCAATTTTCTCGATTCAACCGAGGAGTATCAGATCAAGGGGCGTGATTACTCGAACATGGGCAACCTCACGATCACCATGAAAAAACAGGGCCGCGAGCGAACCGTAAAATACAACTGGACTGAGAACAAGGACGCCAAGATGCTGATGGACGAATATCGCCGCATCAGCAATGAGTACACATGGGCATTTGAGATAACACTTGCCCGCGAGAATCAACCGCTGCAGACGCCCGGCCTAATGGACACGTTTGCGTCCTATTACAAGCGCAATGAGCTCTCTGACCCGCCGCACCTGCTGCCGCTGCTGACCGAGCTCTCGACCGACGAACGAATGCCCCTAATGGCCCGCAACCGCGCAGCAAAACTGATCGAACAGATCCAAAAGGCCAAAAAATAGTCGTAGCATTTGCCGCCAAAGGCGTGTGGTTATTTCACTGTGATTGTCCCATCATCTGCTATTTTCGGGGCATTTGAGCCAAAATCAGATTCGGACAGCGTCCTGACGGTTTTTAGGCCTTCACCTGATGGGTCGAGGACGGGGATGCCTTTGCCTTCTTGGCGGCCGGAATGGATCTTGCCGCTGAGGAATTTGCCGCTTGAGTCGAGTTTGACTTCGAGGGCCATGGTGAGGGCGGTTTCAGCAGCCAGGCCGAACCAGCCGTAGGTGCAGAAGTTGCCGAGGCTGTACATTACGAGGCGGTCCTTGTAGATCTCCATGCCGCGCATCACATGTGGGCCGTGGCCGAGGACAAGGTCGGCACCGGCGTCGACGACGGTGTGCGTAAAGAGCGGCAGGTTGCCGCGATTCTCACCGAGAAAGATATCATTGCGGTTTACTACGTGCTGAGCTCCGGTGCCCTCGGCACCGCCGTGGAACGAAACGACGACGAGGTCGGCTTGTTTTCCCGCCTCAGTGACTAGGCGTCGGGCATTGTCAATGTCGTTAATGCTTGGCATGCCGTTATTGTGGCCAAATGCGACAAAGGCGACCTTTTTGCCTTTTGAGGCGAGATAGGTGACCGTGGCCGGCGGATCGAGGCTGCCGGCGTATTTGATGCCCTGCTCGTCGAGCACCTTTTGCGTGCTGGTGCGGCCTTCGAGGCCGAAATCGCCCGCGTGGTTATTCGCCACGCTCATCACGTCAAAACCAGCTTCTTTCAGATACTTGCCGTAACGCGTCGGCGTGCGAAAGGCAAAGCACTTTGTCGAGCCTGGCCGACACTTGCCCGACGAACCGCCGTCAACGATCGGTCCCTCGAGATTGCCAAATGCGATATCGGCCCTCGATAAGATCGGCGTGAACGCCTTGAACAGGTCCGCACCATCATTTGGCGGCATCCGCGTGTCATTAGGATACGGCGATCCCATCATAATGTCGCCAACGCCGACGATGGTTATCGGCTCGGTATTCTTCGGTGTCGCATCAGGTTGTGCGCCACCTGCCGGCTCACCGCTGTTGACTGTCTTTGTCTGGCACGCAAGCATGATCGCGAGGCCAAGCGGCAAGGCAAGCGACGCAGAGATGAGCTTTGAATATGTCATAATGATCGTTTTTTAGCTTAGGACACGGGACCTATTAGCTCGTCGCCATGGTCCCGGCCGTTGAGATCCGCACAGACGAGTTGACGAGACGCTCCTGTTCAAGATTATGGATCGCGTAGCTGCCCGTCGCGGGCGAGGCTGAGGCGTCGCGGCCGATGTACTGAAGGGTTGCGTTCGACGGCAGGATCGCGCTCAGCCGAGGCTCGATAAAGGTCCAGCCGCCCATGTTTTGCGGCTCTTCCTGACACCAGACTACCTCGGCCGCGTTCGGGTAATCGGCAAACACGGCCTTCAAGGCTGCGGCCGGAAATGGGTAGAACTGTTCGAGTCGCACGACGGCGACATCGGTCACATTGCCCTCGTCGCGGGCGGTTTCGAGGTCGTAATAGACCTTGCCGCTGCAGAGGACGATGCGGCGGACCTTCGATCTGTCGAGTTCGCGGGCGTCGGCGATGACCGGTTGAAAGCCGCCATCCGTCAGTTCATCCATCGTCGAGCTAGCTGCTGGCAGACGCAGCAGGCTCTTTGGCGTCATTACGACGAGTGGGCGGCGCATTTCCTGAATGACCTGACGGCGGAGCAGGTGGAAGTACTGCGCCGGCGTTGTCGGATAGCAGACCTGAAGATTATTCTCAGCACAAAGTTGCAAATAACGCTCTAATCTAGCCGATGAGTGCTCCGGCCCTTGCCCTTCGTAACCGTGCGGCAAGAGCATGACGAGATCTGAGGGCTGCTGCCATTTATCTTCACCGGAGGATATGTACTGGTCGATGATGATCTGGGCACCATTAGAGAAATCGCCAAACTGTGCCTCCCATGCGACGAGTTCGCGGCGATGCCTGACCGAATAGCCGTACTCAAAGCCGAGCACGGCGTACTCGCTCAGACTGCTGTCAAAGACATAGAAGCGAGCGGCCGGGTTCCTATCGCTCCGCAGTTCGGAAAGCGGCGTCCAACGTTCGCCTGTCATCGTGTCATACATCGACGCGTGACGGTGAGAGAATGTGCCGCGGCCCGAGTCCTGGCCACTGACGCGGACTGGCATCCCTTCGAGCACCATAGATCCGAACGAAAGCGCCTCGGCAAAACCCCAATCCATCGGCACTTCGCCGTCACCCATCTTTGCGCGTCGGGCAAGCTGGCCGACCATCTTTGGATTGATGTGAAAGCCATCGGGCACGAGCGAGACCTTGTCGGCGACGGCCTTGAGCGTCGCAGCCGGAACGCCCGTCGGCACCACGCTCGATCCATCTTCATCTGCGGAATGCGGCGGGAGGGACGTCTTGGCCGGTTTTTCTACTGCGATCTGTTTAGCTCGGGCGAGGATTCCCTCGTAACGCGCGACGACGCTATTGGTCATTGCGGCCAGGTCATCGTCGGTGATGACACCCTCGCGGATGAGCTGTTGTGCGTATAGGTGACGTGTGCCGGGATGGGCTTTCACGCGGGCGTACATTACGGGCTGCGTGTAGCTCGGCTCGTCGCCCTCGTTGTGCCCCAAGCGACGAAAACCGACCAAGTCGAGGACTACGTCGCGCTTGAATTCGTGCCGATACGCAAGTGCGATCTGGATCACGCGATACGCGGCCTCAGGGTCATCGCCGTTTATATGAAATATCGGAGCCTGCGTGATCTGCGCGGCATCGGTCGAATAGATCGATGAACGTCCCAGCTCCGGTGACGTCGTAAATCCGATTTGATTGTTGATAACGAGGTGAATGGTCCCGCCCGTGCGATAGCCGGGCAGGCTGGCAAGCTGGAGCGTTTCCATCACGACGCCTTGGCCGGCAAAGGCCGCATCTCCGTGCAGCAGCACGGGCATTATGCGGTCGTATGCCTCTTCGCGGGTATGTTCTTCGCCGTTACGAAGCTCGTCCTGCCGGGCACGGGCCATGCCCTCGACCACGGGATTTACGGCCTCAAGATGGCTCGGATTGCACGATAGCGAGATGGATATCTCGCGTCCCGCTTTTGTCGTTTTGCGACCCTCGGCTCCTTGGTGGTACTTAACGTCGCCCTCGTCGGCCGGAAAATCCGGGTGCGATGTGCCCTCGAACACGGTAAAGATGCGCTCGGCCATGTCACCCTTCTCAGCGTCGCCGACTATGTTTGACAGCACATTGAGGCGGCCGCGGTGGGCCATGCCCATGAATATTTCTTCGACACCGCGAGCGGACGCACCCTCGACGAGCTGATCGAGCATCGGTATCACCGTCTCACAGCCCTCGAGCGAGAAGCGCTTTTGCCCAAGATATTTTTTGTGCAGGAACTGCTCGAACTGCTCGGCCTCGATGAGTTTTTGCAGCAGTTCCTTCTTCAGTTGAGGGGCAAGTGGTTTTGTATCGACAAACTGTTCGCGGACGCGTGCACGGATCCACTCCTTCTCGTCCTTGTCCTGGATGTGGCGATATTCGGTACCGACCTTGCCGCAATATGCATGTCGCAGGATCTCGAGTATCCGCCGTAGTGTAGCAGTCTTTTCGCCATGAAGTCCGCCGGTGATGAACTCGCGGTCGAGGTCCCAGATCGTGAGGCCAAAATTCTCGAGATCCAATTCGCTCGCGTGGTGCGAGGTCATGTTGAGCGGATCGATATCGGCGAGCAGGTGGCCGCGGATGCGGTAGGCGTTGATCAATTGCAGAACATTCGCCTGCTTTTCGGCCTGCTCGGTAAAGCGGTCACCGCCGAGCAGGTGCGGATTGTAATCCTGCGCCCAATGAAGAGGCGGATGATTGATCTCGAGATCGGCAAAGATGCCCTCGTAGAAACCGTGTTGGCCGGTCAGGAATTCGTGGACTTTGGCGAGAAACATCCCGCTCTCGGCACCCTGAATGACGCGATGGTCGTAGGTGTTTGTAAGCGTCATCGTCTTGCTGATGCCCAGCAAAGACAGGGCGGCGGACGTCATCGCCTGGTACTCGGCGGGATATTCGAGGGCACCGGTCGCGATGATCGCGCTCTGGCCGGCCATTAGGCGAGGATTCGACGCGGCGGTGCCGATCGTTCCGGGATTTGTCAGCGAGATCGTCGTCCCTTGAAAGTCCGCGATCTCAAGCTTGCCATCACGAGCACGCTTGACGGTGTCGTTGTAGGCGGCGAAGAACTCGGCGAAATTCATTTCGCCGGCGTTCTTGATGTTGGGAACCAACAGGCTGCGAGTGCCGTCCTTTTTCTCGATGTCGATCGCGATGCCGAGATTGATGCCAGAATTCTCGATCCGCGAAGGCGTTCCGTCAATCTCGCCGTAACCGACATTGAGGCTCGGCATGGCTTTCGCGGCTTGAACGATCGCCCACGCGATCATGTGCGTGAATGATGCTTTGCCACGACCGCGTGCCGCGAGATGTTCGTTGACAATGCGGCGATTTTCCTCAAGGACCTTGACCGGAATCGTGCGAAAGCTCGTAGCCGTCGGAACGGTCAGGCTCTGCTCCATGTTCTCGACGATCTTTTTTGCCGGACCGGTGATGGGCTTGGTGTTTGCTCCGGATGGAGTTGGTATCGTGGTCTTCTTTCCAGGTTTCTCGGGCTCAACAGGCACACTCCCTACCGGTCGTGTTTCCGCCTGTTCGGCGGCCGGCTGGCCGTTCAGCAGGTCGCCGAAATACTGCTGCCACGATTCATCGACCAGCTTTGGGTCGCTTTGATAACGGGCCAACAGGCCCTCGACGTAGGTAGCGTTGGAGCCAAAGGCTTCCTTGATAAATTCGGATAGATTCGTTGTTGTTTTACTCACGATTGTCTCGGTCAAACCAATAGTTTAACGCATCGGCTTTGAAATTCGTAGCTATTCACTGCGGCGCGTGAGGCCGCCGATCAGGTGAAGAACTGCGGCGATCAGGCCATGGCTAGGAAACGCCTTTGTTCGGATTCCAGCTTCCTTGAAGTTTTCTGACGAGCAATATCTGGCCGGCGTGATAGGCGTTGTGGGCGTTGATGTCTGAGATCAGCTCGGCCCACGAGCGGGTATTTTCGGCCGAGACCTGCTCAGCCAGCCTGCTATCATCAGCCGCCGCGATCAGCTCGCGAAAATTTGTCATCACGGCATCGAACCGCTCGACGGCCTGGTTCCACTCTTCTTCAGTGCCGCCCGCGGTGAACGTCTCGTCGTTGTCCGCCGTCGGATACTCGTACTCCTCGCCCCTAAACCGTACGAAATACGCGTAGTTGTAAAACGTCAGATGCTCGAGCGTCTGCCAGATCGAATGCTGCCCGGCCATCGGCCACCACGCCGCCTGCGCCGCGGTCAGCCCATCAACCGCATTCCGCACCGCTACAAACCAACTGTCGGCGTCGTAGCAGGTGATGAACTGCCTGAGGAGTAGCTTGTTGATACTTTTCATCTCAATTTGGGACGTTACAACGTCTTGACGTTATAATGCTTTAGTGCCATACTCTTACATATGGCAGTTCAATCAAAACGAGCAACAATCTATTTTGAACCAGACCTGCATCGGGCGGTCCGGCTCAAATCAGCTCATACTAATCGAACGATCTCAGATATTGTAAACGATTCTCTTCGCGAGGCCTTGCGTGAAGATCAAGAAGACCTGCGTGCATTTGACGAGCGAGCTTCGGAACCAACGATGTCGTACGAAACCCTCCTCAAAAAGTTAAAGGCCGATGGCAAGATATAAGGTCATTGTAAAGCACTCGGTCCACAAGGATCTGCGTGCAATTCCAAAGACCTATCTAAAGAAAATTCTCGCAACAATCGAATCTCTGGCCGAGAACCCGCGTCCAATCGGATGCGAAAAACTGTCTGGACATGAGCGTTATCGAATTCGGCAGGGAATATACCGGGTCATTTACGAGATCGTCGATGACCGTTTGATCGTGAACGTTGTAAAAGTGGGACATCGGCGTGATGTTTACGATCGGTGAATACGTCTTATTCCATTAAGCCCGAGTACAAAAACGTACAACGTTTTCAGGTCCAAGGAAAATACTGATCACACCAGCCGCATTGCTGTTTTGATCACATTCTCAACCGTAAACCCGTAATCCCTGAACACATCCTCCGCCGGGGCCGAGGCGCCGAATTTGTCGACGCAGAGCGTGTTGCCGCGGTCGCCGACGTATTTGTGCCAGCCCTGTGAGACGCCGGCTTCGATGGCGAGGCGGGCGGTGATCTTTGGAGGAAGGACTTCGTCGCGGTATTTTTGCGGCTGAGCGTCAAAGAATTCCCAGCACGGCATTGAAACGACGCGCGTCGGTGTGCCGGCTGCGTTTAGCTGTTCCCGAGCTTCCAGCGCAAGGCCGACCTCTGAACCGGTGGCGATCAGGATAAGCTTCGGCGTAGCCGGCTTGCCGGCTTTTGTTTCGGCGTCGGCCAGGATGTATGCGCCTTTGTGCAGGCCGCCGGCTGACGCGTATTTTTTTCGGTCGATCACCGCGACCTTTTGGCGCGACAGGGCGAGCGAGGTCGGGGCGTCGGTTCGTTTCAGTGCCGCACGCCAAGCCTCGCGGACCTCGTGGGCGTCGCAGGGGCGAATGAGAGCGAGATTCGGGATCGCTCGCAGGGCCGCGAGATGTTCTACGGACTGATGTGTCGGGCCGTCTTCGCCGAGGCCGATCGAGTCGTGCGTAAAGACGTAGATCACACGTATGTGCGAGAGCGCCGCCAGCCTGATCGCAGGCCGCATATAATCCGAAAAGGTCTGAAACGTGCCGCCAAACGGGATCACGCTGCCGAATAGAGCCATGCCGTTCATCGTCGAGCCCATCGCGTGTTCGCGGATGCCGAAATGGACATTGCGGTTCTCGTAGCGGCCCTGCTGAATGTCGGCGGACGATTTGATGTAAGTGTTGTTTGACGGCGTCAGGTCGGCCGAGCCGCCGATCATCGAAGGAATAGTGTCCGCGATCGCATTGATCACATCGCCCGAATACGCACGCGTCGCCTTTGCCTCGACACCGTCGAATGACGGCAGCGCCTTTTCCCAATCCTTGGGCAATTCGCCGAGGAGAATGTCGTGAAACGCACGGCCGAGTTCGGTGTGCTTCTTTTCATAACGCTTGACCATCGCTTTCCAGTTCCGCTCGGCCTTTGCGCCGCGCTTGATGCTCTCGCGGAGCTTTGTGTAGACCTCTTTTGGCACATAAAAGCTCTTCTTCTCAGGCCAGCCGAGATTGCGTTTTGTCTCTTCTACGGCGTCAACGCCCGGAGCGTCCGAATGAGCTTTCGATGTGCCCTGCTTGGGCATTCCGTAGCCGATAATCGTGTGGACGCGAATCAGCGATGGTCGATCTTTCACCTTCTGCGCGTCACGAATAGCGGCCTCGATCGCCCTAAGGTCATTGCCGTCCTTTACCTCGCTGACATGCCAGCCTGCGGCTTGAAATCTCTTCGTGCGGTCTTCGGTAAACGCCATCTCGGTCGAGCCGTCGATCGTGATCAGGTTGTCGTCATAAAGGTAGATCAGATTGCCGAGGCCGAGATGCCCGGCAAGCGAAGCCGCTTCATACGACACGCCCTCCATCAAGTCGCCGTCCGAGCAGATGCAGTAGATGTAGTTATCCACGACCGGAAAACCGCGCTTGTTGAATTTTGCCGCTAGATGAGCGGCCGCAATGCCCATGCCGACACCGTTCGCAAACCCTTGGCCGAGCGGCCCGGTCGTGATCTCAACGCCGTCTGTCAGGATGTTCTCGGGGTGGCCCGGCGTCTTTGAATGAAGCTGCCGAAACCGCTTGATCTCGTCCATAGACAGCCCGTAGCCGCTCAGATGCAGCAAGCTGTATAGGAGCATCGACCCATGACCGGCCGACAGCAAAAAGCGGTCGCGGCCGAACCATTTTGGGTTCTTTGGGTTGTGCCTGAGGAATTTTGTCCACAGCACATAAGCCGCCGGGGCCATGCCGAGCGGCAGGCCCGGATGCCCGGAATTCGCCTTCTGAATGGCATCGAGCGAAAGCGTACGGATGGTGTTAATGCAAAGCTGGTCGAGTTTTGCCGAGGTTGTCATGTCGATGTGGTAATCCGTTTGTAGTATTCCTCGTGCTGCTTGCGGGCCTTGTGATAGGCCGTGTGGCAATCAGGATGACAAGCCAGCGATGTCGCTGCCGGCGCCGAAAAACTGTCGATATTGTCTATTCTGCCAAGACTTTCGAGTGCAAGCAAAACCGCACCGCGCATTGACGCCTCGGGCGCGTAATTCATCAGCAGGTCGCGGCCCAGAACATCGGCGATCATTTGCGGCCAGACGGACGACCGCCGGAGGGCGCCGCCTGATGCGACAATGTGTTTGATCTTGCCGATACTTCTTAGCCGGTCATGGATCGCGGCAAATCGGTAGGCGACCGATTCCATCGCGGCTTGCAGGATGTCAACAGCGTCGTGCGATGAGTTCAGGCCGATAACAGCGCCGCGCGCATCCCCGCGATAGCCCGTCGAGCGTTCACCGAAGAAGAACGGCATCATCGTCAGGCCGTGTGCGGCGGCACCGCGTTGCTGCATCAGTTCCTCGGCGTTCCTTGGAAGGTTTAATGTTGCCTTTAGCAACTCGTATAGATTCCCGCCGTCCGATAATGCACCGCCGACGATCACGCGCCGGCAGTCGATGCGGTAGCACCAGAGGCCGTCGGGAATGTGTGTTGGCGGTTTGCCCTGATAGGCAACGCGCATCGCTCCCGACGTGCCGACCATCAGACTCGTCCGGTCTTTTCCAATGCCGCACGAGGCGATGTGATCGGCAGCCCCGTCGGCGACGGCCGGGAACCAAACAGCTTTCTTGAGCGCGGGCCAATGGCGAGCAAGCGTGGGACTCAGTTTCGTGATCGTTTCACGTTCTGCAGCAACCCGTGGCAATTGCGAGCGGTTTACTTTTAGATATCGCAGCAGGTCGCCGTCCCAAGCACAGCGTGCTTGATCAAAAATACCGGTTCCCGACGCCATTGACACGCTCGTGAGGCCATAGCCGCTCATTCGTTCTGTCAGATAGTCAGCGAACGATAGCCATCGGTCAGTAGCGGCAAAAACATGCGGCTGCGTCCGACGCAGCCACAACAATTTGGCGGGCCAGTAACTTGAGTGAAAATGTGCTCCCGTTCGGTCGTGAACAACACGCCCGTCAAACCGCGCTTTCAACAAGGCTGACGCGTCGCGACTGCGAGTGTCGGCCCAGCCATAGACGGGCATGATAGGTTTGCCTCTGTGATCGACGCCGAGGAGACTATGCCAAAAACAACTGACTGCGACCGCGATGATCTCGCC
Source organism: Chloracidobacterium sp. (assembly GCA_016715795.1). Taxonomy (NCBI): domain Bacteria; kingdom Pseudomonadati; phylum Acidobacteriota; class Blastocatellia; order Chloracidobacteriales; family Chloracidobacteriaceae; genus Chloracidobacterium; species Chloracidobacterium sp. Next base: position 1,004,813 of record JADJXP010000001.1, read on the forward strand.
TTTCCGGGGCTTGGACAGGACCGAATCGATCACCGATATGACTCGCGAAACCAACTCGTCCGCGTCAAATTCGCTGCCGCCGTCGGGCGTTGTGGTGAATGAATGCTCGAGCTTGACGAGCGAACGCGGCCGGAGCTTTCCCCGGTCGTCATAAAGCGCGGCCCTGACACTCGATGTGCCGATGTCGAGGCCGAGGATCAGGGATTGGTCCATACTGATACGGCAAGTTTACCTAACATGGGCAACCATTGTCGCTAGGCGGGCCGATGGGCTATTATTATCGCGATGAGGCGATGTTCCAACTGCGGCAATGAGAATCCGGACCAGATGGCTTTCTGCCTGAACTGTGGCCGTGAATTGCCGGTTGAATGGAACCAGCTCGACAAGACGACGGATTCGCTTCAGGGCGGCCCTGCTACGATCGGGACACCGAGCGTTGAGACGCGGTTCTATCGGCAGCCCGCTGAGACGGCGTTTGACCCACCGACCCAAGCAACGCGCAGCAAGCGCCCCATAGTCGTGGCCATGGCCGCACTGCTTGTCGGCGGGATCGGTATCGTTGCGGCCCTTGGGCTGGCGGGTTGGTATTTTTACAAGCGAACGCCGCCGGCGGTCAGCCTTGTCTCGCCCGCGGAGAACACAAACACGGCAAACAGTAACGCAAGCCCAAAGCCCTCGTTCACTCCGCCGACCGAACCGACAAAGACGGGCACGTTCACCGTCGCGGCTAACATGGGCTGGCAGTTGTCTGAGATCGATACTGTTCCGCGCGAGGAATTTACGACCAAGGTCACCGGCCTGATAGACCTTGCGGGCGTCAAGTCGCGACTCACGCCAAAGGGAACTAATGACGCGGCGGCCAAATCGCGACGGCTCTTTCCCGACCTGCCGGCCGGAGCATTGCTTATGCGGACGCGCTATGCTGACGGAAAATTCTCGAATGTCCAGCCCGTGACGGCCGGATCATCCGGCAACTGGCAGAATTTTGAGGACGAACGCGGCCGGCTGGAGTTTTGCGTCAACGACAACGCGCCGGAGCAGAACGGCGGCAATTTTATCGTGACCGTAAAGATGACGAAATTGCCAAAACCGAAAAAGCAGTGATCAGCCAAAGGTCTTTTTCATCCACCATCGCAGGCCAACGAACAGAAACCGATAGTCTTTCATGAACTCGGGCGGTTTTCCCTCAAAGTAGTGCCCGATGAATTGAAGGACCCAACCGACTACAAAGAGTCCCAAGGCGATCCGCCACAGGCCGTCGATAAAGAACGATGGAATAACTAAAAGGACCGACAGCGCGATCATCGGGATGCCGAATGTATGCAGCAGCCGATTGATCGGATGCTGATGGCTTTCGGAGTATTCGTCGATCCAGGACTCCCACGTGCGCCCGCCCATCATAGCCTCATGTCTCCTTCTGCGAGAATCTTACATTACTTTCGCCGCCGTTGAAATATCTTTACGGTCAGGTCGTCACCAAGCTCGTGCAGCGACGTCATCTCAAAATTGTCGAGAAAGCTCTTCGGCATAAAAGTATCGGCATCCGGCACCTCGATCGGTATTTCCGTAACGATCCATTTCTCTATCACGTCAGCAAACTCCGCATAGGTCGTTGCCCCGCCGATGATAAAAACGTCGCGATTGAGATATTTTGCCAGTTCGACGACCTCGTCCACGCTGTTCAATCGCATAACCTCGCCCGGCGTGTCGATCTTGCCCGAGCGGCTGAGGACTATATTCAATCGCCCCGGCAGCGGCTTGCCGATCGAGCTCCAAGTGTTTGAGCCCATGACGACGGCGTTGCCGGTCGTGGTCTTCTTAAAGAACTGAAGATCTGCCGAATAATGCCATGGCAGGCGACCGTCGCTGCCGATCGCGAGATCCTTTGATACTGCAATGATGCCGATTATCGCCATTAGTAGATCGATCTGCCCTTATACACCGCAACCTCAGAACCCTTTGCCAGCAGGATCGAGTGCGGTGTCTCGTCACGGAGAAAACCAAACTGCTCGCCGTACGTTGCGGCAAAATCGACATCGATCACCTCGTTCTTTGTCGAGAACAGCTCCCATTTCGGATGTTCGACGCGGTATTCATCGACCCGTGCGCCGCCTCGCTGTGTGTAGCCCCAATAGTGCTCGATGATAAATTCGCCGTGCGACCCTTCTGGCGGGACGCCGAGGTTCTCATCCATGTCGACACTCAGACGATTAGTGACGCCTTCACGTGTCCAGCCGTAGGACACCATCGTGCCGCTCCTGACGTGTGACATCTGCCAGCACTCGTACGGCTCGCCATACATCACACGGGCAACCGTTGCGATAGCGTATCGCGGAACGATCTCCTTGATAAAGCACACGCCGCGACGGATCTCGCCATCAACCTCGCGCTTGACATAATATCGCAGGTTGACCTCCTCGAAATTGATGTGAAACGGTATCGGCACACCGAGGACCCGCGTATCGAGAAACATAAATCCGACAAGGCTGACGAAACACTTGCCGTCGTTCAGGTCGAGTTCTATTCCACGAGGCACGTGTGAGGCGAGCAGCGACGGCTCGACCACGTAGTTGGCCATTATCAGGTCTTTCCAATACGCGGTCAGAAACTTTCTCATCACAGGATCACGCGACTATCGCCACGGCGGACGGTCACCTTTTCACGGTCGAAATATTCGAGTAGAGGTATAGCATATTTTCTCGAAACTTTCGCAAGCTCTTTGAAACGGGCAACGTCGATTCCTCGGTCTTTGGTTGCCTCCGCAGATCGTCTGAGCTGCTCCGTGAGAGAGTCCAGCACGGCGCGGCTGAAACAGAACTCGTCACTTACTTTAACGACCACTCCGTCCTCGATCAGTAACTGCAGGAGATGCGACGCCCCGGCTCGAGATGTTCCCGTGCTGTTTGCCGCATCGGCAAGCACTTCATTGATCTTTGGCACCTCGAGACGTGCTGCAGCGATCGCCGAGAGCATATTGTCGCTCGCCTCCTGTTCTCTCGCCGACAGCTCGGTGCGGAACGAGGCCGAACGCATCAGATCACCCTGCGCGATGATCGTTCCTGCGACCGTAAGTTGGTCAATGACGGTTTGAAAGACATTGTCTGTGACGCCGCGAAAGACGGTTTCGCGCAATTCCTCGCGCGCGATGCCGCGTTTGAGCGGTTGGTCTCGATGAAACGCATCGATGGCTGCGGCTGCGGCAGACCGCAACTCGGCAAGGTCACTCGCTGAGACGAGCACGCCGGAAGCGTCCACGGCTGAGCCGGACGCGACACTTCGTTCCACGGCCTCTATCACGGACTGACGCTCACAGCCGGTCCGGGCCTGAAGATCGCCGATCGTCAGGCCATGTTTGCCCGATGCGGCAATAATAAGCGGCAATCGCTCAGCGATCCCATTGGCAGCATTCAGCCGTCTGAGTTCTGCGACGACCGCCTCAATGTCCCGCATTCGATGCCGCGCCGGCGAATTATCGACGACCACTCCTCCGGCGATCGTTGATGGTGGCGAGTATCTGCGGATGATAAATCGTTCGTCGGGCACCGCGGCGATTGGTGTTTCCAGGGTCAACTGAACAAAGGCGTCGTCGCCCGGTGCGATCTCGCCCGAGCCGTCGAGCACCTTGACCCGGGCCAGCGCCTCGGCCGTGCCGCAATGCAGACGGACACGCTGTCGCGAGCGGACCGGCCGCTTTGCGTCTGCTAGCACCTCGAGATGAGCGTCGATGATCTGCGCGGGTCGCAAAATGCCGGCGGCCGCGAGCATCATCCCACGCGTTACTTCTGACCGCTCAACACCCGAGAGATTGACCGCGACACGCTGTCCGGCCGACGCAGTTGATACGCTCGAGCCATAGGATTGCAGACCGCGCACGCGAACGCGCCGGCCGACGGGCAGCAGGTCTATCTCGTCTCCCTCAGATATCGTGCCGGAAGCAAGGGTTCCCGTGACCACCGTGCCAAACCCTTTCATCGAAAAGCTCCGGTCGATGGGCAGGCGAGTAACAATGGATGACGCTGTACGTTTCGCGGTTACCGCCGTCAGGGCGTTTTTGAGTTCGTCGACGCCTTCACCGGTTCGCGAACTGACGACAACGATAGGAGCCCCGTCGAGAAACGTGCCGGCGACGAGCTCGGCTGCGTCGAGCCTTGCGAGTTCGATGGTGTCAGCGTCCGCGAGGTCCGACTTTGTGATGGCAATGACGCCGGAGCTGACGCCCAGAAGCCGACATATGTCAAAGTGCTCCCTCGTTTGCGGCATCACGCCGTCATCTGCGGCGATGACGAGCAGGACAACGTCGATACCGCTTGCGCCTGCAAGCATGTTCCTGACAAAGCGTTCGTGTCCGGGTACATCGACAAATCCAAAACGGATGTTACCGACGGTGAGTTCGGCAAAACCGAGATCGACCGTAATTCCCCGACGTTTCTCCTCAGGCAGCCGATCTGCGTCGGTGCCCGTCAGGGCCTTTACGAGTGCTGTCTTGCCGTGGTCGATGTGACCGGCGGTGCCGACTATCACATCCATTAGTTTCTAAAGATCGCCCGCATCACATAGTAAAAGATGACCGGTGGAACGAACGAAACGGCCATCGAGAGCAATGTGACCACGAGCGAATAGAGCCAGGCTTCGCGTCCCGCTCGTATGTTAAATACCTTTAGGAATAAACGCTTGATCAGAAACAGGAAGAGCGGCGGGAAGAGGGCCGCGACGGCAATGGCCGCCCCCAGCGTAACATCACCGCCTGCAACCTTTTCGATATCGCCGCTCCACGCAAGGGCCAGGATCATCCCGATGATAACGAACGGGACGAAAAAGCCGACGCACAAAGCGATCGTGTCACTGAATGTCACGAAAGCCACCGCTTTTGGTGCTTGGGCCCAGTTGCGACGAACGAGCCAAATGACCTCCAGAATGATCGCTGCGACAAAGCACAATACAAAGAATCCCGTTGTCAGCCATTGAATGCTTACTTCAGACATAATTTCTATTTTGCACCGTCGGTCTCGTATTGTTCGAGCTTACGATAGAGCGTTTTACGCCCGATATTCAACAGCCGAGCGGCTGACGATTTGTCGCCGTCGGTATACATGAGGGTCGCCTCGATCACCTGCTTCTCGATCTCGTCCATTGCTGACGGCAGACCAAGGCGGATCTCAAATTCGCGGCCCGTTCCCGCCGCTATCGCGCGTTCATGCCGTGCGTTGGCTGCGGCGCCGAGTTCGGTCCGGGAGATGGCATCAGGAAGGTCATCGGCCTCTATCTGACGGCCCGAAGCAATGATCACAGCCCGCTCAATGGCATTTTCTAGCTCACGGACGTTGCCGGGCCAATCGTAATTGACGAGGGCCTTCATAGCTTCTTTCGAAATGCCCGAGACGAAGCGGCCGGTTTTTTCCTTATAGCTATCGAGAAAGTGGATAACCAACAGGTGAATGTCCTCTATACGTTCGCGCAGGGGCGGAAGCGAAATGGGGAACACCGAGAGCCGGTAGAACAGGTCCTTGCGGAACGTCCCGGCTGCGATCGCCCGTTCGAGATCGCTGTTTGTTGCTGCGATCACGCGAACGCCTGCCTTGATGACCTTCTTGCCGCCGACGCGCGTAAACTCGCCGTCTTGCAGAACGCGGAGGAGCCGCACCTGCGCCTGCAACGACATCTCACCGATCTCGTCGAGAAAGAGTGTTCCGCCGTCGGCTTCCTCAAATCGGCCTTGCCGCTGCTCGCGTGCATCAGTGAACGCACCTTTTTCGTGCCCGAAGAGTTCTGATTCGAGCAGCGTTTCGGGGATCGCACCGCAATTGATCTTGACGAATGGCTTGTTCTCGCGGCCCGAGTTGTAATGGATAAGGTTCGCGATCAATTCCTTGCCCGTACCCGATTCGCCCGTTACGAGCACCGTCGTAGATGTATCGGCGACATTCAGTCCGAGCTCGATCGCCCGTCGTATCGCCGGGGCTTGGCCGACAAGCTCACTGTGACGATGAAGCACGCTGCGGAGCCGCATCACCTCGGTCGAAAGCTGGTCGCGTTCGAGCGCCGTCCCGATCTGGTCAGATATTCCCTCGATCAGGGCAATATCGTGATCGGCGAACGTGCCTTCCTTGCTCCAAACAAACCCCAACAATCCGAACGCACGGCCGGCGACGTGCACGGGCGTGACGAGAGCAGCCTTACCCTTGAGCTGGGTGTTGAAAAAGATTCGTATCGGCAGCGGCAATTGCGAATCTGCCAGCCTCAGCGTTTTGCCGTCGCGCAGCAGGTCGCCGAGGGCCGAGAACGTCTCGATATCGAGAGATTTATTGTGCTGTTCGATGAGCCTGAGCATTCGGCCCAGCTTGATGCCTTCTGCAGCCTTGAAGGTCGCAAGCGAGATGCGCTTGCCCGTCTCATCCAGCACGCCCAGCGCACCATAATCGGCCCCGACCAGATTGATCGCTCGCTCTATGACATCCTCTGCGACCTCCTTAAAGTCGGAGTGCGAGTTGAGCGTATTGGCGATCTCGAGCAGCGCATTCGTCCGCCGCGTCTCCTGCTCTTGCGTGACGTAGAGCTTGGTGTACTGATAGCCGATCGCGAGTTGGCGGGCGATCGATTCCAGAAAGGCCACTTCTTCGTCGAGCCAGACACGCGGCTTTCTCGTGTCGTGGAGGCCCATCAGGCCCAGCACCCGGCCGTTCTGGATGATCGGGATGATCAATAGTGATCGTGTGCCGAGGGCCTTGGCAAAGAACTTCAGCGTGGCGTCCTTTGCCTTTGAGATGTCATTGACCCTGATCGGTCTTGTCAGATCCAGCCGCTCAGCGAGCCTGGTTGCGTCAAAGGGTATCGTGGTGCCCTGGCTCTTGGGGACGCCGCGGTCGCGGCGCCATTCATGACTGATGACCAGTTCTTCACCGTCGGAGAGTTGGAGTAGGTCACAGCGGTCAGCTCTGAGCATTCGCCCGATCTCAGAAACGACGACGTTAAGAAAGCGTTCGAGGTCGATGTCGGTCGGCAGGTCGCGCGCCAAGCGTTCAATGATCGCTTCGCGGGCTTGCTGCATGCTGAGCTTACGCTCAGACGACAGTGCCGTTGTTTGCTGGGCTTGCTCCATCGCTGACTGGACAAAAACACTGTGTCCTTTCTGTCACCGGATGTCAAGCTGACACACTTCGGTGCGAATGTGTGTTCTTTCGACGCATCAATGCGTCTTATTTGCGGGCTTTACCGGTAGTTTTGTATTTGCCTCGCGGGTGGCGCGACTGTTGGTATTCGTCGGCCGTCCGGCGCTGTTCGTGTTGGAGTTTGCGTCCGCATTGGCGTTAGCGTTCGCCGCTTTGTTCGCGTTGGCGTTAGAGTTCTGTGGCCCGACATAACTTACACGCTGCCGACCGGCCTCGGCGTCCTCGATCAATTCCTCAGCCCGGCTGTTCGACGGATCGAGTTCGAGGGCCTTCTTGAGAGCAGTTAGGGCCTCGTGGTATTTGGCAAGGCGGATCAGGCTTGTACCGAGTTCCATCTGATACTCGCTGTCGTCCGGCTTGAGCTTGACTGCCTGGCGGAAGGCATCCTCTGCCTCCTCATCCTTCAGCAATTTTGCGTATGTCCGGCCCAGATTGAAGAAGGCTACATCATCCTTAGGATTCGCTTCGACCCATTTCTTGTAGGCCGTAACGGCAGCCTCAAACGCCTTTTGCGAGTTTGGCTTAGCATTAGCAGGCCCGGTCGCCGTGCCGCTTCGTTCGAGCTGCATCTCGTGTAGCGAATACGCGATGCCAAGCTGAAAATAACCTTCGGCGAGATCCGGATCGAGCGTTACAGCCTGCTTGAGGGCCTGAATGGCCAGTTCGGTCTGGTTCTCGTCGAGCAGGCGTTTTCCCTCAGCGAGGGCAACATTTGCGTCAGTTATATGGGCAAACTGCGACTCGGTATTCGCATTCGTCGGCTCCGTGTTGGCGGGTTTTGAGCCGCAGCTTATTAAGGTCAACAGGCAAAAAAAGAACACTATGCGGCAAAACTCTCTCATAAGGTAGATCATCCGGGCGGAAATACGAACGGCCGCCCGGCCAGCAGATGCACGTGCAGGTGAAAAACGGTCTGGCCGCCGTTTGCATTAGTATTGATCACTATTCGATAGCCTTCTTCCGCAAAGCCGAGGCCGCGAGCGATGTCGGCGGCCGTCGTGAGCAGGTGGCCGAGCATTGGCCCGTGTTCTTCTTCAGTCTTGTCGAGCGAGTCAAGGTGAGTTCGCGGGATGATCAGAATGTGCGTCGGCGCCTGCGGGCTGAGGTCATTAAATGCGATACAGCGGTCGTCCTCGAATACAAGCGTTGACGGCAACCGTCCGTCGGCGATCTTGCAAAAGATACAGTCTATTTCGGTCATCGGTCTGTGACTTTGATTAAATCACACGGCGGCGGGTTGGCAAACTCGCGCATCAGGCCGCTATTTCCTCCTGCGTGGCATCAATGTCCGCCTTGATGCGTTCGATATCGGCTCCCAGTGAGCGGAACTTGCGGACGATCGTCTCGTAGCCGCGGTCGATATGATATACGCGGTCGATGGTGGTCTCGCCCTCGGCACACAAAGCCGCCAGCACCAACGACGCGGACGCGCGCAGGTCGGACGCTATGATCGGCGCACCCATCAGTTTGCTCGGCCCGTGAACGGTGGCCGTATTGCCCGATATCGCTATGTCGGCACCCATGCGGATCAACTCCGACGCGTGCATAAAGCGATTCTCGAATATCGTCTCAACGACCTTTGATTCGCCCTCAGCCTGCGTCATCAGTGCCATATACTGGGCCTGCATATCGGTCGGAAAATGCGGATGCGGCTCGGTCGTCACATCCCTGGCCTTTAGCCCGCCCGACGAGCGTCGAACTAGGAGTGTGCTCTGATTTACCTCATCGATCTCGACGCCGGCCGAGCGAAGGTGGTCGATGACAGCGACCAGATGATCGGGCCGGCAATTCTTGACCTCGAGTTCGCCGTTCGTGATCGCGGCGGCCACGAGGAACGTTCCGGTTTCGATGCGGTCTGGGATTATCGTATGTTCGGCACTTCCCATTCCCTCTACACCGTCGATCTCTATCGTTGAGGTCCCGGCTCCGCGGATCCGGGCTCCCATCTTGTTCATCAATTCTGCGAGGTCCTCGATCTCGGGCTCCTCGGCGGCGTTTCTGATGGTCGTGCGACCCTCGGCGAGCGCGGCGGCCATCATTACATTCTCCGTGCCGGTTACCGTAACCTTTTCAAAATCGACGGCATTGCCCGTGAGACGGCCTCTCGGAGCCCGTGCCACAACATCGCCCGATTCAAGCGAGACCTCTGCCCCCAACTGCTCGAACGCCTTCAAATGAAGATCGATGGGCCTCGTCCCAATGGCACAGCCGCCCGGCAGGCTGACCTTTGCTTTGCCAAACCTGCCGAGCAGCGGCCCTAGCGCCAGCACGCTCGCGCGCATTGTCTTAACAAGGTGATACGGCGCCTCAAAGATCTCAACGTTCTTTGCCGTGATCTTGTGCGTGCGAAGCTCCGGCGTCAGCACCGTAGCACCAAGGTCCTCGAGCAGTCTGCGCTGCGTTATAAGGTCCTTGACATACGGCACGTTGTGAAGCGTCACCGTCTCGCTCGATAGCAGCGTCGCCGCCAGGCACGGCAGGGCCGAATTCTTCGCTCCGCCGATCTCGATCTTTCCATGCAGCGGTCGCCCGCCGCGAACTACAAACTTATCCATCGCAGTCTCTTCTACCAACGGAGCTGTGGCTGCCGCCTTCATCATTCCTTATAGGTTTGAGAAGAGAATGTTATCACAAAGCGCAGAATTTCAACCGCGCTTTTGTTGATTTTTGTCACCGCCTAGTCAGAATCGTATCTTAACGCCGCCATTGAAAACACGCCCTTCGAGGTGCGTATATACTTCGGCAAACGTCGGATCTGTGTGCGGCGGAATGACGACGGGGCCATATTTCCCTTGACGCACGTCGGTCAGGTTCTCACCGTTGATAAAGAGGCTGACCTTGCCAAACGTCTTCTCGGCAAATATGCCGACCTCGGCGGTCGAGCGCGTCAGCGAGCGAGACTCCAATGTCTGCCGTCCGGCAAAGTAAAACTCAGCTCCGAATTTGTAGCTTTCATGCTTTTCAAAGACGAGTGATGAATTCACTTTGTGTTTAGGCAAGAGCGTTAAACGCCGCGTACCTGCGAGATAGCCCGCCTTTGCGTCCGTTAAGGTGTAGCCAAAAAAGAGTTTTGCGATGCCGTAGCCCAGGCGAACATTTGTTTCGAGCCCTTTGCTGATCACCGGCGATTGTTCGTTGCGAAATCGGTAGCCAAGAAAAGCAGTCGGCCGCAGCGTGATCGGGTCGCTGATGGTCGTGTAAAAGAACATCTGGTTGATCGAGTATGTAAACCGTTCGCCTGCCGCACCTCGATAGTTTACGTCAACCGTGCCGCCCTGGCTGCGTTCTGCTTTCAGGTTTGTGCCGACAGGGCTGACGTTGCGAAACAGTAATATCTCGGCTTCCTCGGTGAACATAGTCGGCGTCTTGTACCCACGGCCGTAACCTACCCGCGTTGTCAGTTTGTCCGAAAATCGGTAGAGCAGCGAGACGCGCGGGAGCACAAACATTCCATAGTGCTTGGCTTTGTCCAGGCGAAAGCCCGCCTCCAGAGAGAGTTTGCTTGTTACATCGACCGTGTCCTGAATAAACACGCCGCCGTGTGTCCGCGCCTCGTCACGAGGAGAAGTCACGCCCGGCGTATTCTCGCGGAATCGGTCGTGGACAAGGCTGCCGCCAAAAACAAATGCGTGTTTTCCGAATGAACGCAGATAAGAGATATCGGTGAACGAATTGAGTTGACGACCTTCAAAGCCGTAGTTAGGCGTCGCAAGCTGTCTGTCAAACATCGCGAGGCTCTGCTTTGCAAACAAACGGCCGCCACCCGCGAACTCGTGATCGAGATTGAACGTCGCGACGTTGCGCACCGACCGGTTCGATTCAAAATAAACGTGCGATGCATCGGGCCGGCCGCGAATCGCAAATACGTCTCCACCCTTGCGGTCTTGGTACGAGAACGAGTTGCTCGCGGTCACCGTCGTCCTGTCGCCGCGATAGAAGACGAGTTTTGGTGCCACGCCGACCGCTTTTGTCCTCGGCAACTCTGTAAACTCATCGTCGTCGACGTCATATTCCCTTTGATAGTTAGCCGTGCCGAGAAGCGTGTAGCCAAAATGGTCGAACTTTCGGGAATTAAAGATCGAGAGGTCAGTGCCCAATGCAGACGTTTGGTTGAGGATGAGGGTCGTTACCGGTGTCTCGCTCGGGTCTTTTGTTACAAAATTGACGACGCCCGCGATGGCATCGCCACCGAAGAGCGTGGCCGACGGCCCCTTGATTATCTCGACCTGTTTTAGATCGAGCGGCGGAATTTCGAGCAAACTCAGGCTGCCCGAAAAACCGCCATAGGCCGGAAAACCGTCCTTGAGTATCTGTGTGTATCGGCCGTCGAGGCCCTGAATGCGGACGCTTTGCGAGTTTGACGTCGCCGACGTCTGCTGCACCTGAATTCCCGTGCTCTCGTGCAACACCATCGAGACGTTCGCGGGCCGCATATTGATCTTTTCGTCGATCTCTTCCTCGTCGATGGCCTCGACGCGGGTCGGTTCAGCCTCGATCTCGCGGCCGGTTCGCGTCGATGTAACGGTAACCTCGCCAACCTCGTGGGTTAACGCAAGAAAGACAGTGTGTTCGCTTGGGTCAGCGAGCGGAAATGTTAGCTTTAGCTCGACAGACTCATAGCCGAGCGATGAGACCTCGACGGTGTGCTCGCCATTCGGAATGTTAGCAAGCCGGATATGGCCCTCAGCGTCCGCCGTGGCCATGATATAGGTGCCTTTGACGATCGCCGAGGCCTCGGCGACGGCGGCCTTTGTGTCGTGATTCTTAACAAGCAGAGTCAACGTATTGCCGGTCTGCGCAAAGACTGATTGTGCGGCGATGAGGGCCGCGATAAATATTATTACTTTCAAAATATTCTCCTGGTCTGACTGATTCTTAGCCCCGCGCGTCGATCAGACGAGCGGCAAAAATGGGCGCAGTTGTGCTGTCGGATCAGGCCTTGGGTGGCTGCCAGATGGAATTAGGAAATGGGTTTGTGTATGGATTGGTGTATTCGACGGCCAGATCGGCAGCAAAGATGACCGAGGCCTCTATTGGCGCCGACGCACTCGCAAATCGCGCGCTCGAAACCGGATGACTGCAGCACGAGCAGATGCAGAACGGCGAACATAGTTCGGCATCTGTTTCAGATCCGTCCGTCGTAACATGTGTCGCGACCGTCACCTCGTCGTCTGAACAGGCTGTCATGTCCTGACACGGCTGGGCGAGCAGGAAGATGATGAAGAGAATGAAGATGAAACTAAATATTCTCACTTTGCGTTTGCGTCGAGTATATGCCGGAGATCATCAGGGATCGGCATTGGCTTAAAGAACCATACATTTGACGCTCCGGTGTTGCCGGCGGGATAGATGCCGAGCGGCGTTTTCGTCGAAGCTCCGATAATGCGGATCACCTGGCCCCAGATCTCACGCGGCGAGTGCATCTTCAAGGCGAGCTTGAGCATTCGCCAATGAACACGCGTGTGCTCGTAGGTGATCGCCTGGCCGAGCACATGCGCACGCTCAAGATGACCAAGCGCAGCCGCAAGATCGCCCGCGGCCTCGCAATCGGCGGCCAGCGTGATCTCGCGGTCTATATGTTCTCTCAACGAGGTCATGGTAAAAATACGATTATACGACAGAATCAGTTAGAATCGGGTTTCAACGCGTGACGACACCGACAGAACAACGTCCCGAGGTCGAGTTTGAAGCCGGCGGCATCGGCAGCGACGACGCTCGGCTGGTAAAACGCTGCCGCGCCGGCGATCAGGCGGCGTGGGACGAACTTGTCGATAGATATCAAAGGTTGATATATGCGATACCGCGCCGCGCGGGGCTATCGGAAGAGCAGGCGGCGGATGTTTTTCAGGAAGTTTTCGTTACGCTTCTCGAAAAGATCGACGCCATCGAGCAGCCGAACCGCATACGTTCGTGGATCGTCACAACGGCGAAATTCAAGACGTGGGGCATCATCCGCGGGTCAAAGGGCCACTATTCGCCCGAGACCGAGGAAGAAATGGAAGCCGAGATGGCCGCGATCCGTGACCAAGGCCCGCTCGCCGACGACATGCTGATTGAGCTTGAGGAACAGCACTTGATCCGAGCGGCGTTAGAAAGAATAGAGGAACGCTGCCGGACGATCTTGTCGATGATCTACCTGACCGACCCGGCGGCGAGCTACGCTGAGGTTGCCATTGCGATCGGCGTCGGCGAGACGAGCATCAGCCCGCTAAGGTCACGGTGCCTGAAGAAACTTGAAAAGGAATTGACGAAATAGTGTCTTTTTCATGGTCACATCGGCACTGTCTGAACGGAGCAAGGGCAATGGGCCCAATGGAAGAATGAAAAGAACACAGGAACAACGCCTCGAACACATCATCCGACGGATGCAGGCTGACACGGCGGCCGATGCACCGGCCGAGTTGATGCAGTTTGCAAAAGGCCTCTACCGCACACGCATTGTCGAGCCCGCTCCATCCATCGTTCGGCGGTTCGCCGCAGTCTTAAGCGTCGATCTTGCTCCCGGACGTGCGGCCTTCGGCGAACGCAGTGCGACAGGCAGCCAGGCCCGGCAGATGTTGTTTGAGGCAGGCGACAATGCGATCGACCTTAGGGTTGTTGCGGCCGGCAGAGGTTTCGATGTCCGTGGCCAGATACTCGGTGACGGATTTGAGGGCGGCAGCGTTGAGATAGGCGAGATAAAAGTTCAGATCGACGAGAACGGCGGATTTGCGTTCAGCGGCCTGTCGGCCGGCGAGTACAGCCTCACAGCACGCGGCGGCGAGCAAGAGATATTTATCGAAAAGATCATCCTCAGATAGTGCACCCCCAAACTCCATCCACCAAAGGCGAAGGGACGCGCGAAACCTCCGCCTTTTCCTCATTGTATAATCGGCATAATGCGTCGATCGTCACTCGCCAAACTATTGGTCGCGGCGGCAGATAACGCCGAGCGAGATCGGTTGCTTAGATCTAATCGCTCATCTGCCGACGAGCGTTTGGCCGCGGAGCTCCGTGACATCTGCTACGCGTCGTGGACGAATGATCCGGTCACGGCGCAGCGTGCCTCGGCGGCTGCAAATGTGTTGGGGAAGGTCGCCCCGTCACCGGTCACGGCCGCAACTGCGCAGTGGATAAACGGCATCGCCGAAATAACGCGAGGCCGATTTGAACGCGCGGTAAGATCGCTTAGGCAGGCAGGCGAGATGTTCGCTCTCCTCGGCCGCGACAATGACGCGGCACAGACGCGCGTGGCCGAGCTTCTCGCTCTGGCGATGCCGGGACGTTATGACGAGGCTGTCGCAGCGGGCGAGGCGGCCCTTGATTATTTTGTTCGCACAAGCGATCACCTCGCGGCCGGCAAGGTGGCGATGAATCTTGGCAATGTCGTCTCGCGTCAGGGACGGCATCGTGACGCTGAGGCCTATGGCCTCGCCGCATGCCGCCATTTCAAGCGTGCAGGCGAATCGGCATGGCTGGCAATGGCGGAGAACGGCCTTGCAAATACCTACGCCGAACTGAACCAGTTCGCGAAGGCTCGACGTATCTACGAGAAGGCCCTCGCGGCCTCCAAGTCCTTGTCCATGACCGTTACTGAGGCCGAGATCGAGGCAAACCTGGGCAATCTTGCGGTGCTTCGCGGCCAATATTCCGAAGCGATACGCTATCTCGAAGGCTCGCGTCAACGCTATATCGAACTAGACATGCCACACCAGTCAGCGGTGGCCGACCTTGAGATCGCAGACATCTACAGCGAGCTAAATCTCCTCAGCGAGGCGGCGGAGACATACAGGCGCATCGTGCCTGAGTTCGCGCGGCTGAGACTCCGTGCGGAGGAGGCCCGCGCACGGCTGCGTTACGGCCGGACGGTGGCCGCGCTCGGTGATGAGCGAACGGGCAAACGGGAGTTGCAGAGTGCTCTTCGCCTATTCAAGGCCGAAGGGAACTGCTCCGGACAGGTAGCTGCCCTGTTGGACTCGGCCGACGTGTTGATAAGGCAGCGGCGGCCTCGCGATGCGCAAGCCGTAATCGCGACCGCACGCGCGGCCTTGCGAAATGACGATGATCCTCGACACGAGATCACGCTAAAGCTACTCGATGGCAGAGCCCTTGCCGGGACCGGATCTGTCGGGCGGGCAAGACGCATCCTGGCCGAGGCTGAGCACATGGCGGCAGATCGCCGGCACACGAGCGTCCTGTACACGATCCGAACCGAGCTCGGTAAACTTGCGGTGATCGGCGGAGATTTGAATGGTGCGGCGGGGTATTTTCAGAAGGCCATTCGCGATATCGAATCGTTGCGTTCTACCGTCGGTGCAGATGAATTCAGCGTTGCATTTCTGGGTGACAAGGCAGAACCGTTTGACAGCCTGGCACAGTTGCAGATCGGGCAGGGCAGGCTTGCCGCTGCATTCCGCACCGTTGAGCGTGCCCGCTCGCGCGCATTGCTCGACGCGATAGGCGGCGGCAAGCATCGGCCCGTTCCACCTGCGCTTCAGCAGCAGCTAGACGATGCCCGATCACGATTGAACCGTCTGTATCGAGCCGTTGAGTACGGTGACGAGAGCGACGTGGCCGAAGGCCGAAAAGCTGTCCTCAATGCCGAGAGATCACTGGCCGATCTCATCCGGCGTGTCAACAGCTTGACCGGTGCAAATCGCGATGCGGGCAAGGTGCTTGACATCAAAGACCTTCAGCGACGGCTGGGCCGCGACCGTTCGTTGATCGAATACATCGAGATTGACGGCGTCGTATCGGCTTTTGTCGTCGATGGTACGAGAGTGAGGTATGTCCGCGAGCTTGGTTCTGTAGCGGAAATTCACGGCCTGCTCGACGACCTCAAGTTTCAGTTTGAGACGCTGCGATACGGCGGCGAGCGGCTATCACGATATGCAGCGCAGATGAAGGGCCGCGCCGACCACTGTCTGAAGCGGCTTTACGACCTGCTCCTCAGTCCGCTCGTGCGACATCTCGCGGCCGAGAAGCTGGTCATTGTTCCGGCCGGCGTGCTCCATTACGTACCGTTTCACGCGTTGAATGACGGCCAGAGATACCTGATCGAGAGCTACGAGACGGTCTATGCTCCGAGCGCGGCTGTGTGGGCACGCACGAACGCAAAAAGGCCGCGCGGGCCGCGGAAATCGCTGATCATTGGCTATGCCGACGAGCGGATACCGCAGGCCGAACGCGAAGCGCACGGCCTCGCAAAGGTCCTGCCCGACGCTGATGTTTTTACGGGAAAACAGGCGACTTTTGAGGCATTTACCGCCAATGCCGGCCGGCACGGCCTGATCCATCTCGCATGCCACGGCCAGTTTCGGCCTGATAGTCCGATGTTCTCAAGCCTGCATCTCGCAGATGGCTGGGTCACAGTGCAGGATATTTGTTCGCGGCGGATCAATGCATCACTCGTAACGCTGAGTGCGTGCGAGACCGGTGTGAGCAAGATCGCGGCCGGCGACGAATTGCTCGGGCTGGTCCGCGGCTTCCTGGCCGCCGGGGCCTCGTCGATGATCGTCAGCCTGTGGACGGTGAACGACCGTGCCGCATCCGAGATGATGAAGCACTTCTACTCAGGCATTTCCGGCGGCCTCTCACCGGCTGCCGCCCTGCGCGAGGCCCAACTGCAACCGGCACTCGGCGGGGAGCATCCATACTTTTGGTCGCCATTCATCGCGATCGGCCGTTAAGAAATTCTTCGCCGGCGTGTCTTTTTGATAATATTGGCAACACTGTGGTCATGGCGGCGATGGATTTCGCCTGAGATCGTAGTGAGGTAGTAATGACCGGCAGTAAGAAGTACTTGAAGTTCATTTCCGTCCTTTGGGCGGCTTTATTGCTCATCGGAACGGCCGATGTTTTTGGTCAGACGGGCCGTGGTGACGATTGCAGTTGCGTCGCCGATCAGGTCATTGTTCAACTTGGCAATGCCGCCGATCTGCCTGCAGTTGCTACGCAATATGGGCTCAACGCCACGCCGATCTCTCAGGTTGCATCGCCGCCGATCTATCTTCTCCAGATTACTAACGGACAAACGCCGACGCAGGTCGTCGCGGCGATGACCACGCCACCTGACGCCCGCATCATCTTTGCCGAGGTCAACCGCAAATTTTCGCAACTCGAGCGGCCGGGACTCGCCTGGACTCAGGGTCGCTCGTGGGCGATCGGCCGCTCGTGGGCCATTGGCGGCAGTGTCAAAGGCTACGGCAAGCAGTGGTTTCCGCACAGGATACGTCTGAATCAGGCCTTTGAGGCGGCCGGCACTCGAGGGCTTCGCGTAGATAATGGCCAACCGATCGTCGTCGCCGTGCTCGATACGGGCATTGATCTGACGCATCCTGCGTTCGATGGACGGCTGGTACCGGTGGCCGACCGTTGGGACTTTGTCGATGGCGACAACGACCCAAGCGAGGTCGGCGTGATCCATCAGGACCCGTCCTACGGCCACGGCACGCATGTTTCCGGCATTGTCGCTCTGATCGTCCCCGACGCCAAGATAATGCCCATTCGCATACTTGGCCCCGATGGCTCAGGTGAACTCTGGCGCATTACGGCCGGCTTGATCTGGGCCGCTAATCACGGGGCCGATGTTGCAAATCTCAGCATCGGCTTTCCTGAAGATGCACGAGTATTGCACGACCTGCTTGACTGCCTCGACGGCGTGCCAAATCCGACGACATTCCCGATCGGCACGCGCCGATTGGCCGTTTCCGTGGCGTCAGGCAACGGCGGCAATACGACCGAGATATTCCCGGCCGCCGAACAGCGTGACGGCATGCTCTCGGTCGCAGCCAGCACTCGGTATGACCGCATGGCGACGTTCTCGTCTTACGACCGGTCGTGGGTCGATGTCTCGGCCCCGGGCGAAGAGATCGTTAGCGCCTTGCCCGGCGGACGTTACGGCATGTGGTCAGGCACATCGATGGCTGCACCAATGGTCGCGGGCATTACAGCCCTGGTCAAGGCGAGATATCCGACGACGTTTCCGACGCCGCATGACCTGCTCGATCACGTTAAGGAAACGGCCGTGGATAAGCGCTGGGAAGAGCTTCCGCCATGGGGCGAGGTCCGCCTCAAGCGTGTCGATGCACTCTGCGCTGTCACGAATAATTTCAAATGTCCTATTCCTTCACAATAGTCCGGCTACGGACAGCCGCCGGATAGTCGTCAATCCTGACGGCCAACCGCAGCCCGATAAGGGCCACGCCTGAAAGGGCGTGGCCTCTTCTTTTTTCTTGCTCAGAGTGTCTTTTTCCACTACCTCAGCTCACTGTGTTCCTGACGACACCCCAGGCAAAGGGGTAATTTTACAAAAACTCAGGTAGGTAGAAAATGAAAAGAACAGTTAAAAAGAACAGTTATTACGTGAGGGCCGCGATGATCGTGGCATTGCTCGCAGCGTGGGTGTCGGTCCCGTTCGTGATGAACAGTGTCAAGGCCGATGGCACTCCCGTCATCTTGGTCCACAACGCGATCCTGACATCGCCAAGCGGCAGTCCTAACCCGCACGGCGAAGCCGAGTGGCAGCTCTATCAGAGCGGAAACCGGGAGATCGAAGTCGAGGTCGAGGATCTCAGTCTCGTACAGGGAACAGTGCTCGACGCATTTGTTGACGGCAACGCGCTGGGCACGCTTACAGTTGATGACCGCCAAAAGGCTAAGCTCAAACTCCGAACCGAGAACGGCCAAACGGTGCCGGTGGTCAACAACGGTTCGACCGTTGAGGTTCGTAACGGCGGCACGATCCTTGTAAATGGTATTTTTGGCGGCGGAGGTCCGTCGCCAACGGGAACGCCGACCGGAACACCAACGGGAACGCCGACAAGCAGCCCGAGCCCGTCACCGTCGGGAACGCCGAATGGGACGCCGAGCCCGTCGCCTTCGGGCACGCCTAACGGCACACCGAGCCCGAGCCCGTCACCGTCGGGCACGCCTAACGGCACACCGAGCCCGAGCCCGTCACCCAACGGCGGCAATCTGTTTGCCGGGCTGAGCGGCCCAACGCTGAATGGCGTTGTTCCGACGGGTTTTGGCGAATTTGAGATCCACAGCAGCCGCGTGGAACTCGAGGTTCGAGTCGATCGGATCAATCTGCCTCAGGGAACCGCTCTGGGCATAGTTGTTGACGGTGTCCTCGCGGGCAACCTGATACTTGAAGACGATGGCGATGGCCGGCTGCGGCTTCGCAGTGACAACGGCCAGACCGTGCCCAATGTCGTGAACGGCTCAACACTCGCTGTGCGCAACGGCGGTGCGACCATAATGACCGGGATCTTTACGGGCTTTAGCGCGACGCCGTCGCCATCACCGTCACCATCCGCATCGCCCTCGCCATCGGGAACACCGGGCGGCACGCCGAGCCCAAGTCCGAGCCCGAGCGCAAGCCCGAGCCCGTCCATGGGCCGCTTCTTTGAGTCACACCTGAACGGCAACGGCATGACGCCGCCTGTCGCTACGGCCGCAAACGGCGAACTCAAGGTGCAGATCAGTGTCGATGAGACGCAGGCAACCGTATTCGGTGAGTTTCACAATCTGTCGAGCAATCAGACCGGAGCACGCATCGAGACGGCGATCGGCTCGACCATTACGATCCGTGACCTCGGCGTGGCAGGCGGACTGAACGGCAACTTTGCCTCCGCGACCTTCGCTGTCACACCGGTTCAGGTCCAGATGCTGAGAGCAGGCCTGTGGACTGCCGTGATCACGAGCGTCAACAATCCGAACGGTGAGATCCGAGGGCTCTTCCGGCAGCAGTCGAGCGAAAGCGACTTCAACGGCGACGGCAACCACGATCTGGCCGTTTTCCGTCCGTCCACAGGTTCATGGTATGTCCAGAATCCGGCTGGCTTTATGGCCCTCGAATTCGGCAGTGCCAATGACCGTATCGTCTCGGGCGACTACGACGGCGACGGCAAGACCGACGCCGCGATGTATCGCGATGTCGCCGGCCAAGGCGTTTGGGAGATCAAACGCAGCTCGGACGGCGGCCTTACGACGACGCAGTTCGGCCTTGCGAGCGATACGCCGGTCAGAGGTGATTTTGATGGCGACGGACGCCTCGATCTCGCGGTATTCCGTGCCTCGACGGGCATGTGGTATATCCGCAAGAGCAATGGTACTGGCCACATCGTCACACAGTTCGGCAACTCGTCAGACAAACCGATGGTATCGGATATGGACGGTGACGGCCGTGATGATATCGCGGTGTTCCGTGGCAGCGAAGGCAACTGGTACTGGCTCCGCAGTTCTGATGGCCAGTTCGCGGCCCGCCAGTGGGGACAGTCCGGCGATATGCCAGTGGCAGGTGATTTTGACGGCGACGGCAAGACCGACATTACCGTGTTTCGCCCGTCGAACGGCATCTGGTACACGTGGCTTAGCTCAACGGACAACTACCGTGCAACGTACTTCGGGTTGTCGAGCGACATTCCGGTTGCCGGGAATTACGACGGTGACGGCGTGACCGATATCGCGGTATTCCGGCCGTCAGATGGCAACTGGTACATTCTCAGGAGTGCTGACAGCAGCTTCCAGATGTTCCAATTTGGCCTCAGCGGCGATATTCCGCTGATCGCTAAATAAAAAGAAGATTGGCGGCCCCGATCTGTCGGGGCCGCCGTCATTGACAACCAGAGGTGGCTTGACGCCATCGAATATCATGCATCGGGTATGCCACTAGCCACTCCGCTATGATGAATCAGTCCGATGCTTTTATCCCCGGTTGAACCACCCTCCGTTCGGCCGGGGATCTTTCATTGCCTTATCAGGCCGATGACGCGCTCGATCTGCTCGGTGTGCCGCCGCTCGTGAAGCCCTGCCATGACCAGCCATTCACCGGCGTTGATCTCGCCAAAGAAAGGATGTGGAAACGTGTGACCGGAGAGGTCATAGCTTTCGAGGTCGCCCTGCATGGCATCGAGCGTCACGCCTGTTTCCTTCATCTTCTCCAGCGAATCTGCTATCGGGACATCTCCGGTAGGCTGGACGCGTTCTGGAGCCTCAATGCGGGTGACTGCGACCTCGGCCGCGCGCTGGCCAAACTGCGAACCGACGCCAAAGCTGCCGTCCGACGGCTTGCCATCGGCCTTTGCCGCATTCAGCAGGCGTTCGCAGATGCGGGCTGTGCCGTATTCGACCATCCACAAGTGCTCGACGATGTGCCGGACCGACCATTTTTCGCCATCCGGAATGGCGGAGGCCTCTTCATCCGTGATCTCGCCAAGCACGTCGAGCAGGCGGCTGCGGATCCTTCTGTTGGCCGAATAGATATCGGCGATAGATGTATATCTCATGCTATTTAGCAGCCTGCGCCGGCTGCTGACTGAGGATCAGGCGATGCCAACGTGCAAAGCCGAGCGATGTATCGGGTTCGCCGATCTTCTGGAGCGTGAGCGTCGTCTTAAAGTAGAGAATGCTCTCTGCATTCCACGCCATTTCAGAGATCGGGCCGAGCGAGCGAAGCTCGCGGATGTCAGGCAGCGTTGTCAACGGCTCTTCCTGGCCATTCGACGGCTGGCCTGTCGAGCCGCGGTCATAGGCATGTGACGACAAGAGCAACGGCAGACGCAGCGGGATCGCAGCCTGCGTCGGGCTGGTGCCGACTGCGTCATAGATCCTGATCTGAGCGTCGAACGTGGCCGGAAGCTTTACGTCGGTCGGATTGACCGAGCGTGAGAATGCAGCGGCGACCTTTGTCGAATCCGGCGACCAGACCGGCTTGACGGCGGTGCCGGCATCATCGAGTCGTCGCTCGCGGCCATTTTTTTCGACAACTCTCAGCCTGCCCACCGAAGGCCTGACCGTCACAGGCGGCGGAGCCGTTTCCGTTTTTGGTTTGGGCGTCGGCGTGGCCTGCGCGGGGCGTGTTTCGAATGCCTGATATTCGCGTGCCGTCGTCGCAAGTGCGGCGAGCATCGTACTGTCAGGCGACCACACGAAGTAAAAGTACTTGAGGCCGTCATTCGTCGTCAACGCCTTTAGTCCATTACCGTCAGTCCCGCAAATATATATCTGCTCCGTCGCGAACGTGAGCACGCCTGATGCCGGCGGCGGCGTCGGCAACGGCGAAGGCGACGGTTCAGCCGCGGGCTCAGGTGCCGTATTGCCCAGCACTTCAGATTCAGGGATCGCGGCCGCCGCCGGGACGGTGCCGCTTTCGCTTCTTTCGGATGCCTCCGGCAAAAGCGTTCGCGTCTTTGCGGCGAATGCAACGGCAGACGAGTCCGGAGACCAGACGATCGCCTCGGGCCATGCCACTGACATAGCCTCCGGCGTTATTTGCTTCAGAACTTTGCCGTCCGGCAGGTACATATCGAGGCGATACTCGTCTGCCGGATCTGACAGGCGATGGTAGATCGCCAAGACCGACTTCTCATCGGGTGCCGAGAGCGTGCGATCGAGGATCTCGGCCGGGCGTCGTCCGTCGAAGTCAGCCTGTACGGCCGCGTTCCGGACGGATGCAGCCGTCTGGGCCGCGTCAACACCGGGCGGAGGCACGTCAGCCTCATACTTATAATTCAACCGGACGGACGGCACGTCAGCGAGCGTTGAGACCGTGTTGTTCTCGGTCGGGCGTTGGCCGCCCGGGCAGCCCGTCAAGAACAGCAAAAATAGGATGATGGCCGCGATCGGCGGGCGAAAGACGTGCATACGGTGGCGGATCGGCACCACGGGCCGTTTTCTTTGAGCCGACCCGAGATGATATCGTAACTAGTCAGCTATCTTACTATATCTGGGCATCCTAAGCCGACAATGCCCCACCAAACACTACGAGATGCAGTCTGCAGAGAATCAGGAACCGGTCAAGGACAAATTCTTCACCGGCCCGCTCATCCTGATCTTTACGACGATCTTTATTGACCTCATCGGCTTTGGGATGGTCATCCCGATCCTGCCGTTCTATTCGCAGGCGGAACCGTTCGGGGCCTCGCCTTTCGTAATTGGCCTGTTGGTCGCGATCTATTCGTGGATGCAGTTCTTCTTTACGCCGGTGCTTGGCGTGCTGTCCGATAAGTATGGCCGCCGGCCGGTACTTTTTGTCAGCTTGCTCGGCTCGGCGCTTGGTTATTTTGTCATCGGCTTTGCACATTCGCTGTTACTTGTCTTTGTGGGCCGCATCATCAGCGGCATTACGGGCGGCAGCATCTCGACCGCACAGGCGTATATCGCCGACGTTACGACAAAAGAGAACCGCGCACGCGGCATGGGGCTTTTTGGGGCGGCATTCGGCCTCGGATTCATCCTCGGCCCCGCTCTTGCCGGCATCCTGAGCAAATACGGCATACAGGTGCCGTTTTACTTTGCGGCTGCGCTCTCCCTGCTGAATGCCGTGGCCGTCTATTTCATCCTTCCCGAATCGCTCAAGCCTGAGCACCGTTCGGCGGGGACGCCGCAGCAGGGTCGCATCGCCGGAGCCCTCGAAACGCTGCGTGAACCGCACTTTCGCATGATCGCCGTCACCTATTTTATTCTCATCACGGCGTTCTCGATCATGACCTACGCCTTTGTGCTGTTTACCGAATTTATCTTTGGCTACAACGCGGAGCAGAACGGCTATCTGTTTGCCTATGTCGGCGGTATCGCGATCATCATGCAGGGCGTCGTATTTGGCGTCGCGGCACGCCGATTTGGCGAGGCGCGCCTCGCGGCCTTCGGCTGTCTCGTGCTGAGTGCCAGCCTCTTTGCGATGCCTTACACGTCGCCCGGTACCGGCGGCCTTCTGGGCCTGCTTGCGGTTTCGACGTTCCTGTCGTTCGGGAATGCGTTTGCGACGCCGGCCCTCAACAGCCTCGCATCAAAGAATGCGGCCGCTCACCAACAGGGCCGGGCGATGGGCGTGATGCAATCGGGTGCCAGCCTTGCCAGGGCTCTCGGCCCGACGATTGGCGGGATACTCCTCAATAATTCGGTGAATAAGGTTGACCGTTTTACGGTCTTCAGAACGTATTGGACGGCCGCCGCGATCATGTTCACGGCATTTCTTGCGGCGATCTGGTTCCTCCGGACGGCGAAGAGAGAACGACGCGACAGCGCATTTTAGCTCACGGCGAGTTGGCGGCCGTTCTGCGGCATTCTCGAAAATACCAGCCTGAAGGTCGTGCCCTGGCCATCGCGGCTGATGGCCTCGATCGATCCGTTGTGCTCCTGGACGATACCGTAGGTCACGGCGAGGCCGAGGCCGGTGCCGTTTCCGACTTCTTTGGTCGTAAAGAATGGATCAAAGACCTTGGCGAGGTTCTCAGCCGGGATGCCCTCGCCGGTGTCGGTGACCTCAACCACAAGATCGCCTCTCTCGTCGATCCTCGTGAGCAGTGTGATCGTCCCGCCGCCGATCATGGCGTCACGCGCGTTGATGATGAGATTTGTAAATACTTGCTGCAGTTTTCCGGCACTGCCGTTGATGCTGTGCGGGTCGGACGTGTAGTCCTTGATGATCTCAATGTTGGATTTGCGAAGCTGAGGCTCGAGCAGTTGGAGCGTATCATTAAGCAGCTTCTCGATCTCGATCTCGGCGAACTCCTCCGAGTTGCCGGTGCGTGAGAAATTGAGCAGATTGCCGACGATGTTTGATGCGCGGTCGGTCTGCCGCTGCATCTTTTGAAGCAGAGCGTGCTTGGGGTCGGTCTCCGGGATCATGCCGAGCAGCATCTGCGTGTAGCTCGAGACGCCTGTAAGCGGCGTGTTCACCTCATGGGCGACACCGGCGGCAAGCAGGCCAATGCTCGAGAGCTTCTCGCTCTGCTGCAGCGTCTCTTCGAGCTTGACGCGCGAGCTGACATTCTCGAGCACAATGATCGCCCCGGTCTGCTGATTTGATACCGAACGCAGCGGCGCGACGGCAACGTTCAGGATGAGTGGCCGCCCCGCCTTGTCTGCGGTATGCATTTTGTAGGCATTGCGGATCTCGGTGAGGTGCCATCGGGATTTGCCCAGTATGCTCTCGATATTCAGTGCGAAGTCCGCGTCGAACACCTCATTGACCGGCCGCCCCACCGCCTCATCACGCACGAGGCCCATCATCTCTTCAAATGTCGAATTACACCGCGTGATCTGCCCGTTCTCATCCACAGCAAGCAGCCCGACATTCACCGATTCGACAATAGATTCATTGAACTCCTTTAGCAGGGCCAATTCTTCCGTGTGCTCTCGCTGCTGGCCGTAGAGCCTGCTGTTCTCTATGGCGACGGCGATATAGCCCGAGATCGTCCTCAGTATCTCTAGATCCTCGCTCGACAGCAGCGAGCCGTCGCGGGCACGCCCGAGGCCGATAACGGCGACCATCTTGCCGCCGACCACGCACGGAACGAAGTAATGCAGTTCCTGTCGAACGACCGCTTTGCCGTTGCCGTTCTTTCCGTTCGTGTCGCCATTCGCCGCCTCGGCGTCGGGGCGGTCAAATTCATCGGCGCGAACAACGCCCGTGGCTGCCGATTTCTGCCTGACCATCGTGCGGAAATCCGCCGGCATGCGAAACTCCTCGCCAAGGCCCGCCGAGCGCGAGAGACGGTAGTGTTCCGTGGCAGATTCGTCCTCGATAAAGACAGCCGCCTTCTCGACGTCAAGAACTTGTCTGAGCCGCTCGATCAGTCCGTCAAGCAGCGGATCGAGTGCGGTCGTCGCCGAGAGCGTCTTGCCAAAGTCAAGCAGGCCCTGCCTAAGGTCGTATCGCTCGCCGTAAAAGAAGCGGTCGGCGCGTTCCTGCAGAAACTTCTTGAGCGGTTCGCTCAGCATCACGATCACTCCCATTGCCACGATGGCAATGACCGCCCGCAGCGTGATCTCGGTCGTCGACAGGTTGTTGCCGACAGCGAAGAACACCAGCCCCAATGCGACGGCGCCGATCATCATCGCTATCGCAAGCGTCGTCAGCGCATAAACAAGGGCCCGGCGGACGACCACGTCAACGTCCATCAGCCGGTACCGGACGACCGAGTGGCCAAAGCTCAGGGGTATCAAGGCCAGCGGCAGCGTGGTGATCGCCGTGCTGAAGTTATCGTTCGGTATCGAGATCGCAAGGCGTTCGACGAGCTGCATAGTCGCGATCGGGGCGATCGCCGCAATCGTGCCCCACATCGCCCATTTGAGGCGTTGGCGAACTACCGGCTGCCGGCTCTTGAACACGCGCCATACCAGAATGCCTGCACCTATCGAGACCCCAACGACGAAATGATAGAAATTGAACCGGAAAAGCCAGCCGAACAGGTCGTATTGGTCGCTCAGCCGGGCCATGAACTCACTTAGGCCGGTTGCCGGAAAGATCTGCGGAAAGATCGACACAAAGACCAGCACGGCGGAAAAGGCCGCGGCGGGCACGTAGAGAACAAAAGTTTTCCACCGTTCGCTCGAGAAAACAGCACTCCTGACCGGATATCTAATACAGAAATGCAGAAACAGCGGGACGAACAGGGCCAACGCCATGTTATCGAGCAGGTCGATCGCCAGGTCAAAATCTCGTCCGAGGCCGATCGCGCGGTATGCGTGAAATACGAATGCCGTCAGGCACACCGTGGCAAAATGCAGTATGAAAGGCGACCGGCTGCCCTGTTTGAAAAGCACAAAGACGCCGACGGAAAGCCAGACCACGCCAACGATGGCGAGAAAGATGATCGATGGCGTCCACCGCGGCACCGAGTCGATGTGGCGCAGGTCCGCAAAGTAGTAATTATTGGCAAACGAATAGCTCGGCCGCTGATAGTAGTAGGTGAGATTGCCGTCAACGCCCGCGGCGTCCAGATAGATCTGAACATCAGCGGGTGAGGTGACCTCCTCGGTGCGTTCTCCGTCGAGGCCGATGCCGATCAGCCGGTCACCAACCGCAATGCCCGCCCTCGAACCGGCGAATCCGGCGATTACCTTGTCCGCATAGACGCCGTCGGCATGGAGCGTCCATCTGACGCCATCGGTCGGCGGCAGATTCTGAAATGCCCTCTGCGAGAAGTTCAGGGCCCCGGCGGTGACCAGCAAGACAGCCGCAAGCAGCCACACCAGGCTCCAACTTGTCAGCATCTTCTCTTTCATGACATCGAGGCAAACTTCACCGGTTGAATTTATGACGCAAAATGCGTTCCAATGCACCCGGCGCTACTGCCGGCAAAAAATGCCCATTTTGGGGCACAATTCCGCAGCCGGGCCTCAGCGCGCCGTTCTCAATATACGATCTATACGACAAATTGCTTAGAATCCGAGAATTTGGATGTCCGGTCGAGCTAGAACCTGACCTGAATCCCGCCGCGCACCATCCGACGCTGGCCGTTCAGCCGCAGCGAGTTTTCTTCACCGGTGACGCCGGACTGTATGTCAAACAGGTTCCTCGCATCGACCATCGCTTCGGCACGGAAGGGCAGGCCAAAGGTCGGCAGTGTCTGCGTGACATACACGCTAAGGCCCGGATCAAAAACGGCGAGCCTCCCCTTAAAGGGATCGATCGCAAACACCGTCGCCTGTGGCGAGAGCCGGTAAACGGTCCTCACGTTTGTGCCGCTGCCGAGGTCTGCGGTTATCTGGCCGTAAAGCGACTGGAAAAAATCGTTCTCAAAGGTGCTCGCCGGGTCGGTGATCGCCGCATCCGAAAGCCTCTGCCCCTGACCGGCGGAGTAGCCCGCCGATGCTGAAAGGAAGGTCCCGATGCGGCGCGAATAGACAACGCGAAGGCCGCGCGCATTGCCCTGCTGATGGGCGACGAGATCATTGTGCAGCAAATCGCCAAAGTCATCACGGCCCAAGCTTACGAGGCCGACGCCGCGCGAGAATACGGTATCGAAGAAAACATTTGCCTCGACGCTCGACCGGCCGTCGATAACGCGCTCTATGCCAAACTCGAGCCGACGCGACTTATTGATCTGAGGCTTGTTGCTGACCAGAAACAGGTCCTCTACCGCGACTGGTTCGGCAAAGGCGATAGACTGGCCTTCGAGATCGATCGCGTCTGACCACGAACGCTGCTCTGTCTGGGGCACAAACGCCGAGCGGAGTCGAGTTCGTGAATTCAGATCCACCTGCAAACCGAGCCTCGGGGCGATCATCGCATCGCTGCCGGCGCCGAGAAAGCGAGCGTAGTCAAAACCCAGCACCAGAACGACGCCGTCGCGAACCTGCCACTCGTCCACCGCCTGGAATGAGAACTGCCCCAGGGCCTTGTCCTCACCGGCTGATGCAAGCACGCCGAGGCGGCTGACGGCTGAATTAAGCCTGATAGTGTGTCCGTCAAACTGGTCGAGCTTGACAAAGGTCTCGAGCCTCGCCGGTGCCGACGTTCCCTTGCCAAACTGGCCGGCAACGACGACGTCCGTACCGTGATCGAGCGGAAGAGCAGTCGCAAAGTTTACGCCGGCGTAGTTGCCTCTTGCACCGGACGCGGCATAGGTGCCTATGACCGTTTGCCCCTTTCTTCTGCCTTCAGGGACATCTGTATCGCTTGAAGCCGTTTCGTCCGCCGGTAGCGGTTGGCCCTCGCGATTCTGATAGATCGACCGCTGGGTCTGCGCGGCACGGATGCGCCATTTCGAACTGTTCTTATCCGGCCGCCTTTCAGGAAGCGTATTGCCGCTTCCGGCACGCTCCAGTTTGAATCCGTATGTAAGTTCTGCCGCCCGGGCAACCTCGACCCCGAAGAGCGTCATTGGATTAAAGCCCTGAGCGACGGCGAGCACGGTGTAGGTGCCCGGCATGATACGGGCGAGAAAGCTGCCGTCTCGTGCCGATGAGACCTGCTTAAGCAGCTTTGACGTGCCTGAGCGAAAGATGGCGACCGATGCGTCGGCTATCGGCCCTCCGGCCTCATCGAGCACGCGCCCCTTGATGATGCCGAGATTGCCCGTATTTTCGATCACGACCTCGACATCAGCCGTCGGCGCAGCAAAGCACGGCACCGCGCTCAGCGCGATCACCATGAACGCAGCGTGCCAAAGCCGTCTTGTCGTTAACGAAAACCCCATCGAAGTCGACAATTCGAACAACTCCCGTATTTTGTTCCCAAAAATCAAGCCTGTCAAGCGAGGGACGTCCGCGTTTGTGCGCTCTAGGATGCTGCGAAACTTGACAAAGTTTGCCTTGCCGCTAGAATTGAACTCTGCCTCAAAGGCGCTAGCGGAGACGTGGCTGAGCGGCTGAAAGCGGCGGTTTGCTAAATCGTTAAGGGTCAAAAGCCCTTCACAGGTTCGAATCCTGTCGTCTCCGCCATCATTTACCAGATCGGCCGTCAAACATCAGGTTTGACGGCTTTTCTTTTACCGCGACCTGCCTTCCTTGTCCCGAGCGACGCTTTCGGTTTTCAATGGCCGGGAATACACTCAATTCTGCACCTGAGATCTGCTCAGAAAGGAGGTTATTCCCGAATGCTTACCTACGCATTGCTCGCCTTATCCGAAACGTCGGCATGGCTCCAGAACCTATTCATTCTCGATAGCACCGTCACCTGGCCCGAGAAGATCGCCCGCCCTATCATTGTTTACCTTGCGTTGATCGTCATGCTTCGTGTTTTTGGCCGCCGCGAGCTTGCGCAGTTAAACCCGTTCGATCTCGTGGTCATCCTCTCGCTGTCAAATACGGTCCAGAATGCCATCATTGGCCCCGACAATTCGCTTGTCGGCGGCCTCGCCGGGGCCGTCGCGCTGATGGGTGCTAACTATATCGTTGGACGCTTGAACTTCTCATCAAAGAAGATCGAGGCGTTGACCGAGGGCTCGCCGGCAAAGATCATCGAGAAGGGCAAGATCAACGAGCGAGAGCGAAGGCGCGAGCTGATCACCTCGCGCGATCTCGACGTCATCGCCCACCAGCACGGCTACGACAGCCCGGCGGACATTGAAAAGCTCGTGTTAGATCCGAATGGCAGTTTCCTCGTTTTTGGCAAGGAAGAGATCAGGGATGCAAGGTTCAAGCACGAGGTGCTGAGACGGATAGACGACATCTCCGAGCAGTTGGCCCGGCTTTCCGAGCGGCCTCAGCGGACATGACGGCTTTGCGTTCCGCTGCTCGATGCGTGAGAATCTTCCCTTATGTCTGACGTTCGAGTCCGCTTCGCTCCGTCACCGACGGGCTATCTTCATATCGGTTCGGCGAGGACCGCTCTGTTCAACTATCTCTACGCGCGCCACACGGGCGGCAAATTCCTGCTTCGCATAGAGGACACCGACCTTGCCCGCTCGACCGAGGAATCGACACGCTCGATCCTCGACGGGCTCGAGTGGCTCGGTTTCGCACCTGACGAAGAGATCGTTTTCCAGTCAAATAACGCAGCGAAGCATCGTGAGGCCGCTAAAAAGCTGCTCGCCGAGGGCAAGGCGTATCGTGATTTCACGCCAAAAGCTGACCCGAACGATGCGAATGTGAAAGACGCGATCAAGGAACGGGCCCGAGCCCAAGGCGGCGACAAGAAAATGCGCGATAACCCGTATCGCCACCTGCCGCAGGAAGAATCGGACGCGCGTGCCGCGGCGGGCGAGCCTTTCGCGATCCGTTTGAAAGTGCCCGCGAACGGCAAGACGGCATTCGAGGACGGCGTTTACGGCCTGCAGGAGCGCGACTACGCTGAGACCGAAGACCTCGTCCTGCTCCGCAGCGATGGCCATCCGCTCTATAATCTCGCCGTCGTCTGCGACGACATCGAGATGGCGATAACGCACGTAATCCGCGGCCAGGACCACCTGACGAATACGCACAAACAGATCCTGATCTACGAGGCATTGGGTGTCACACCGCCGACATTCGCACACCTACCGCTGATCATGGCCCCGAACAAGGGCAAGTTGTCAAAGCGGAAGCACGGCGAGGTCGTCTCGATGACGACGTATCGCGATGCCGGGTTTCTCGCCGAGGCATTCCGCAATTTTCTCGCTCTGCTCGGTTGGTCGGCGGGCGAGGAACAAGAGATATATTCGCTCGACGAACTTGTCGCAAAATTCTCGCTCGAGGGCATTCATCGCTCGAATGCCGTCTTCAACTTTACCGAGGGCGACCCGCGGAAGTGGACCGATGACAAAGCGCAATGGATGAACGCCGAATACATCCGCACGATGCCCGTTAATGAGCTGATACAGCATGTTAAGCCGGAACTGAAAGCCGCCAAACTCTGGCGAGAAGAGTACGAGGACGACAGTCATAACCGCCTGCGTGAGCGAGCGGCCGGTTCGGTCGAGATCGGATCGGCTGAATGGTTCGAGAAGGCGGTGGATCTGATCCGCGCACGGTTTTTCACGCTGAAAGACTTTTCGACACAGGGCCGGGCGTATTTTAGCGAAGACTTCGATTTTGATCAGTCAGCGATCGAGAAGAATCTCACGAAATTTCCGGAATTGCGGGATTGGCTGCCGGAGCTTGCCGATAGATTCGAGACTGAGTTTGGCAAGGCGAACCGGCCGTTCGCTAATGCAGGCGGTTCCGACAAGCCATTCACCGAAGAAAACATCGAGGCCGTCGTCAAAACCTTCACCGAAGAAAAGAACACAAAGCTCGGCGTCATCATGAACGGCGCCCGCACGCTGCTCACCGGCGTCGCCGTCGGCCCGTCGATGCTCTCGGTCTTCGAGATTCTTGGGCTTGAAAGGACTATAATGAGATTACGGGCCCGCGTCGCATGGAATACCGCTGCGTAGGCCGGACTATTGAATATGAAAGGATATAAGACAAACATCGAAAAGGACACGCTCAAGAACAAGAACTTTCGCAAGGTCCTCTATTCCGGCCCGCACCTGCAGCTCGTATTGATGAGCCTCAAACCGAAAGAAGAGATCGGTGCCGAAGTGCATTGGGAAAACGATCAGTTTCTTCGATTTGAGGGCGGCAAAGGCCGAGTGATCATCGATAAGACGACCTATAACGTCAAAGATGGCGATGCCGTCGTGGTGCCGTCGGGAGCTAAGCACAATGTGATCAACATGTCTGCGAGCGAAGACCTAAAACTCTATACGATCTACGCACCGCCTCATCATAAGGACCAGATCGTGCGTAAGACCAAGGCCGAGGCTGAGGCCAACGAAGAAGACTTTGACGGCAAGACGACCGAGAAGGGCAAGGCCCGTAAATAATTGCGGAATAAAGATATTCAGGCATACAATGACGCTCAGTCGCCCGGTGACCGTAAGATCTGCGACGCGCTGGCGGGTGCGATCTGTACCAGCTTACCCAAGGCCGAGAACAAGATCTGGCACGCGCATCCCGTGTGGTTCCTCGAGGGCAATCCGATAGTCGGATACAGCAAACTGAAGGCCGGCGTCCGCCTGATGTTCTGGAGCGGAGCGAGCTTTGACGAAGATGAGCTAAAGCCCGGAACCGGCAAATTCAAAGATGCCTCGATAACATACACCTCGGCCGATGAGGTCACTGAAAAGGACCTGAGGCGTTGGCTCAAAAAGGCCGCGACGATCCAGTGGGACTACAAGAATGTCATCAAACGGAAAGGCGTTCTTGAACGCTTGAAATGATCGCTCTCACACCTCGATCACGCGGCGCTTTACAGGCGACGAAAGGACGATCGTCGTCGTCGTGATCCCATACGGCGTCAGGCGGTCGATCACTTCCTGCAAGTGTTCGACCGACGCGACAGCCACCTTCATAATAAAGCTGTCATCGCCTGTCCCGCGATGGCATTCGAGCACCTCATTCGATCCCTCAGCAACCTCAATTATGTGGCTGTAATCGACGCCCGTGATGCTCATTCGCACAAATGCCGTGATCGGCAGGCCCACTTTTGCGGTGTCGATACCGACGCGATAGCCCGTAATTATCTGTGCATCCTCAAGCTTACGGACCCGCTCGATCACGGCGGGCGTTGTCAGCCCGACGCGGCGGCCTAGCTCGGCATAGCTCGTTCTCGCGTCGTGCTGCAGCTCGGTCAGTATTTTCCTGTCGATCTCGTCGATCACGCTATTAACCTCGCTACTTAAGATTATAAGGCAACATTGCTCGATTTGCGAAAGATATTAAGTTTGGGGGCGGAATTTCCACACGAATCGTATTCAAATTTTCGGCAATCTCAACTACAATCATCTGTTCGCAGATAACCAGCGTCCTTGCCCTCGCATCGAATCCATGAAAGGAGCCGCCAAACAGATGCTTACCGACACCGCCGTTGCCGACCCGGTCGAAGCCGACTTTGCAATTGAGAATTTCCGCGTCTCGGACGAGGACCTGCCGGTATTCAAGGACATGAAGTTCGAGAATATCAACGAGCTTCACCTCGATCACCCCGGAGCGAACGATCCGGAATATCGTGCCCGCCGCGATGTGATCGCCGGTTACGCAAAGAGTTTTCGTATGACCGGTGAGATCACAGATGTCGAGTACAGCCCGCGCGAGCAGCGCGTTTGGCGATACGTGGCGGAGGAATTAGAAGAACTGCAGCAACGCTACGCGTCGCCCTTCTATCTGCGAGCTAAGAAAGATCTCGGTATCACGACCGATCGAATCCCGCAACTTTCGGAGATGAACCGGCGGTTAAAGGAGCTTACGGGCTTTCGCCTCGCACCGATCGAGGGCCTCGTCGAAACGCGAGCTTTCCTCTCGTGGCTGTCGTATCGCGTGATGCTCTGCACACAGTACATTCGCCACCACTCGCAGCCCGCTTATACGCCCGAGCCTGACATCGTCCACGAATCTATCGGACATATCCCGATGTTCACGAACCCGAACTTTGCCGACTTTTCGCAGTTCATCGGCCTCGGTGCCAGGATCGCGGATGACCGCCAACTAGAGGAACTGGGCCGCCTCTACTGGTTCACGGTCGAATTCGGCCTGGTCGAGCACGAAGGCGACATCAAAGCCTACGGCGCAGGCCTTTTATCCAGCTTTGGCGAACTCGAACACGCGTTTGGCGACAAGGTCGAGCGCCGGCCCTTCGACCTCGAACAGGTCATCAACCACGAATACACCTACAGCGACATGCAGCCGGTGCTCTACGTCATCCCGTCGTATGCGGAGTTGAAAGAGGTGACGAGGAAATATATTGAGAGCTTCTAGCTATGCATGTCATAACGAGGAAGCGGCTGAACGGATTTGCGGCGAGATATCCGGAAACAAACAATGCCCTTGCCGCTTGGTATCGGCTGATGAAGCAAAGTAGTTTTTCGTCCATCGAGGAAATTCGCGAGGTTTTCCCGACGGCCGACAAGGTCGGAAAGCTTACGGTCTTCAATATCGGCGGAAACAAAGTAAGACTAGTAGCCGCGATACACTATAATCGTAAGAAGATCTATATTCGGGCTGTCCTGACGCACGCCGAATACGATCATGGGCGATGGAAGGAGTAGTTATGCAGAGTGTTGACGTTCAATCGTGGGCAAATCTATCGGACACTGTTTTTGTGCCGCAAAATGATGCGGAGTACGACCGCCTTGTGGCGATGTTAGACTCATTGATCGATCAGGTCGGTGAGGACGAGATGCATCCACTCGCATCGTTAATGGACGTTCTTTCAGCTCTAATCGAGAATTACGAGAATTCAAATGTGCCGGAATTGGCATTAAGGCAATGATCACAGAAACAAACACAGCAGTTAATACCGAGGTCAAGAATCCGCTTGGCCTGAAGAAGATCCACCACGTCGAGTTTTACGTCGGTAACGCCAAGCAGGCGGAGTTTTATTACCGCAAGGCTTTCGGGTTTTCGCGCGCTGCGTACAGCGGGCTCGAGACGGGGAATCGCGCAACGACGAGTTATCTGTTGCGGCAGGGCAATGTGAATTTTGTGCTGACTGCGCCGATGGGGCCTGAGCATCCGGCGGCCGAGCATTTGAAGCAACACGGCGACGGCGTAAAGGACATCGCGTTCTATGTCGAGGATGCCGATCACGCGTTCAATGAGGCTGTCAAACGCGGGGCCACGCCCGTCATCGAGCCTCACGACTGGAAGGACGAGAACGGCAGCGTCCGCAAGGCCGCGATCGCGACCTACGGCGACACGATCCACTCGTTCATCTCGTATGGTGTCAGTAGCCCGACCGTGAGGGATGGCGCCGCTAACGGCCGCTCAAGCAACGGACATGGAAGTACATACACCGGCCCATTCCTGCCCGGCTTTGTCTCGCAAGAAGTCGAGGGCGACGGTGTAGGACTGATGCTCGTCGATCACATCGTTGGCAACGTCGAGCTCGGCAAGATGAACGTGTGGGCAGATTTCTACCGCGACGTGATGGGCTTTTTCCGCTATATCACCTTTGACGACAAAGACATCTCGACCGAGTATTCCGCCCTGATGTCGATCGTGATGAGCGACGGCCAGCACAACATAAAGTTCCCGATAAACGAGCCCGCCGAGGGCAAGGGCGGCAAATCGCAGATCCAGGAATACATTGATTTCTACCGCTCCGCCGGTGCCCAGCACGTCGCCCTGCTGTGCCGCGACATTCGCCATACGGTCGGCATGCTGCAGGATAATGGCGTCGAATTCCTCCGCGTGCCTGACGAGTATTACGAAGAGCTGCCAAACCGCGTAGGCGACATTGACGAGAACGTCGACGACCTCAAACGTCTCGGCATTCTCGTTGACCGCGACGACGAAGGCTATCTGCTCCAGATCTTTACAAAACCGGTTGAAGACCGCCCGACCGTTTTCTATGAAATTCTCCAGCGCAAAGGCTGCAAAGGCTTTGGCAAGGGCAACTTCAAGGCGTTGTTCGTCTCGATTGAAGAAGAGCAACGCCGCCGCGGAAATCTGTAGGAATTGGCCACAAGAGGGCGCAAAAGACACAAAATAGTATTTTCTGTTTGTGCCTTTTGTGCCTTTTTGCGGCTATTATTTCGTTATGAAGCTGGAATACCAAACAGGCTTCGGTAACGAGTTTGCGACCGAGGCCGTCGATGGCGCGCTGCCTATTGGACAAAACTCGCCACAGAAGTGCCCACTTGGGCTTTATGCCGAGCAATTTTCGGGGACGGCGTTCACGGTGCCGCGTGCTTGGAACAAGCGGACATGGACATATCGCATCAGACCAAGCGTTTTGCACAAGCCATTCGAACGCGTCGACAACCGGCGATGGCTGAGCGAGTGTGATGCGGCCGAGGTCACGCCGAACCAGCTTCGCTGGGACCCGCTGCCGATACCGTCGGAGCCGACAGATTTTGTCGAGGGCATCACGACCATTGCGATCAACGGTGGGCCGCTTGCACAGACCGGCATAGGCATTCACATTTACACGCTCAATCGCGGAATGGGCGACAAGTATTTCTACAACGCCGACGGCGAAATGCTGATCGTTCCTGAAATGGGACGATTGGGATTTTTGACCGAACTCGGCTGTTTGCAGGCCGGGCCGGGCGAGATCGTCGTCATTCCGCGAGGCACACGGTTCAAGGTCGAGCCGCACGCGGACGACAAACAGTGCCGCGGCTATATTTGCGAGAATTACGGCTCGCATTTTCGCATTCCCGACCTTGGCCCGATCGGAGCGAACGGTTGCGCGAATCCGCGTGATTTTGAGACGCCCGTCGCCTGGTACGAGGACCGCGAAGGCGAGTTTATTCAAGTTGCAAAATTCGGCGGCAATCTTTGGTCGTGTGAGATCGGCCACTCTCCGCTCGATGTCGTCGCATGGCACGGCAACTATGCCCCGTATCGTTACGATCTGCGGCGATTCAACATCATGGGATCGATCTCGTTCGATCATCCCGATCCATCGCTCTTTACCGTGATGACGTCGCCAACAGGCGAACCCGGCGTCGCCAATTGCGACTTTGCGATCTTCCCCGACCGCTGGCTCGTCGCCGAGAATACCTTCCGCCCGCCGTGGTATCACCGCAACTATATGTCCGAATATATGGGCTTGATTTACGGCACGTACGACGCCAAGGAAGAAGGCTTTGTCCCCGGCGGCGGCTCGCTCCACAACCAAATGTCCGCCCACGGCCCCGACCTCGACGCATTCGAAAAAGCGTCGAACGCCGATCTCAAGCCTCAGAAACTCGAAGGCACGATGGCATTTATGTTCGAATCCCGCTACATCATCCGCCCGACAAAGTTCGCAATGGACTGTGCCGAGCTGCAGCATGAATACAGCGAGGTTTGGCAAGGGCTGAGGAAGAAATTCCATTGCTAAGCTCGTTGTATCCAAGAAAACAAAATTGTTTTTTCAAGAGTTTTCATTATAATTCGTGAATATGAGTGAAACTGCAACATTATCGACGATTATCGATGCCCGCGTAAAAGAAGCGATTACGCTTTATTGCAAGGAGCGAGGCATAAAGCTGCGGCATCTGATCGAACAGGCACTAGTCGAGCAGATCGAGGACGAGATCGATCTCGAGGCGTATAGAAACCGGCGGAACGAGGAAAGAGTTCCTTTAGAAGATGTTCTCGCAAAAGCAAGCAAGCGAAAAAGCTGAATGTCTGTTTACACCGTCGAATTCGTCAAAAGTGCGGAGAAGGAGTTTCTCAAACTCCCGAAAAAGATTCGCGATAGATTTGTCGAAGCACTAAAGTTGCTCGCTATCAGTCCGTTTTCAGAGCTTCTGAAAATTAAGAAACTGAAAGGCACTGATGACGCGTATCGCATTAGAATAGGCGAATATAGATTGATCTATAAGATCGAACAAGACGTATTGACCGTGTTGGTGATCAAGGTTGGACACCGGCGAGAGGTATATAGGAGAAGCTAATTCCTTGCACGCATCTAGCGATCATCATTCACCAAGTGGCCGTAAAGCACATATTGATGGAAAGATCATGAATCTCCTCAATGAATGGAATTATTAGGTGACTGTTCGCGAACTCAAATTCCTTGCAACGCCCGAAAAGGGCGGGGTTTCGGCGATTCTAATGCGTCCTGCCAAGGCGACGCACCTTCTCGTACTCGGTCACGGTGCGGGGGCTGATATGCGTTCGGCTTCGATGCAGAATATTGCTGAGAATCTAGCGACGCGAGGCATCGCGACATTTCGATACAATTTTCCGTTCAAAGAATATGGCCGCGGCGGGGTTGACTCACCGAAAACCGCGATGGCGACTGTTCGATCGGCGGTTGCGGAGGCAAGACGGCTTGAGCCGAAGTTGACGCTGCTTGCCGGCGGGCATTCGTTTGGCGGTCGGATGACGACGACGGCGCAGTCTGAGTCGCCGCTCGACGGAGCGAAAGGGCTCGTGCTGTTCTCGTTTCCGCTGCACGCGCCGAATCGTCCTGATAATTCGCGTGCAGAACATCTCAACTCGGTAAAGATCCCGATGCTGTTTCTGAGCGGCACGCGAGACGCGCTGAACGATCTCGAGCTGTTTCGTCCGGTGATCAAAAAACTGGGGAAACGGGCGACGCTTCACCTGCTCGACACCGCCGATCACAGCTACAAAGTTCTAAAGAAAACGCGCACCTCGCCCGAGGATGTATTTGCCGAAATGGCCCGCGTGACGGCTGAGTGGATTTCGAGAGTATAGGAGAGGCTCGACTTTGAGTTTATTCGTGCATTCGTGGCTGATTTTGGGGGGCGATATTAGCCACGAATGCACGAATAGAGACGCTGAACTCCGCAGAAAAGCCTTGACTTTTGTGCACTATTGTGCTATGTTTGCAACATC
The DNA here is from genome assembly GCA_016715795.1 of Chloracidobacterium sp. Classification (NCBI taxonomy): domain Bacteria; kingdom Pseudomonadati; phylum Acidobacteriota; class Blastocatellia; order Chloracidobacteriales; family Chloracidobacteriaceae; genus Chloracidobacterium; species Chloracidobacterium sp. The sequence continues at coordinate 1,043,452 of JADJXP010000001.1, forward strand.
GCTCTTTGGGCCCTGTATTACACGTGTAAGACAGAATGCGTTTTTTTTCAAAATGAGCGGGACAGGCGAAAATATGCGACGTAACCACTTGTAATTGCAATATTTAGGGTGTCCCACACGGCGTTGGGACAGTGGCGGGACAGGCTGGGACAGGATGACAATTATTTTTTTCAAAACTGGCGGGACACGGCAAAAGTGAATCGCAAGTGCTTGTAATTGCAACAGTTAGACTGTCCCGCTGGTGTGCGGGACACTAGCGGGACACCAGGGCGAAACGAAGGGGGAATAACAGTCGGATGCGCAGGCCATTAATACTGGTAGCAGTCTTCGCGGTGAGTTCTATCACGGTCGTAGCTCAGAACGAGCAACCGTTCTTACTCGCCGTCGAAGATGTCTTTTCGATCAGCGGCCGTGGAACGATCGCCGTCGGCAAGATCGAGCGCGGCTCGGTAAAGGTCGGCGATGCGGTGGAAATCGTCGGGGCAAAGGCCGTCACACCGACGACCGTTACGGCGATCGAGATGTTCCGCAAGATTGTGACCGAGGCGAAAGCGGGCGACAACGTTGGCCTGATGCTTCGCGGCGTTGACAAAACGGCCGTTGAACGTGGAAACGTGATCGCCAAGCCCGGCAGCATCAACACATTCGCCAGGTTCAAGGCAAAGATCGACGTCCTCTCGACCGCCGAGGGCGGACGTGCAAAACCATTGCCGACAGGATTTCGTCCGCTGGCAGCGATCAGGACCGGCAGCTTTTCGGGCGTAATGACCTTGCCGGCCGGAAGGGCCGAGGCGGCTCCGGGCGAAAAGGGCGTCGAGGTCGAGATCGAGCTGACACAGGCCGCACCGCTCGAAAAGGGCACCGTCATTGCACTTCGCGAATACGGCCGCACGGTTGCGAAGGGCACGGTTACAGAAGTCATACCCCCAAAATAATGTGTAGAAACATCAAGACACTATTCAATTTCGACCCGCCGGCGACGACCGACGAGGTCAATGCCTCGGCCTTGCAGTTCGTCCGCAAACTTTCGGGAATGAACAAGCCGTCGAAGGCGAACGAGGAGGCATTCTACCTTGCCCTCGAACGCGTCGCCGCCGCTGCGCAGGAGATGCTCAACACGCTCTCGACGGCTGCTCCGCCGCGTGACCGCGAGGTCGAAGCCGCAAAGGCAAAGGCACGAGCGGCGATCAGATTCGGATAGCCGCTCATTAACAGGGCATATCGCCTATGAAACTCACAGACGAATGGAAATGGCTGGCCATCTTGGCCATCGTCGTCGTTGCAGTTTACGCCAACTCGATGGGCGGCGAATTCGTTTACGATGACAGCCGCCAGATACTCAGGAACACGCTGATACAGGACAACGGCCTGATATGGAAGGCGTTGACGTCTGACGTCTGGGCTTTCAAGGGCGACGGGACCGTGGTTGCAAGCAACTATTGGCGGCCGACGTTCACGGCATGGCACATATTGAATTACCGGCTTTTTGGCGCGGCCCCTTTCGGTTGGCATGTGCTTAACTTGCTGCTCCACATGGGCGTGACGCTGCTTGCGTTCTTATTCCTGCGTAAGCTTGAGTTTTCGGCGGCCATTGGCTTTGTAATTGCTCTCATATTCGCTGTCCATCCTGTGCATGTCGAGAGCGTAGCCTGGGTCTCAGGCTCGCCGGACCTGCTATTCTCGCTTGCCCTACTGGGCTCGCTCTGGTTTGCCGATACATACGCGAGCAGCAGATCGACAAAGCACCTTTCTCTTGCCGTTTTGCTTTACGCCTTGGCCCTTGGAGCAAAGGAGATCGGCATCATTTGCCTGCCGCTGTACTATTTCGTCCTCGCGAGGCACGAGCCGGACAAAAAGAAACCACTGGACTACAAGATGCCGCTGCTGGTGCTTGCCGGAATAGCCGTCGGCTGGTTCCTGCTCCGGATGAACATCCTCGGTGGCCTCTCAAGTCCGCCGGAGGATGCCGTGGGCTTTGGAACGGCGGTGATGAGCGTTCCGTCGATGTTTGCGTTCTATCTGCGCCAGATATTTTTCCCGTTTTGGATGTCGGGCAATTATCCGCTCGAACCTGTTGTGCAGATCGGCCTGACGAATTTCATCCTGCCGCTTGCGGTATCGCTGGCGGCTCTTGGCGGCATTTTCTATCTCGTCAAGAACGACGCCAAAAGGCGCTTCGCCGCCGCATTGTTCCTATTGCCGCTCGCGCCGGCGATGAATGCAATGGTCTTCACGCCCGAACAGATCGTGCATGACCGATATCTGTATCTACCGCTCTTGGGAGCCCTGATGATGATCGTTCCTGTCGCTCTTCGGTTTGCTACGGAACGAAATGTGATGATCGGGTGCATTGTGGTCAGTGCAGTGCTCGGGGCACGGACGTTTGTTTATAACAAGACCTGGGCGAGCGACCTTTCACTATGGGCTAACGCGAGGGCAATGGACGCATCGTCATTTACGGCGGGCCAATATGCAAATGCCCTGATCGAGGTGGAGCGTAACGATGAGGCGATCAGAGAACTTACGGCCGCGATCAACAAGAACCCAAAGCCGCGCAATTACCTCGCCCGCGGCCGAACGTATCTAAAGAAGAAGCAGTACCAAAGCGCCGAGGCTGACCTGAAGAAGCTCCTTTCGCTCCCGCCTGAGGACCAGGAACTTTACGCGATCTATCAGGCTTACGAGGCGTTGGGAATCGTTTACAGCGAACAGCGGAATTACGAGGCGGCGATCAGGACTTTTACCGAAGCAAGGGCCAGATTGCCGATGTACTCTGCTGCGTTGTCCTGTGATCTGGCAGTCGTTCTGTATCAGGCAGGGCAAAAGGAACAGGCCCTCCGTGAGCTTGAAGGCGCACGGGCCCAGGCGAGAGCGGAATTACTGCCCGAATCGAAGAATGTATTTATGCGGCTCGGGATGCTCTACGCCGAAATGGGGCGTAAAGACGAGGCGGGCACGGCCCTGCGTGATTACCTTACGCTGACGCTGTCATTCAACGACAAGGAAACGCTGAAGAATAGGGCTCAGGTGACAAAGCTGCTCGACAGCCTCAAGTGATAGCAGCTACTCCATCTCGGACTCATCGATGTCGAAGTTTGCCCATACCTTTTGGACATCGTCGTTGTCCTCAAGGGCGTCGTAGAGCTTGAGCATTGTCTTGGCGTCCTGGCCCTCTAGGCGGATGTAGTTTTGCGGGACCATTGATAATTCGGCAGCCTGCGGCACGATGCCGGCGGCACGGATGGCGTCGTTGACGGCGTCAAAACCGTCGGGAGCGGTGAATATCTCAAAGACGTCGCCCTCGTCCTGCATATCGTCGGCACCGGCACCGACGGCGATCTCGAAGAGTTCCTCTTCGCTCCGTGCGGCCTTATCGACGACGATGTAGCCTTTTTTGTCGAACATCCAGGCGACCGAGCCGGACTCGCCCATGTTGCCGCCGTTCTTTGAAAATATATGACGAATTTCGGCGACCGTGCGGTTGCGATTGTCGGTCATCGCCTCGACCATCACGGCCGTGCCGTTGGGGCCGTAGCCTTCGTAAGTTACCTCGTCGTAATTGGCTCCCTCGCCCTCGCCCATGCCGCGTTTGATAGCACGGTCGATGGTGTCGTTGGGCATGTTCTGCGCCTTTGCGTCGCTGACAGCTTTGCGAAGCCTCGCGTTAGCGTCGGGGTCGCCGCTGCCGCCGGTCTTGGTCGCGACGGTGATCTCTTTGATCATCTTCGTAAAGATCTTGCCGCGTTTGGCGTCAAGCGCGCCCTTCTTATGCTTGATCGAGTGCCATTTGGAATGTCCTGACATAAAGGTTCACGAATTTGTGAATATATCACGGCGCGAGTTTCGCTTTCAAAAGCTCGGCGGTGATGCCGTGGATGCGAAGTGTTTTATTTCGCGATGTCAGGCCGCGGGTGATCTCGACATTCGACCTCGCGACGCCGACGCGTTTCGCGATCAGCCTGACAAGCTCGTCATTCGCAGCACCATCGACGGGCGGCGACGTGAGCCGCACTTTCAGAATGCCATCGGCCCACCCGACGACCTCGCTGCGCGAGGTACGCGGCACGACCTTTACTGCGATCACGGCGGTGTCAGCGGACAAAGACATTGAGAACGATCGACTGAAGAAAGCCGATGAGCAGCAGCACGAGCATCGCCGAAATGTCGAACATCCCGATCGGCGGTATCAGCCGCTGGACCGGGAGCATTATCGGATCGGTCACACGCATAACGAACGCAATAAATGTCTTGCGGCTGAATACGAACCACGATGCAAGGAAACGAATGAATATGAACAGGACCAGCAAACTCAGCAGTCCATAGAGCACAAAACCGGCGATCAGTTTTGGATCCGCGGCCAGTATGCCGGTCGTCAGGCCATCGATCACAAAGAACGCATTGCCGACGATCTGAGTAAAGAAGAAAGTGAACACAAACACGAGGAACATCGTCAGCAGCGGCGCAAGCCGGGTATCGATCCGATACATCGCAAAGAAACGCGCGGCCGGATATACCCATTTCTCGGTCAGCTTGCGCACCTTGAACCCATACCGGCCGACCTTGCCAAATGGATTCGGGTCACTGTAGTTGAAGATGAGCCGCAGCAGCATCATGCCGAGAAAGACGCCAAACAGCGACCAAACCACAAGAAAGAACCAGGGATATACAAGTGTTGAAAGCATATCGAAAGTTAACGCCTGCCGAAGATCGCTGTGCCGACGCGGATAATGGTCGCACCCTCCTCGATGGCCACCTCAAAATCGTGGCTCATTCCCATCGACAGATCGCCGTCGGGAACGAGCTGGTTGCGAATCTCTCGCAGGCGGCTGAAGTACGGCCTCGTCGCCTCCACGTCGTCGGTGTAAGGCGGAAGGAGCATCAACCCATTCAAACTCAGATGTTTGCAATTTCGAACAAAATCGATCAATCTCGGCAGTTCATTCTCGGCCACACCGGATTTTGTCGTCTCGCCTGCAAGATCAACCTGAACAAAAACGGGGAGCGACGCGCGGCCTTCTTCACCGCAGATACGCTCAAGGCGCTCGGCGAGTTCGAGCGAGTCAAGCGACTGAATAACGTCAAAAAGCTGCACGGCACGGCGGGCCTTATTCGACTGCAGATGCCCGATCAGGTGCCATTCGATGTTATCGCGGCCGAGTTCGCCGATCTTCGATTCCGCTTCCTGGACCTTGTTCTCGCCGAAAAGAGTGAGGCCGGCAGCGAGAGCTTCGCGAATGACGTCCGCCGAATGCGTCTTGCTCACAGCTACGAGTTTGACCGCGGACGGGTCGCGGCCGGAACGTTTACAGGCCTGTTCTATCCGGGCGCCGACGGATGCGATATTCTCAACGAGCACAGTTAGAACATAGCAAACTCTCCGGAATAAGTGAGAAGTGATAGGTGAAAAGTTATATCTTCTGACATCTCACTTCTGACCTATCACTTCTCACCTATTCCGAGTATGTTTCTTGAATTTGGCGGCCTCAACTAGTATTCTCGATAATTCGCTCGCGTGCGGACGTGGCGGAACTGGTAGACGCGCAGGTCTCAGAAGCCTGTGGCCGCAAGGCCGTGGAAGTTCGATTCTTCTCGTCCGCACCAATCAAGTCTTGGGTCGGGAGTCTGGAGTCATAAGCCGGATTCCCATTTTTCTTTGTGTTCTTTGCAGCTTTGCGGGAGACTCCTTTCTTAATGCGAACTGATCTCATCGCCTCACTCAAGGCCAATCAGGCCGCATTTGGCATTGAACTCACCGACGAGCACGTTAACCGTCTCACCGGCTATTGCGAACTGGTCACTGAGCACAATCCGCTGCTGCATCTCGTCGCTTCGTGCTCTCCGGCGGAGTTTGCGACGCGGCACATCCTTGAGTCGTTAACGCTGCTCGACCACCTGCCCAATGGAGCAAGGTTCGCCGATGTCGGCACCGGTGCCGGATTGCCCGCAATACCGTGTTTGCTGGTCCGCGACGATCTGTCGGCCAGGCTTATCGAGTCGAAAGAGAAGAAGACAAGATTTCTTGAAACCGCGGTTGAGGCTCTTGGCATGTCGCAGCGTGTAGAGGTAGTAAACCGACAGTTTGCTGAAACGGACGCCGGCGAGAGTCACTTCGTCACCTGCCGGGCCCTCGATAGATTTACAGAACGGCTGCCCGCATTGATCCGATGGGCAAAGCGGCGTCCACTGCTTCTTTTCGGCGGCAACAGCCTCGCCGATGCCTTGGCGACGATCGGAGCGGGTTTCGAGCAGAAACTAATGCCGCTCTCGGAGCAGCGGTTCCTGTTTATCGTAAAGCCAAAAGCTGCGGTAACCGGTCACCGGGCATCGAGCCCGTATTCGCGGAGGCGGCGATAGAGCGTCGAGGGCGAGATGCCGAGCAGGTCGGCGGTCTTTCCGCGGTGCCAGCCGGTCTTTTCGAGGGCGCCGATTATCTGTTGGCGTTCGACGTCGCGAAGGTTTGACGGCGAGGCGTTTTGAAATGACGCGACGGGGCCCGATTGAGGGGCGTTGTAGCTTACGGCCACTTTCGGGCGTTCGGACGGAAAGGCGATCTCGGGTGGCAGTTCGCGGGGCGTGATCAATCCGTTGTCTGAGAGCAGCACGGCTCGCTCGAGACAGTTGCGAAGCTGGCGAACGTTGCCCGACCAGTCGAATGCGTTCAGAGCTTCGATCGCGGCCGGTGACAGCTCGGGCTCGTCGTGCCCGACAAGCTTGTGTAGCAAGTGGCGTGATAGTGGTTCGATATCTTCGCGGCGTTCGCGTAGCGGTGCGACGTTGATCTCAAAGCTGTTGATGCGGTACATCAGGTCGGAGCGGAAGATGCCGTCGGCGACGGCCTGCTCCTTATCACGATTCGTCGCGGCGACCAGACGGACATCGACTTCGACTTTCTTGACGCCGCCGACGCGGAAGAACGAGCGCGTCTCGAGTGCCCGCAGCAGCTTTGACTGTAGCTGCATCGGCATCTCCATGATCTCGTCGAGGAACAGTGTCCCTCCGTCGGCGATCTCAAAGAGGCCGAGTTTTCGAGTCCGTGCACCCGAGAATGCGCCGGCCTCGTGGCCGAACAGTTCGCTCTCAAGCAGCGTGTCCTGCAGCGCGGCGCAGTTCAGGTCGATAAACGGTTTCTCTGCGCGCTTGCTCAAGCGGTGGATCGCCTGTGCGATCAGTTCCTTGCCCACGCCGCTCTCGCCGGTGATAAGTACCGACGTGTCAGACGGGGCGACGCGCTGGACGAGCCGCAAGGCTTCCTTCATCTGCGGTGATTCGGCAACGATGTCGGGAAGCTCGACATTTGTCCGCGCGATCTGTGCACGGAGCCGCTGGTTGTCGACCTTTAGCTGCTGCTTTTCGGCGGCGGCCGTCACGAGTGCCGATAGTTCGCCGATGCGGTAGGGCTTTGTGAGGTAATCATAGGCGCCGAGCTTCATCGCCTCGATCGCGGACTCGACTGTCGCCTGGCCGGTGAGCATTATCACTTCAGGCGGATTCTGACATCGCTCGCGCGTTCGTCGGAGCAAGCCCATACCGTCGAGCCGGGGCATATTTATGTCGCACAGCACGACGTCAAAGTCCTGCTCGTTGAGCAGTTCCCATGCGGCCTCGCCGTCCTCCGCGCATTCGACCTCATGGCCCTGGCGGGTGAGCTCTTTGTGGACGACAAGTCTCAGGTTTTTTCGTCATCAACGACTAGTAGTTTTGGCATGGTGATTGTTGGTGGGTCAGGAGACCGAGGTTACAGGTAGGAAGATGCTGAAAGTCGTACCTTTTCCGACATTCGAGCGCACGCTTATGCGTCCGTCGTGTTCAGAGATGATGCCGTAGCAGACCGCGAGGCCCAGACCTGTGCCCTTACCGACATCCTTGG